>JADFFS010000230.1 GCA_022568195.1 Chloroflexota bacterium | reverse complement strand
GCAGGTAGACGGGGTTGGGTTCGGTATCGGCGCCGGCGTCGGTTTCCTCAAGGCGAACGAAGGACCAATCTCCCCGGCTGATGGGCTGCGGCGTCTCATTGGGATGGTCTTGGACCGTCAACGTGGCCGATGGGTCGTCGGGGTCGGCGGGCGAGTGGGAAAGATGGTCCCGGTCGGCCAGCAGGAAGTGTTGAGTAAGCTCGTTACACTGGAATTGACACAGGATGCTTCCGGTCAGCGGGCCGTCTGGTCCGATCGCTTCCGGCGCTTGCAGCCCGATCAGTCCCGGCGTGGGCGGCACGTCGGCCTGCCAGCCGCACCACACCACGGTGTAGCCGTGGCGCATCAGAAAACCGTTGCCTGCCTGCAGGGGCGCCAGCAAATCGGTGGCCGCTGGGACGTCATTCAGGCTGAGGGCGGTCTTACGCCCCCGGTTGACCACGTCAAAGAGCAAGCGCCCGTTGCCCTGGCCCGGATCGGCGGGTTGCAGCATGGCGAAGTCAGCGGAGAACCTGACTTGGCCGTTGGCATCTCTGGGCGCCAACTCCAGGTCGGTTATTGCCTGGTTACGTTGGTTCAGCGGGTCAACCGCGAAGTGGGCGGTGCCCTCCAAAAGCTCGTAAGGGCCGACTCCGTCAAAGGATGCTCCATCGGCGAAATTGCTCCGGTTGGAGATGTCGATCCTGGTCACTGCCATTCCGGTACTCCCATGTTTACGATTTCTGGTCTCGGGGAATCATGTGCGTTGCCCATGTCCGGGCTTTGCCTCGAAAGCGCCCCCAGCGTGTCACCCTGAGCCTGTCGAAGGGTCTCCCCCAGGTGAGCCACGCAAGGAAGATCCTTCTCCTTCTGCGGAAGGATCAGGATGACAGTTTTTGGGGCAAGGCCCATGTCCGGGGATTGTACCACTCGAAGTGCCGCCACGAGGGTTCCAGATTGTATTCGCCGTGGCCCACGCCCGCTCTGGCTCAGGCTGCGGCGTCCTTGGCTGCTTGGGCTGCCTCCGGGTCACTGGCTCTCAGGGCAAAGTAGTCGATCTTCGGTGCGTATATGTCCAGCAGCCGCCGCAGCTCCGCCACCGGCGCTGGGTGTTCGTCAACCCGCAAATCTACCCTGGAGAATGTGTCCGAGGCGTAGACCAACAGAGCAGCCGAGTGGTAGGGTGTGGAGTCCTGGGCTTCCCCGCCGGCCTTTTGTCCCGCTTCCAGCGCCCCGGTCAATCGCTCCTCCAGGTCCAGCTGAGGAGCTTCCAGGAACACCGCGGCCATGGCTTGGACCACCTCTTCTCCCACCAGGCCGTTGCCCATGGCTACGTAGTTCTGCCCGGTGGAATGTCCCGCCCATGGATTGTTCATGGCCCCGGTCCTGGCGGCGGGATTGCCGTTGTGGTCCACCAGACCTAGCTGGCGCCGCTCGATGTAAGGGTCGCCGGTCTCCAATTGCTGGAGGGCTCCCTTGGCCGAGTAGCCCAGCCCCAACAGCCTCAAGGCGAATGGCCCCAGGCTGGGGTCGGTTGAGGCTTGGGTGGAGATTGCTCCCACCGAGGGTTTCACGTAGGGACACCGGGAGCCAACCGAGATATCGCTGGTGGTGATTGCTATCCCCAACATCCCAGTTCGGGAGCACCGGCCGACGATAGAAAAGGTATGGAACTCGATGCCTGTGATGGCTTTCAACGGGAACCTCCTGTTTGTATCCACATAAACGTCTAAATCCCCCCTAGCCCCCCTTTTTCAAAGGGGGGAATTTCCGGTCCCCCTTTATAAAAGGGGGCTTTAGGGGGATTTGTGCCGTAGTGAGAGTATTGATACTACAACGGCTCGGTGTTGCACACGTCCAGGGCGGTGAGGGCCAATACCTTGGTGCACTGGACCATCTCGCTGATTATGACGTAGCTGTCGTCCTCGCCGCCGCTGCCTCGGACCACGGCGGGACCGTAAAGCAGGCACGGTATGCCGGCGTTCCACAGATGGCAGGTGTCGTTGGCGGTATAGGAGTAGGGCAACACGGCTCCGATGGCCTTGGGCGGTTCTCCGGTTACCTTCTGGTGGTTCCGGGCCACAGCTTGGACTATCTCCGAGTCCCGGGGCACGTCCAACGGGTCCATTACCAGACGGCGCCGGCCCTTAAAGGATTCCGGCGGTGGGATTTCGATCGCATAGGACAGCTCCGGGTCTTCGTCCTGCAACGGGTCCAGGACCCGGCGGATGTCGGCGACAATGCCCTCCACCGTCTGGCCCGGCACAAAGTGCACGTCCACGATGATGGTGCACAGGTCGGGTATGTAGGGCGGCTCCACCAGAACGTAATCCTGGCCCAACCCCCCGATGACGCTGCCCACGTTGAGCCTGGGCAGGTCCGGCATGTCTTCCCTGGGCTGGTAGGTAAACGCCACGCGCCGCAGGGCGTCGATCACGCCGGTCATTTTTTCCACGGCGTTCACGGTGCCTTCAAGCTGGCGGATGTGCCCGGTTACGCCGTAGGTGTGGATGGCCATGTGTACGATGCCGGCATGGACGGTGACCAGGTTGCCCACGCCAAAGGGTTCGGCCACCACCGCCATGTCGGTGCGCAGGCCGCTACGCATCAAAAAATGGGTCCCTTCGCCTCCCTGGGTCTCCCCCACCACGCAAGCGACCACCAGGTCGCCCTTCAGCCGGACGCCCGACCGGCGTACCGCTTCCGCCGCCATGATGATGCTGGCCAGGCCGCCCTTCATGTTCTGGACGCCGTGGCCGTACAGGCGGTCTCCTTCCACACTGGGAGTCCAGGGGTCCCGGCGCCAGCGGCGGGTAAGGGAGTTTATGTCGGTGTGGCCGTTCAGCATCAGGCTGGGGCCCCCGCCGGTACCCTCCAGGGTGGCGATGGTCTGGAACCGGCCGGGCTCCACCTCCTGAAGGTCCACCTTGTACCCCTTATCGCCGAAGAAATCGGCCAGGAAGGTGGCCACGGGGGTCTCTTCCAGCTTGAAGCTGGGGATCTTTATCAGGTCGCTGGCCAGATCGACAATGGCTTGCTCGTCGACCTGACTAAGGACATTTAGCGCCTGTTGCGGGTCCATGGTGGTGGTCCTGTTCTCTGCTCGGGAGCCTCTGCATGGCGGTGCGCCCGGAGTTTAGCTCGGATTTTAGCCCGGAGGTGGTCCTGTGTCCACAACCCCATCCACCCCGGACTTCGGAAGGCCAGAGCTTGCGACATGGCGTGAAGAACCCATCCAAGTAGACCGCAATCACGGGCGAATGTTAGTGTTAACCCCCGGCCTATTCCCCTGCTGTTAGTGGCCGCGGACGCTCTCAAGCGGCGTCAGGGCGGACCTGGCTGCGATCCATATATTTTGTATTCCCGGGAGGCGATATGTCTCGTGTTGTTCGTGCCGGACTGATTCAAGCCGGCCTGGGAGAAAACCCTCCTGAGGAGTTGAGCCAGGTCAGGAAATACATGGTCGACAAGCATGTGGCCCTGATCGAAGAAGCGGCCGGTGAGGGCGTGGAGGTCCTGTGCCTTCAGGAGCTTTTCTACGGGCCCTACTTCTGCGCCGAGCAGGACCGCCGGTGGTACAAGTTGGCCGAGCGTATACCCGACGGTCCCACCGTTCGGCTGATGGGGGAGTTGGCGAAAAAGTTCGGAACGGTCTTGATCGTGCCTATCTACGAAGAGGAGATCGCCGGCTTGTACTACAACACCGCCGCCGTGCTGGATTCCGACGGCAGCTACCTGGGCAAGTACCGCAAGACTCATATACCCCACCTGGCGCCGGGGTTCTGGGAGAAGTTTTATTTCACGCCGGGGAACAGCGGTTACCCGGTTTTCCGCACCAAGGTAGCCGACGTGGGAGTCTACATCTGTTACGACCGCCACTTCCCCGAAGGCGCCCGGGCGCTGGGCCTGAACGGCGCGGAGATCGTCTTCAACCCGTCGGCCACCGTTGCTGGATTATCCGACCATCTGTGGGAGCTGGAGCAGCCCGCCCACGCCGTGGCCAACGGCTACTTCGTTGGCGCTGTCAACCGGGTAGGGCGTGAGCTGCCCTGGAACATAGGCGAGTTCTACGGCAGCAGCTACTTTTGCAATCCCCGGGGCCAGATCCTGGCTCAGGGTTCCCGGGACAGGGATGAAGTAATCGTGGCCGATCTGGACCTGGATGAAATAAGGGAGGTCCGCGATACCTGGCAGTTTTTCAGGGACCGCCGGCCGGACACCTACGGGCCCTTGGTCTCTCTTTGAGGCCCGGTCACTCGGGCAGGACCACAATGGCCTCGATTTCGATCTTCAGATGAGGCTCAACCAGACCCGCCACCTGAACCCGAGTGCTGGCCGGCAGGTTTTCCCCAAAGTACTTCACCCGGACCTGGTGGGTGGCGGCGCCGGCGTCTCGATCAATCTCGGTAACGTAGCTGGTGATTTTGACCACGTTCTCCAGTGAGCCGCCCTCGGCCTGCACGATGTGCTGGATCCTCTTCAGGATCACGTCGGTCTGGGCAGCCATGTCGCCGTGCTCGGCCTCGGTGTCCCTGGCCGTCGCCCCTGACAGGAATAGCAGGTTTCCCACCCGCACCGACTGGTAATGGGGCGCTCCCGGTGCTGGTAATTCCGGATAGTTTCGCCTGACGACTTCCATAAAACCCTCCCGGTCAAGATTATCTCGCTATGTTCGTGTGCAGTACACCCTCACTCTGACTCTCCTCCGTCAAGAGGAAGCTGACAAATCCCTTCCCCCTTGACGGGCCTTGCCCCAAAACTGTCATCCTGAGAGCTTGTGAATAAATCGGTCTGTCATTCATTCCGCTGCC
>JADFFS010000229.1 GCA_022568195.1 Chloroflexota bacterium | reverse complement strand
TATCCGCAGCGCTACCGGACCGAGGCCAAGGCCTACGGCGACCCCGAGTACATTGCCAAGGTCGTGGATATTCTCAAAACCACGGAACGGCCCATGATTCTGGCCGGCTCCGATGTGTGGTGGAGCGACGCGGCGGAAGAACTGCGCGAGTTCGTGGAGATGATCGACTCTCCGGTGTTCCTGAACGCCATGGGTCGCGGCAGCATCCCCGCCGACCACCCCAACCTGGGCAGCCTGGGCCGCCGCTACGGGTTGGTAAAGTCGGACACGGTGATGCTCATCGGCACTCCCATCGATTTTAGACTCGGGTACGGCTCGGAACAAATGTTCCCCCAGAACCCGCGCCTGATCGAGATTATGATGGACGGCACCGAGATCGGTAAGAACCGGGACGTGGACGTGGGCGTGATAGGCGATACCAAAGCCATCTTGCGCCAGATCATGGACCAACTCAGAAGCTCCAACTACAAGTCCCCGGGCAAGGCCTGGGTTGAAGAGGTCATCACCGAGGACCAGGTCCTCAAGGCGGCCGACGAAGAGATGCTCAACAGCACCCAGACTCCCATTCATCCCATGCGGGTGATGAAGGAGCTGAGGGATATCCTGGACTACGACGCCACCGTCATCGGCGATGGTGGCGACTTCGTGACCTTCGCCGCCCGGGTGCTGGCGATCAACGAGCCGGGTCACTGGCTCGATCCGGGTAGCTTCGGCTGTCTGGGAGCCGGCAGCGGTTTTGCGGCGGCGGCCCAACTGGCCCGCCCAGGCAAGCAGGTGTGCATAGTCTACGGAGACGGGGCCTTCGGCCTAACCGGGTTCGACGTGGAAACCTACGTCCGTTTCAACCTTCCCATCGTCTCTATCGTGGGCAACAACGGGGCCTGGAATCAAACTACCCAGGGGACCCTGCGCCGGGGCGGCCGGGCCATCGGCACCTACCTGTCCCAGGACACCGATTACGCCAAGATCATGGAGGGCATGGGCGGGTTCAGCGAGCGGGTCACCGACCCGGAGCAGATCCGGCCTGCTCTAGAGCGGGCGTTCAACTCGGGCAAGGCCGCGTTGCTGGACATAGTCACCGACCAATCCGTTTCCTACGGGAACATGGGAGGCCGGTCGCGTCAAACGCGCCAGTACTGAGCCGGTACCGAAGAAAGTATTCGGCCGGGCACTTTAAACCGAGAGGATGACATGATGGCTGGCGGAATGCGCATCGTGGTGATTGGACAGGAGGCCTTCGGCGGCAAGGTTGTCGAGGCCTTGGTGGAGCAGGGGGAGACCGTAGTAGGGGTGTTCGCACCACCCGATCGAGAGGGCCGTCCTCCCGACCCCATCAAGGCAGCGGCGGAGCAGCAGGACATCCCGGTGCTCCAGTTCCGGCGCATGCGGAACCAGGAAGCCGTGGACGCCTTCAAAGCCCTGAACGCCGACCTGTGCGTGATGGCCTTCGTCACCGATATTATTCCCGATGCTATCCTGGAGGCCCCATCCAAAGGCACAATCCAATACCACCCGTCATTGCTGCCCAAACACCGTGGCCCCAGCTCCATAAACTGGCCGATCATCCAAGGGGAAACGGAAACTGGGCTGACGATTTTCTGGCCCGACAAAGGCTTGGACACCGGCCCTGTCCTGCTACAAAGAACCGTCGAAGTCGGACCGGACGAAACCCTGGGATCGGTGTATTTCGACAAGCTGTTCCCCATGGGGGTGGAGGCGCTGGCCGAGGCCGTGCGTATGGTTGCCGATGGCACGGCGCCTAAACTGGTCCAGGACGAGTCGCAGGCGACCTACGAGGGGTGGTGCCGGACCGGCGATGTCACCATCGACTGGCGCGACCCGGTGGAGAAGATATACAACCAGGTCAGGGGTTGCGACCCAAGTCCCGGCGCCGCCACCACCTTCGGTGGCGAGACAATCTTGCTTTTCAGGGCCTCCAAGCTGCCGGTGGTTGCCAGCAAGGTACCCGGCGAGGTGACCGAGGTCTCCGATGACGGCTTTACTGTAGCCTCGGCCGACGGCGGCCTGTTGGTGGGAAGGGTCCAGCCACCCGGATCCGGCAAGGTCATGGCGGGTGAGTGGATAAAATCGGTGGGTTTAACACCGGGCGCACGATTTGGGGCCTGAGAACCACCAACAAAACCGCAGAGTCGCAGAGAAATAATATGGAAACTGGTCTTAGAGAGTGTGCGAACAGGCGAGGCCCATTTCTAACGTCATGCTGAGGAGCGCAGCGACGAAGCATCTGGGGAGGGATCACTCCCCGCCACCCAGATTCTTCGCTTCACTCAGAATGACACGTCACACACGGTCTTAGCTTTGTGTTCTCTGCTTGCTCTGCGGTGAGTTTCGATAGACGGTTTAAATCTACAGGCTAGTTGCTATAGGAATCTGAGTAATGGGTAGTCTATGAACTGTACGAGCTGTGGAAGAAACAACCGTCAGGACGCCAGCTACTGCGACGGTTGCGGCAGCCGGCTGGCCGGTAACGCCAGCCAAGCGGGGAACGGCGCCAACGGGGAGGCCATTGGTAAAACGGGGCCTCTGGATGGTATCAGAGTAATCGATTGGACCATGTGGCAGTTCGGCCCGGTATCCACCATGATGCTGGCCGATTTGGGCGCCGAGGTCATCAAGGTGGAGTCATTGGATGGTGACTTGGGCCGGCAATTCAACCGGGTTGCCGGAGCCTCGTCGGTGCTTCCGGGCGGCATCAATTCCTATTTCGAGTGTTTGAACCGGCAAAAAAAGAGCATCGCCCTGGACCTGAAGCATCCCAAAGGTGTCGAGGTCATTCACAGGTTGGTGGCCAAGTCCGATGTCTTTGTCGAAAACTTCCGTAACGGCGTGGCCGAGCGGCTGGGCTTGGGCTACGACGATCTGATCAAGCACAACCCCAAGATCGTGTACGGTTCCGCCACCGGATATGGCCCCAAGGGCCCCGACGCCGACAAGCCGGCCTTCGCCCTAACCGGTGAAGCCCGGTCCGGGTCTCTATGGTGGGCCGGCCCGGACGATGGCGTGCCTTACAGCGTGGGCGGCATGGCGGACCAGATGGCGGGGATCATGCTGTCCTACGGCGTCCTGGGCGGATTGGTAGCCCGGGAAAGGATGGGGATCGGCCAGAAAGTCGACGCGTCGCACTTGGGAAGCATTATGTGGCTGGGCGGCATGCGGTACGGCATGGCCCTGCTAACGAAGAACGCTCCCGCCCGCATAGACCGCAGTCTGGCCCGAAATCCGCTGTGGAACTACTACAAGTGCAAAGACGACAGGTGGATTGCCTTCTCGATGAACCAGAGCGACCGCTACTGGCCGTTCATCTGCAAGGCCATCGACCGGAATGACCTGATGGAAGACAAGCGCTTCGATTCCATGGTGGACCGCACGGAGAATCGCAGAGAGCTGGTCGAGATTCTGGACGAGGTCTTCATCAACAGGACCCGGGAAGAGTGGGCGGAACTGTTTACCGGCAACGAAGACATTATCTGGGAACGGGTTCAGGACGCATTTGACCTACCCAACGATCCTCAGGTAATCGCCAACAACTATATCGTTGACTTCGACCATCCGGTGGTGGGCCCGTCCAAATGGCTGCAGACCCCTCTGGGCTACAGCAAGACTCCCCTGTCGACAAGAAAAATGGCGCCGGCCCACGGCGAAGACACGGAAGAGATTCTGATAGATACACTGGGCTATACCTGGGACGACATTGCCCTGTTACAGGATGAAGGCGTAATTCTGTAGGCGTAGTTCTGAATAGAACCTGCTTGCCGGGAACGCCTGGTTGCCTCAGACACCCAGGCCCATGGGTATGGAGATACTCCCATTTGCTTCATGCTGCAGGGTAGCTCCGCAACCCCGACTGTCCGTCCGGTTTGACTGTTCAGGTTAGAACGCCCCACCAGATGCGTATGGCGGCTGCGCCCACCACGGCAGCCAGAGCGTAACGCAACACCCTGGGCCGCATCCGGCGGCTTACCATTGCGCCCAGTTGGGCCGCCGGGATTGACCCGGCCACCATGACCAGGGACAGCTCGACTGGGACCTGTGCCGTGGTCAGCTTGCCGGCCAGGCCGCCTACCGCCGAGAACAGGATAATGCCCAGGTTACTTGCGATGGCGATTCGAGTCGGTACCCGCAGCACGTACAACATGGTGGGAATAAGAAGAAAAGAACCCGCCTGGCCCACCAGACCCCCGGCAAAGCCTATGAATCCACCCAGGATCACGGCCAAGGGTGCGTTGAATGTGAACGCGCCCGGCTCTGATTGGTCCTGAGTGTCCCTGGACCCGGGCAGAAATATCAACGCAGATGCGATAATGGCCATGGCGCCGAAAACCGCCAGGATTACATCGTCCGCTACCCAATTGGAAAGGATGGCTCCGGCCAGTGCCGAGACCCCGGCCGACACGCCCAAATACCGGATCAATCTCCAGGAGACAAAGCCGTAGGACTGGTGCCTGGTCAGGCCTGAAACGGCCCCGGCAAATCCCTGGACCATGGTCAGGCCGGTAATCTGCTTCACCGTCAGGGCGCCGACCCCCACCGCACCGGGCCCATACAGGAACAGTGGCGTCATGAGCAGGCCGCCACCCAGGCCCAGCAGACCGGAGAAGAAGCCCGCCAGAACCCCTATAATCAGGACAAATATTACCAACGGCCATCTCCTGGGGCGACCTTCACATCAAATCCCCTTGACTGAGAAACGATAACAGTATAGCCGGGAAGAGCCCTCTCCTCAGAGGGCGCAGCTTCAAGCTTCTGTCCTTTAACTCGAGCAATGTGCGTATAGTCG
>JADFFS010000228.1 GCA_022568195.1 Chloroflexota bacterium | reverse complement strand
CAGCCAGACACTGCCCGGCTTCAGGTGCCGGTGGACAATTCCCCGGGAGTGGGCGAACGCCAGCCCCTGGCAGGTTTCTCGGGCGATGCCGATTGCTTGGTCCAGGGAAAGCGGTGGTCGGTGGCGTTTGCTATCAAACCTTCCACATCACCGCCGCCCATCAACTCGGTGACCATGTAGGGCTGGTCTCCTTCCTGGCCCAGGTCGAAAACGGTGACGATGTGCTGGTGGGAACCGAGGCGGCCCATGGCCTGGGCCTCTCGTTGGATACGGGTACGGGAGACATCGTCTAACCCCTCGGCCTTGATCAGGGCGAAGGCGACCTCTCGGTCGAGCGTGGTGTCGTGGGCTAAATAGACTTTCTTCTTGCCGCCCTCGCCCAGGAACCGCTTGACCTGTTAGCGGCCATTGGCGAAGGAGGTGGGGCTCACTAGGGCTGCGGTGGGGGTTGCGGGCTGACTCGTTGGCGTTGGTGCCGTTGTAGCTAACGCCCGTTCCGCAGCAGTCAAAAACGAGAGGGCATCGCTGTTCTCCGCGTCGAGAAGCAAAACCCTGTTTGCACGGTCACTGAGCCGATCCCAGTCACCCTGATCAAATGCGTCTTCAGCTTCGTCTAGAAGACGTTCAATCTGTCTTTGTATGCGGTCACTGGCCATGATGAGGGCATATTACGTCGGAGTAGGATGCTTGTCTACCGGCTTGCATTTTGCTGCTGTTGGCGTTTGCTACCCCTCGGTAGGACCCGCGATATGGGACCCACTGGATGCACCCCAATGGTGGTAATAGGTAGGAGTCCGCTCCCCGTTGGAGCCGATGATATCCAGGTTGACCTTAGCACCTGCCTGTCGAACAAAAAGCAACCCATTGATGTGGAAAGAGTTGTGATCGATCAAACTTATTTGAACGGGTATTTTGCCGGACGACGGTTCGGGAGGTAATCCAACAGTCATCAAAAGGGAATTGGTGTCTTCGGAGAAGCTACCTTCAAACGTGATGTCTCCGGCAGGAACACAAGGGTCGCCAGTGATTTTTCGAGCAACAAGGTTGTTGTTCGTATGTATTATCGATATCTGCTCCGTGTGAAAAGTTCCAAAGGGGCATTGGTAATCCGAACTCTCCCATATCCCGGACAAATCCGGTACCGGGCTAGGAGTCGATGTCGGCGTCAGCGTGGGTCGGGCTGTTGGCTCCGCAGTCCGCGTGGCTAGGGTCTGGGCGATCTCAAATCGCGCGGCCGTGGGCACCTCGCCGCCGCAAGCGACCAAGATAAAGGTTAAGACTATTACTGATAGTGGAAGGACCTTGTGGCTTTTCATCAGCCTCATGATACGTCCATGAACCAGAGAATCACCACTGCAAGGGCGGCACGGGTATGCTACCCACTCGATGCAGGCTGTAGCTTCCCCGATTTACCATGGGGTATCCGGTCCAACGACTCCTCTCCATCCCCTTGAGTCGCTTCGGCGCACGAGGCGATCTTGGTCAGTAAGGCTGTTAGTGCGTCTAACGTTGCGTCTTCAGCTTCGAACGGCGGCCGTTACGGAGCCCAAGGTACCGGAGCTTCGCTGTCCTGTGGGTCGGTGACCACGTCGACAACGGCCGGGCGGCCGGATGCCAACGCCTGTTCCAATGCGCCCTGGATGTCTCCGGGCCGGTCCACCCGTATTCCGAAGGCGCCCATGGACTCGGCAACCTTGGCCATGTCCACGTCGCTGAACTGCCACAGATCGGATGAGGTCGCGCCGGGCACGTTCTGGTAGCCACGGTCGTCGCCCCGCTTGTCTTGGAGCAATCCGTGGTTGTTGTTCACTACGGTGACCACCGGGATGTTATAACGCACCGCGGTTTCCAGCTCCCCGATGTGGTACCACAACCCACCGTCGCCGGTAAAACATATCACCGGTCTGTCCGGCGAGGCGCACTTGACCCCTATGGCCCCTGGGAGTCCCCAACCCAGTGATCCGGCGCACCGGATGTAATCCTGCCCGGAGTGATTCAGGTCAACCATGGATCCGGTCCAGATGCCGGCGTGACCGGTGTCGGCGACCAACATGGCATCCTCGGGCAGGAATTGCGTCAACTCATTGCAGAGCCGCTCGGGGATGATCGGCACGGCCTCTGAGTTGAGCCTGGGGGCAACTTCGTCTCGCCATTCTCGCACCAATTCTTGCGCGCGAGAGACCCAGTCGTTCCGGCCCCCGATGGGCTCCAACGCCTCGATCAGTTTGCGGAGGGTGGCTTTGGCGTCGCCGTGCAACGATACCTCGTTGGGATAGCTCCGCCCGAGTTCGGAAGGGTCGATGTCGATCTGAATCACGGGCGTACCCTCGGCCGGCACCCTCCACTCGTTGGTTACCTGGCTGCCGGTGTGACTCCCGATAAAGATCACCAGGTCGGCTTCGGCAACCACACGATTGGCGCACCAACGGGAATAGGAGCCGACGACTCCCACCGACAAGGGATGGTTGTCGGTGATGGCGCCTTTGGCGTTCAATGACGTAGCGACCGGAATGGACAGCATCTCGGCCAATTCCACCACTTCCTGCTGGGCCTGGGAGGCGGTAACTCCGCCTCCCGCGACAATGACAGGGCGTTGGGCCCCGGACAGCGTCTGAGCGGCCCGCAGCACCGAGTCGGGTGATGCCTCGGGACGAAAGGCGGGGCGGCTGGTGAAGGCGTCTTCAACCACGAGCTTAAGGTCGCCTTCACTTTGCATGATCACGTTCGCGGTCATGCCTTGAAGGTCAAGGTGCACCGGCATCGGAGTGCCGGAGGTGGCCTCCCTGAATGCCTGCCGCAGGAGGTACGGGAGCTGTTCTACCCGTTCCACAAAGGCGGAGAACTTGGTCACCGAGGCGAAGGGCTTGGAGTGCTCGATTTCTTGATAGGCGTTCTTCTGCTGCTCCATTGGAGTCTTGCGGCCAGTCATGGCGATCACAGGGGACATGGCCAGATAGGGGTCCTGTAAACCGGCGGCCAGATTGGCCGCGCCTACCGATTGAGCAAAGCAGACGCCCGGACGATTGGAGGCGCGGGCGTAACCGTCGGCCATATACGCCGCGGCCTTTTCCCCGTGGGTAACGATACTTTTGACGCCCAACACGCTCATCTCCGCCAGGGCTTCCCGGGCAATCGCGGGGGCCACAAAAACATGGGTGACACCGTACGCCTTGAGGGCTTCCGCCATGAACTTGCCACCGGTGGTTAGCGCCATTTTCATCCCTCCAACTAGATGAGTCGGTCACTGTGCTACTTCGAAGTAGGCCAGCTAATTACGTCCATCAGGTTCGAGGCCAAGGGCAACTCTTCCGTATTGCTGCCCGCCCAGTAGCCTACCGCGACGGGCTGATCATGGACGTGGACGACGCCATTATAATCCTCGGTTTGATTGTGGGACGTAGGCTACATTTCCTTGGACCGGGCCCGGGTGCTGGCATGGCCTTGGATCGGTGTCCATCACCGTCCCGCTCTCGTAGCAGGTAGGCGTAGTCGCAGCAGGTCCAGGCTAGGTGGGGTCGGTACCCTGCCATGGGCAGGGAGAGCTAACCCATGGTAATGGGCCAATGTAGCGAATCGGAGGGCAGTTGACGCGCTCAGGGAACCCTTTTATAGTTTCGAGGGGTACTATACTATCAGTTTAATCCGGGGAATTCCGGTCGAATCTTTAACGGAACGATGTTCCCCGCAAGCCTGACGTACGGCGCGCAAGATTCCACAAGAGGGGAGAACCATGTCAACGATCCCAGGCCTGGAGAGACCTGCCCCGGTTCCCAATGACCTGACCAAGCCTTTCTGGGACGCCTGTAACGAGCGGCGGTTGCTCTTGCAGAACTGCACCGCCTGCGAGCGGCTGCAGTATCCGCCCGCCCAGCGGTGCAACAAGTGTGGCTCGGCCGACAATCTGCAGTGGAAAGAGGTGCAAGGCAAGGGACACATAGACGTGTACCTCGTGATACGCGACTCTCGCATCAGGGGGTTCCGCTCGGCGCAACCCATCAACTTTGCGGTGATAACCTTGGACGAGGACCCGGGCATCAACTTCTTGTCCAACCTTCCGGGCACTCCGCCGGGCGAGGTCCCGGTTGGGGCCCCCGTGGAACTGATATTTGAGCAGACGAGTACCGGCCAGATGGTCCACGAGTGGCGGGTGATCAGCTAGACCAGCCGGGTCGTACGGAAACGGTGAATAGCACAGATGGCAAAAGGGGGCTGAGATGGTTAGTAACACGGGTTGGATGAGAAATCGTGAAGGTATGGGGATCTGGGAACACCGAGGCAAGGTCGCCATCGTGGGTTGGGGCCAGTCCCACATGGACCGGCGCTGGGACGGCGTGACCATGGACCGGAGCTGCGGCGGGTTGACCAAGGAGGCGTGCCTGAAGGCGATCGCAGACGCGGGCCTGTCGCTGGGCGACATTGACGGGCTTATCACCAGCGCGGAGACCCGCGCCGAACAGACCTGGGCGCCCAGGCCTTATTTCGCCCCGCCTTATGACACCGAAGACGGCCTGATCAAGGCTTCAGCGGAGTGGATACAAAAGGAGTTGGGGTTCAAGAACGCAAAGTATCTCAAATCCGACGCGCCCTACATCGGCCCGATGATGGGTCTGGCCGCCCAGGCCGTCGGTGACGGTTTATGCGAGACCGCCCTGGTGTGGTACCCGATGGTCAACCTCGAAGGCCGGTACGGGCACAACAATCCCCAGAATACCGATCAGGAAGCCCCCGGGAATAGCGCCTTTTCCCTTCCTTGGGGTTATCAGGCCGGAGCGATGTTCAACAACCTGGTGATCTTCCAGCA
>JADFFS010000060.1 GCA_022568195.1 Chloroflexota bacterium | reverse complement strand
ATCAAGGCCATCGGTATGCTAGACGATATAAAAAGGGTGTTCGCTTATCACGGAGCCGAGCACATGGCGGTACACACCTATGAGGCAGGGCTGCCCTTGGTGGTGGACAACGTCCGCAAGTTTCCCACGCCGCACCCTCGTTGTGGCACAGCCTTCCTGCTAACCGTGGTCCTGGTGTCCATCCTGGTCTTCGCCTTTTTGCAGCGGCCGCCCATAGAGTGGCGGATTGTTTCCCGGATTGTGCTGGTCCCGGTGATTGCCGGGATCAGCTATGAAGTGATCCGGTTTAGCGGCGCCCACCAGAATTCGGCCTTCGGGCATTTCATGGCTGTGCCGGGGCTCCTGTTGCAGCGGTTGACCACACGGCAGCCCGACGACAGCCAGATAGAAGTGGCCATATGCGCCATGGAGACTGCTATAGCCGCCGACGAGGGACGGGAATACGCGGTGCCTGTAGCGCTTGAAGTAACGTCCGCTGAAAACGAGGGCGCCGGAGCTAACCTGGCGGAGCCCGAACCACCCACAGACGGCCGGATGGACGCTCCGTCCGGCTGTTAAGGGGCATTCCGGCCCTATGCTTTAAGGCTCCGGACTCATCCCCAGAAGGCGAGGCACCGAGGCGTCGGGAGACAGGAAGAGGAAACCGGCCCGCTCGGAATAATAGCGGTCCATGTCGCTGTCGCCGATGTGGTAATACTCCTCCGCCTCGAACTGGTCCTTCACGCTGCTGATCTGGTGCTTGAGCACGGTGAAGTCCACGGTAATGCCCTGGTCCCGCCAGATGCGCTGCTGGGAGCTGATGGTACGGTCGGAGCTGCTGCCGATGATGTAACCGAGACTTTTGGCCAGTCTTACCATCTCCATGGTGACACTGCCCGGGGGGTCTCCCACCTCCAGAGTGCCATCGATATCGAAACTGATTAGTTTGGTCAAATGTAAACCTCGAACGTTGCGTTATTGTCCGCCACGGTCCGGCGGGTTGTTAGGTACGATGGGCCAGGAAGGTTAAGTGTAGCGCGACCCTACACCGAATGCTGCCACACCGTTCCTCGGGGTGGCTCGCCGGACAGCCGGAACTGGGGCAGGGCGAAACCGTCTTCCCCATCCAGAAAGAAAACCTCCACCCTTTTGCCGATGGCCACGTTCTCCTCTTTTTCCGGTTCCGAGTTGGCGTCCAATAGATTAGCGGTGATACGGAGACCGTCGTCCGGGTCAGGTTGGCCCGCCTGCTCGTCCAACTCCACCAGCACTATTGGGAAAGGAGCCCAGTCGCGGAAGCTGGGGACCACGGTATGGGCCACGATCTGGTAGCTGTAAATGGTTCCCTTGCCGCTGACCTGCTGCCATTCCCACTGGAGCGATGTACACCAGGGACACCCCGGTCCCGGCTCTCCCCGCAAGAGACCGCAGTCCAAACACTTTTTGACCACCAACCGGTGTTCCGCGGCCGCCTCAAAGTACCCTTTATATTCGCTGTCGCTATCGGAGATGTTGATTTGCTGTCCCCGGTATTCATACGAGGGCATAGGTCTAACTCCTCATGATAAGGGCGCTGCCCACCGCTGGGGTTCCCCAACCCATGTTCATGCTGATTTCGGCGTCCCTAACCTGCCGGCACTTTCCTTCCGAGTAGTCGTAGGTATGAATGCCGTCTTGGGCCTGGGGACAATAGTCGTCCACTGTACCCCGAAGCTGACGCACGTTCTCGATGACCATGTTCATTCCGTGGGTGTACCCCTCGCACAGGTGGCCTCCGCTGGTGTTGTTGGGACGTCTGCCTCCCAGGTTGATTATCCCGCTGGTGACGTAGTCTTTTCCCTCGCCCTTCTGGCACCAGCCGTAGTCCTCCAGTTGCAGCAGCACCGTGTAGGTGAAGGCGTCGTAGCATCCGGTGACGTCGATGTCGTCGTGGGAGACCCCTGCCTGCTCGAAGATGCGAGGGCCGATGTAGTGGCCGGCAACCCGGCTGATGGGGCCGTGCTGGTAGTGGAAGTCTCCGCCGGGCTTGGTGCCTCGGCCTTGCACGCCCAGGATGTACGCCGGCTTCTGCTTCATGTCCCTGGCCCGCTCGGCGGAAGTTACGATCACGCAGGTGGCGTTGTCGGTTTCCAGGCAGCAGTCCAGGAGATGGGCCACCGGCCGGATGATCCAGCGGGAATTCATCACATCTTCCACGGTTACCCGCTGCTTCATCAATGCCTTGGGATTGTTGCTGGCGTGGTTGCTGTGGGCCACCTTGATGTGTGCAAGGTCTTCGTTCTTGACCCCGTACTCCATCATGTGGCGGGTGAAGGTGAACGCGAAGTTCTGCACCGCGCTGATCATGCCGTAGGGCCGCTTCATCAGGTCGGGTCCGCCGATGGGCGAGGCCGCGCGGACTCCGGTGCCGCCGATGCGAATCTGGGAATAGCCGTTCATAGCCCGAAAAATAGCGACGGTGTCGGCCATTCCGGCCTCGATGGCCCCCATTGCCAGTCCTACCAAGGCCTCGGTGCTGGAGCCTCCGCCGGAGCAGTCCATGTAAAAGTTTGGCCGGATGCCCAGGTCGTACATGATGGCGGTGGAGGGAGTCGAGTCTCCGCCGTGGTAGCTCATCATGCCGTCCACGTCCTTGGGCGCTAGCCCGGCGTCGTTCATGGCGTTGCGAATGGCCATCGCTCCCAGCGCCCGGGTGGTGCGCCCCGAGCCGCGGCTGTACTCAGTCTCGCCGACACCCACGATGCAGTACTTGCCGTTCAAGCTGCTTGGCACTTTTACTCCTCTAGAGCAGGTTCCACCTGGGATTTGTCTCGGCTTCGGCTCGCAGGTAATCCACGATCCAGTCCCGTACCGACTCTTCCAGGTAGTATATGGGCCGGATCAGGTCTCCCTCTTCTTTGATCAAACCCTCTTTTATCGCCGTGCTGGCCAGGTCGGTTCCGGGTCGGATCTGCACGCCCAGGCGAAGGTTCGCCATGGATGGCTTGATCTTGCGCAAGAACGCCAGCTTGTCCTCCACGGACTCCCGGGTTTCTCCGGGCTCACCGAAGTTCTGGGCGATGGTGTAGTGCAGCCCGCCGTCCTCGCAAAGCCTGCATACCTCGAGCATGGGCTCCAAGCGCTCCCCCAGGGTCTCTCCTTGGTGGGGGTCCCCTTTCAAGCCTCCCATGATCACCAGGGCGCAACCGGCCTGCTTCATCAGTCCGACCACTTCCGAATCGCAGCTAAAGGGGGCCAGGCAGGTGTTCCAGTGCAGTTTCAGGTCGGCTTCGATCAGCGCGTGGCACAGGGACTTGGCGTGGTCCAAGGGCACGTTGAAAGCGTTGTCGATGAAGAACACCTTGCGCAGCCCGAAGCGCTCCTCGTAGTCTTTGACTTCGTGGACCACCTCCTCGATGGGCCGTATGACCCGCCAAGCGGCTTGGTCTGACTCGGGCGGGGTTTCTCCGGTGGGATAGGCGAAGTCGCCCAGCTTGGTCAGCACTCCTATACCGAACCCCGCCTGGCGGTACTTGGTCATCTCCAGGTCCTCCAGGCGCGGAGGCTTGGTGAACCCCGAGGTGGACCGCACCCCGTTGAAAACCACCTCCCCGGATTCCCGGAAGACCAGACCCGGCAGATGATGGTAAGGCTCACCGGTGTCGAGCAGCCCGGCCAACTCGGCAAAGGTCTCCCCAGCGTCGCCGGCGATGCCCAGGTCCGGCTCCACGTAGGCGTAAACCTCCTTGGGTAGAACACTGAAAGCGGGGCCGCCACACACGATGGTGGCTTTGGTGGTGGCCCGAACCTTCTGGATCACCTCTTTGCTGCTGGGCAAGGCCCATTGAGGGTCCAGGTAGCTGCCGGTAGCCAGGTTGCGGATGGATATGCCGACCAGGTCCGGCTTAAAGTCCTTGATTGTGGACTCCACTTCCGCCAGGTAGTCTTCGGCAAACATCAGGTCCAGTACCCGTATTGCGTGCCGGGCCGGGTCCAGGTGGCCCGCCACGTAGGCCAGACCGATGGGCAACGGACGAGCGTCCATCCGGTTCATCAGACGGTGGTGGCGATTGGTGGCGATCATCAAGATTCGCATGGTTACCTCTTGTGAGAATGTGGGTCGAGCGCCCCACATTATGGCTCAAAGCCCCTTGATTTACAAACTCGGCTGATGGGATTTCCCACCGGTCTGCCGCCTGAAGGGAATACGTTGACAGTGGGTAGAGCGGGGAATAAACTCCCAACTGACCCGTGAGCCGCGCTCCCAGGGTTTTCGCCCATGTCCATGGGCCCAGTACCGCTCAGGAGGCCGCAAGCATGCCTATGCCCCGTCCGCTGGAAGGTATTCGGGTGGTGGATTTCACCTGGGTCCGGGCCGGGCCCTGGGCCGCCCGATGGCTGGGCACCTTCGGGGCCGAAGTCATCAAAGTGGAATGGCCGGAAAATCTGGACATGCTGCGCCTGAACCGGTTTACGGTTCCGCCCGGAGTGGAGCCCGGTCCCAATTCCACCGGCCAGTTCGCCGACACCAACGCCAACAAGCGGGGCATTACCCTCAACGTTCGCACTCCCAAGGGCCTGGAACTTATCAAGCGGCTGATCGCCGTCTCAGATGTCGTCATAGAGAATTTCAGCTCCCGGATCATGGAGCAATGGGGCATTGGCTATCCGGTTTTGAAAGAGATCAAACCCGACATCGTGTATGTTTCCATGGCGGGCTTCGGCCACACCGGCCGTCACCATTACTACGGCACCATGGGCCCGGCGGCCCAGGCGCTGTCGGGCCTGACCTTTCTCTCCGGCCTTCCGGGAAAGCCCCCGGCCGGCTGGGGCTGGTCCTACCTGGACGATACCGGCGGCATGTACGGGGCCATGTGCGCCCTGACCGCCTTGCGCCACCGTAACGCCACGGGCCAAGGCCAACACGTGGACCTTTCACAGATGGTCACGGGGATTACTCTCACCGGACCGGCGTTCCTGGACCGCACCGTGAACAACCGTAAATCCCGGCGGGAAGGTTATCCTCCTGGCAACCGCACCGTTTGGCCGGACACCCCGGTGATGAACAACTACAGAGGGCCCACCGTGGCGCCCCACAACGCCTACCAGACCAAAGGCGGGGGATACAACGATTGGTGTGTCATCGCCTGCTTCTCAGACCAGGAATGGCGCAGCCTTGTCGAATTGATGGGGAATCCATCCTGGGCGGCCAACGGCAAATTCGATACGCTCAACGGCCGGTTCGAACACCAGGAAGACATGGACCAGGGAATCGAGCAATGGACCCAAACCCTGGACAAGTACGAGCTGAGCCAAAAGTGCCAGGCCGCCGGGGTCAGGGGAATGCCGGTTCAGAGCTCCGAGGACCGGGTGGAGCATGACCCACAGCTTCGGGAACGGGGCATGTACACCGAGATGGAACATCCGATGCTGGGGACGTGGAAATTTCAGAACGCCCCGTTCAAGCTCTCCAAGTCCCCGGCGGTCATGCACCGGCCGCCGCCCATGCTCGGCCAGCACAACCCCGAGGTCTTGCAAGATCTATTGGGTCTCACCCCCGAAGAGGTACGCGAGGGCTACCAGGACGGCACCCTGTGGCCCCAGGAAATGCCCCTGTATCCCTATCTCCAGGAGGCGCTGCCATGAGCACCGATGGCCGCCAGCAGCCGGGTCCTGGAGCCAGCGGACCTCTATCCGGCCTGAGAGTTCTGGAACTTGCCGACGAAAAGGGCCAGTTTTGCGGCAAGTTAATGGCTGACTTGGGCGCCGATCTAATCAAGATCGAGCCTCCCGGCGGGCAAAGCACCCGCACCGTCGGGCCCTTCTTCAACGATATCCCCCACCCAGAGCGCAGCCTCTCTTTCTGGCATTACAACACCTCCAAGCGTGGCATCACGCTGAACCTGGAGACCGCCGACGGGCGGGCTCTGTTCCGCCGATTGGCCGATGGGGCTGATGTCATCCTGGAGACCAACCGCCCGGGCTATATGGCTTCCCTCGGACTGGCATACACTGACCTGTCGGAGTCAAACCCCGGTCTCATAATGTGCTCCTTGACTCCCTTTGGCCAAACCGGTCCCTGGCGTGACTATTTGACTTGCGACTTGGTCCACCTGGCGGGCGGAGGTCAAATGGCCTCCTCCGGCTATGATCCGGAAGACGTGCCCGATATGCCACCCATCGCCCCCGGCGGCGGCAACGCTTGGCACATCGGCTGCCACTATGCCTACATGGGCATTCTCGCCGCCCTTTGCTACCGGGATATGAGCGGAGAGGGCCAATACATCGACGCGTCGATACACGAAGCTTGCGCCTTGACCACCGAGGGGGCCATCGCCATCTACCTCTCAACAGGAGAGGTGGTCAGGCGCCACACCGGGCGGCACGCTTCTCCCGATAATTCGGTAAAAATCCAGCTGGCCACCCAGGACGGCGGCTGGGTCAACGTCACCAGGTCGGGCAGTGCCTTGAATCCAGTCCGGCTACGCCGTTTGGCCGAGTGGATGGACGAGTACGGCCTGGCTCAGGACCTGTTGGACGAAAAGTACCAGACCCTTTCGGTGGTCCAGGAAAACGCCCAGCACACCACCGACGTCCTGGCCAACTTCTTCGCCAACATGCCCCAAGAGGAGCTGTGGACCGGGGGCCAGGAGCGGGACTTCCCTTGGGGCGCCATCCGGACCATCGACGAAATCATCGGAAACCCCCATCTGGAGGACCGGGGATTCTTTGTTGAGGTTGAACACCCCGAGTTGGGGCAAAGCTTCATCTACCCCGGGGCCGCAGCCATCTACAACGCTTCTCCCTGGGGCATCTCCCGCCGAGCGCCGCTAATCGGCGAGCACAACGAAGAAATTCTGTGCGGTGAGCTGGGGTTGGCCCGGGAGGAACTGGGCATGCTGGCCGAATCCGGCGTGATTTGAAATATGACGGTCGTGTTAGCCGCTCTTAGAGAATAAGAAGGGGGACCTATGGCTCAAGACAAAATAGCAGCAAACTTGGCGGCGGTTGAGGCGCATTTTGCCAGCGAATCCACCGGTAGGATCGACGATGCCATCGCGCTCTATACCGACGATGTGGTCTGGGAGGCCCCCAGCCGTAACCTGGTAATCGAGGGCAAGGAAGCGGTGGCCGCCAACTATAGGGAGATATTCTCCGTGTTGAAGAACGTGGAGTTTCATACCAAGGACCGGTTCGCCACCGAGGACCGGGTTGTCGACGACAGCGTGGTCACATTCGAAGTGGCCAAGGAAGGGTTTGTCCCCTTCCCGGTGGGCACCAAGTGCGAGATGCGCCTGACCCACATCTTCGAGATGCGCGACGGCAAGATCAGCAAGGAAATCGGTATCGAAGGGCCTCCCAAGGCTCGGTAGCTCGTCGCAAACCGTAGCGCAGGGGCATTGCCCTCCAAGAAATAGGAGCAACACCGTGACCATCACCATCGACGAAGTGTTGGATCTACTCAGCTTCGCCGGGACCGAGCAGGCCAACGGTAACGCTAACCACGGGCCCATGGCCGCCGAGGCGTTGTTTACCATGGGCCGGAGCGAGTCGGTTCTGCCTTGGGTTGAGAAGTACAAAACGGGTTTGATCGAGGGGCCCGACGCCACCAACCCTATCACGCGCTCCGGATGGCGGGAATTTCTTGGGGATCGGAGCCGGTTGGGCGATTGGATAGGCTTCTTCGACCGGGAGCTGGCGGAAAATCCTTGGCAAGATACCTTGCGGGAATGGGTGCCACCGCTGGCGCCTGCCGTCATGGCCGCGGCGACTCATGGCCTCCTACGCACCAGCCACGCCGTTCGCAGCCTATCGGCCCTGGAAACACCCCAGCGGCTCCATGAGTTGGCCCAGGGGCTAGGGTACTGGGCGGCACGGTACCAGGTCTTGCCGGGAAGTCCTTCGCCTAATAATGCCGGACACTCGCCCGAATCGGCGGTTGAGCACGTAAACCGGCTACACGGTCCTGATTTTGATGGTAGCGGGGGGATTACCCGACAGGTCATGGGTCTGGACGAACACCCCGAGTTCGCCAGGACAATAGACCTGGTAGACACCGGCGGCGACCTTTCCAGCTTTATCTCCAACCTTACCGAAACCTTCGCCGGGGTCTACCTCGCTAATCAGAAAAACCTCATCGCGTTTGTTCATACGGTAACGGCCCCGAGCGCGTTACGTGCGCTTGCTCCATATTTGGCGGAAGCCGATGCCCGGTTGGCGGCTAAGTACGCCTGGCAAGCCTGCGCCGCGATCTACTCCTGGTATTCAGTCGCTGCCCCGTTGGACACCTCGGACTTGGCCGTTCCAACCGAGGACCATGAGGAACTGAAAGACCGGGCCGTGGCCGCAGGCGGCGCCCACTCCATCAAGTTCACCGAAGCTTGCCTGCGGGAGTACGCCTTGAATCCCAAACCGGTTTATCTGGTGGCCGCTAGGGATGTAGCCGAGCGCGTGGGACCGGTGTAGAGTCCCTATCCCACTTCAAACAAGGGGGTTTGCCCGAATGAGCCTGAGAGCTAAAGCAGCCATCGTCGGGTATGGTGAGCTACCCACCCTTCGTACCTATCCCGGCAGGACCACCAACTCACTGCTGGCCGAGGCGTGCCGGATAGCTATCGCCGACTCGGGACTAACCAAGTCCGATGTGGACGGCCTGATTACCCGGGGAACCGACGTGACCCCGGTGGAGCTGGCCGAGTACATGGGTATGCCGGTAAGCTACAGCACCGGCGTCACTCAGCATGGGTCCAGCGGGGCCCATTCGGTGGCACTGGCGGCCTCGGCCATCGACTCGGGTTTGGCTGAAACCGTCATCTGTACCTTTGGCGGCACCCGGGACCCGGCCATCGGCGGACTCTCCCCGGGCCAGGTCAGGGGCACGCCGCCGGCCACCAAGAGCACCGAGTTCGAGCAGCCCTTCGGCATGGCGCCGGGCGCCAACACCGGCTACGGTCTGATGAAGCGGCGCCACATGTACGAGTATGGCACCACCCAGGAGCAGTTCGCCAAGATGGCGGTGAACCAGCGGTTCAACGCCTTGAAAAACCCCAACGCGGTGTTTCATGACCAGCCCATTACGGTGGACGATGTGCTCAAGTCACGGTGGGTCAACGAACCCTTGCACTTGCTGGAATCGGTGATGCCCTGTGCTGGAGCCGCGGCCTGTATCGTGACATCGGCCGAGCGGGCCAAGTCCCTTCCAAATCCGCCCGTCTACATATTGGGCGCCGGGGCGGGAGCAACCGCCCACGATACGATTTGGCAGGCGGAAAGGATCACGACCACGCCGGTGGTTATCGCCGCCCGCAAAGCTTTGGAGATGGCGGGCTACAGCCCCAAGGATATGGAGTTCGCCGAATTTTACGATTGATACACGATCCTTGAGGCCGTGTGCCTCGAAGATGCCGGGTTCTGCGGCAAGGGAGAAATCGGTCCATTCTACGATTCGGTGGACACAACCTACGAAGGCAGCTTTCCCATCAACACCGACGGCGGCCAGCTATCCGGTGGCCAGCCCGTGGGGGGCGCCGGCGGGTTCAGACACGTTATCGAGGGTATACGCCAGGTAATGGGGAGAGCCGATGAACGCCAGGTAGCCAAACACGATCTTTGTATGGTCAATGGTTGAGGGGGTACCGGGAGCGTGATGTGCACGCTCATACTTGGCACCGAAGCAACGACGTAACGCTACCAATTCCGTTCGTCCTGAGCCTGTCGAAGGATAGACCCGGCGATGCGTGGTTCGACAGGCCTGCCCTGAGCCAAGTCGAAGGGCTCACCGCGAGCGGTAACGATGAGGCCGAACATGACGACCGAGTATAATAAGCCTTTACCGAGGCCCTTGAGCCCAGAGTTGACCAAACCCTTCTGGGAAGGCGCGAAACGGCATGAGCTGGTGATGCCTCGCTGCCAGAAGTGCGACCGGTTCTTTTTCTACCCTAGAGAAGAATGTCCCCGCTGTTTTTCCAATGAAATAGGCTGGGCCACTGTCAGCGGCAAAGGCAGGCTCCACACCTACACTATCGTGCACCAGACAGCCGATCCGGCCTTTCGTGAAGATGCGCCCCACGTATACGCGGTTATCCAACTTGACGAAGGTCCTCGTATGATTTCCAACATCGTTGAATGCGCCCACGATGCCCTCCAAGTGGATATGCCGGTGGTTGCGGTATACGACGACGTGACACCCGAGTGGACTTTGGTTATGTTCAAGCCAGCCTGAGGATTGCCACAGAGACACTGAGGCACAGAGCACTGTTAAATAATCTCTGTGTCTCCGTGCCTCTGTGGCTAATGAAACATAATTAGAGGGAAGGTTCATGACCGAACCGGGGACTCCGCTGTCCAGAAGGGTGGGTGAGGTGGTGGAAGCCAACTCCGTCTCCTTCGTTGCCCAGTGTTACCAACTCTACGATGCTCCTCCCCTTGGTTCTCTGGTGCGGACCGGCGAGGTCTACGGCGTGGTCTGCAAGGTTGTCACCGAGCCCCTGGACGCCACCCGCCCGGTCCTAGCCAGGGGAGAAGGCGCCGCCACCGAGGAGGAGGTTTTCCGGGACAACCCCCAGTTGAACCGCCTGCTAACCTCCAGATTTGAGGCCTTGATTGCCGGCCACGACCAGGATGGTGTCCACCGGCAGTATCTACCACCGTTGCCACCGCGGGTGCACTCATTCGTGTATCCTTGCACGCCGCAAGAGGTGGCCAGCTTCACCAGCCGTTTGGACCTGTTGCGGCTCTTGATCAATTCGGGCTACCCCATGGCCGACGAAGTGGCGGGCGCTTGCTTGAGAGAGGCGGCCCCCGCGCATCCCGACCCCGATGCCTTTTTGCTGCGTGCGGGGAAAGCCCTGGCCGCCGAATTGGCGGGCGATCTGCCGCGCTTGAACGCGGTCCTCAGGAAACTGATGCCATGACCGACGGCTTCAAGCTAGACGGCGAGACTCCGGGCCCACAGTCCGGCGCGCCCCTGGGGCTGGTGGTGGACGGCTCCCTGAGCCAGGGTGTGGAGGTGCGTCTGGATGCTGATGTCTCGGTGGAAGATGTAAAAGTCGGCACATTCGTTACCATTCAAGGCCACAACAACCGCTTTTTTGGCGTGGTGACCGACGTTTCCCTGGGCAGCACCGATCCCCGGTTGAAGCATTCCCCACCTCAAGTAGACGACCCATTCATAGCTCAGGTCCTATCGGGTACGGTAGCCTACGGGTCCATTTCGGTCCTGCCCAACCTGGTGATGCCCCAGGTTCTGGGAGACAACGACGCAAAGCCGGTGGCGGCCAAAACCATCCCGCCCCACTTCTCCAGGGCCCAGATGGCGTCGGAGCAAGACGTGGCCGCCGTCTTCGGCCAGGAGGACCAGCGCCACTTCTGGATTGGCAACCCCTTGGAGATGGAGCATAAGCTGTGCCTGGACCTGGACGAGCTGGTCAAGCGTTCCATCGGCGTGTTTGGTAAGAGCGGTACCGGCAAGACTTTCCTGACCAGGCTGCTGTTGGTGGGCATCCTGCAGCGAAACCAAGCGTCGGTGCTGATCTTCGACATGCACAGTGAGTATGGATGGCAGGGGCAAGACACCGATCGAAACCGCAATGTCAAAGGGCTGAAACAGCTATTCCCGTCCCAGGTGGCCACCTTTACCCTGGATGAGGCAAGCGCCCGCCGGCGCGGCGTTTCCACCGACGAGGTGGTGCGCATAGGTTATAGCGAAATCGAACCCGAGGACGTGGAGCTGCTACGGGAGACGCTGAATCTGTCCGACGTTGCCGCCTCGGCTGCCTTCAACTTACAGCAGCATTTTGGTCCCCGAGAGTGGCTGCAACGGTTCCTGGAGTTGCAGGGCCCCGCGGTTAATGAACTGGCTACCGAGATTCAGGTGCACCCCAGCGCCCTGGGTTCTTTACATAACCGGCTGAGCCGGCTCAAGCGGTTCGACTTTCTGGTGGAAAAATCCGGCCACGACGCCGCCAACCGTATGATCGAGCATCTGGACCGGGGCAAACACGTGGTCCTGGAGTTCGGGCGCTACGGCCGGGATCTGACGGCCTACATGCTGGTGAGTAATCTGCTGACCCGGCGTATCCACAACCGGTACGTGGACCGCATGGAGGAGGCTGAGGGCGGTCAAGGGCGTAGTCCCAGGCCTCTGGTCATCGTGATCGAAGAGGCCCACAAGTTCCTCAGTCCGGCGGTGGCGTCCCATACCATCTTCGGCATCATCGCCCGGGAGCTGAGGAAGTACAATGTCACCTTGATGGTCATCGACCAGCGTCCCAGCGCCATCGACTCCGAGGTGATGAGCCAGTTGGGAACCCGGTTGACCTGCTTGCTGGATAACGATCGGGACATCGAAGCCGTCTTGTCGGGGACGCCCGGAAGCCGCCAATTGAGGACGGTGCTGGCCCGGTTGGAAGCCAAACAGCAGGCGCTGATTTTTGGCCACGCCCTGCCCATGCCGGTGGTGGTGCGCATCAGGGAGTACGGCTCCCCAGAATCCTACGCCCAGTTCAGCCAGTCTGCGGACGCGCTGCCCGCCCAAGAAGCGGAAACGCCGGCGGAGCAGCTGGAACGGGAGATCTCCGAGCTGTTCTAGTCTCGCCGCGACGGATGAAACTGACCACAGCTGTCACTCCGAGCATAGCGAGGAGTCTGGGGCGGCGGGGGTAACGGCCCCACACCAGATTCCTCACCCGCCTGGGGCGGATTCGGAATGACATTTGCACAACGATGAGTACCGGAACTGGAACTACTGCAATTCTTTCAGCTGCCGGATGATGCTCCGGGTGGACGGGCGATCGTAAATTCCCACGCCCACGTATTTCCACCGGATCTTCCCCTGGGTGTCGATCACGAAGGTCGACGGTGTGGCCAGGCCGTCATTTAGCAGGTTGAAGACGCCGTATTCTTTCACCATGTCGGTTTGGGGGTCATACATAATGGGGAATTCCAGCCCCAAGCGGTCTACAACGTAGCCGGCCCTCGTAAGGTTGTCTACGCTCACCGCCAGCACCTCCGCTTGCAGATCCTTTATGGCCTGGTAGTCGTTCTGCAACTCGACCAGTTGCGCGCGGCAGCGGACTCACCAGAAGGCCCGGTAAAAGACCAGTACCACGTTGCGTTGGCCCAGGTAGGAATCCAGGGAAGCCGTCCCGCCGCCAACCGTCGGCAAGGTAAAACTGGGGGCCTGTTCCAGGGACTCGTCGATGGGAGCCGATTCGGTCTGAGGGTTGTCGCTCATCGAGGACGGAACCGCGTGTGGTACGGCCACCGGTGAGGCGGTGGGTTCCGGGGCCGGTGTGGCGGTGGGCGCAGGAGAGGGTGGGGGCCCTGTTTCTACAGGGGTGCTTGAGGTAGGCCCCTGCGCCGGATCGGACGCCGCCGTATCGGTTGATGGTCGCAGACTTTGGGTTGATTCAGCGGGCAGCGTGCTGGTGGGCATAGGCCAAGGGTCGGGCTTGATTTCAATGGGGGTAAGCGCAGCGGGTTCCTGAGCCGGCTCCACCCTAGGGGCATCTAGCGGGAGCGGTAAGCCGGCCGATTCCACTGGTGGCACCGATTGAACCGATGGCTCAGGTTGCACGAGGGTCGCCGCCGGGATTGCGCCGATGGCGGATGGGGCAGACTCAGGTTGGGGTACCCCTGTCGAGATCAGGGCGGCTGGCGGTTTCTTGATTAGGTTGGCATCCTGACGTGTCGCAGCCTCGGCGGCCACCGGGACCTGTCCGGCGGGAGCGGCAGCAACGGGCGCAGGCAGCACAGCCTTCGCAGGGGCTGTGTCACTGGGCAAGGTCTGGGACGGAGAACCGGGCCCACACGCCACCAGCAACCCCAGCGCCGCCAATGGCGCCAACCAGGTCAAAAGACCAATATTAGAGAGCGGCCGCTTCATCACTATGCTATACGGTTGAGTGGAACCAACGGTTCAGGTGCGGCGAGCGGGACAACGCTCACAATTATCTGACATGATCGCTACTTTCGCCCTCGTGGGCCTTTGCTGTGGGGGCCCGAAGCATCCTCGCTAGGGAATGTCCTCCCGGTAGTCCATTCCGATGTGGCCTTCCTGCTCCAGCCGGGAGTATTCCTCGCCGGAAATCTGGAGCAGCGTCTTGTAGACGTACTCGTTGTCCTCTCCCAAGCGTACCGGCCCCCGGCGGATGTTGATGACGGACTCGGACATCTTGTAGGGCGGGCCTGGATACCGGTGGGTGCCCGTATCCTCTTGAAAAACCTCTTGGAAGACCTCTCGCTGGTTCAAATGCGGGTCTTCGTAGGCATCCCGCTGGTCCATGACCGGACCCGCTGCTATGCCCGCTTCTTGAAGCAGATGCATCACCTGGTAGTGGCCGTGCTGCCGGGTCCATTGGCTGATGTGCCGGTCCAGTTCATCGTGATTCCGGTGGCGGCTGATGGCATCGGCGAACTTGCTGTCCCGGCACCAGTCAGGGTTCCCCAGCGCCGCACCGAAGGCCTCCCAATCTTTGTCGTCGTAGATCGTGATGGTGACCCACCGGTCGTCGCCCTGGCAGGGATAGCATCCCTGCACGGCGTGAGGGTGGCGGTTTCCCCGCGTGGCGCCGCTGCGGCGGTTCATGGAGTAGTCCATGAAGAACTGGCCCAGGAAAGGCAGGACGTTCTCGGCTTGAGACAGCTCGATCAGTTGGCCTTTGCCGGTACGCTTCCGGTGGTGCAGCGCCGCCAGCACGGCGAAGGCCCCCTGGCTGCCGCCGGCGGCGTCGGACATCAGCACCGTGGTGTTGGATGATGGGTCCATGTCCGCGTAGCCCCGCAGCAAAGTGTGGCCGACCACTCCCTCGATGTGCAGGCCGAATCCCCGGTAGTTCTTGTAGCGGCCCGTGTTCCCGTAGGCTGGCATCCGCAGCATGATGAACCGGGGGTTTTGCTCTCGCAGCTTCTCGTAGGAAATGCCCAGCTTTTCCATGGTCTCGGTGGGGTTGTTTTCCACCAGCACGTCGCTGATTTTGGCCAAGCGCATGAAGATTTCCATGCCCTCGGGACGCAGCAGGTCGACGGTCATGCTGAGCTTGTTACGGGCGTGGGCGTTGGAGATGGGGTAGCGGTTCCATGGGCGCTTACCAGGGACCCGGCCGGGAGTGCCGCCGGCCCAAGGGCTCATCCCTCGCAGCATGGCCTCTGTTGGATGGGCCAGGGGGCCCCGGGCCAGGGGCATCATGGTGTTGATGGACTCGATGCGGATGACCTCGGCGCCCAAGTCGGCCAGGAACGAGGTGCAGTAGGGCCCGGCCCAGACCAGCGTCAGGTCCAGGACACGGATGCCTTCCAGGGGAAGCTTGGCCACTTAGATCGCTCCCTGTTGTCTGAGCAGCACGATGTCCTCCCGGCTGTAGCCCAATTGCAAGAGCACTTCCTGGTTGTGCTGGCCCAACAGCGGCGCCGGATGCCGCACCGCCCACGGAGACTGGTCCATGATAAAGGGCCGTCCCGGGTACCTGAGTTGTCCCGCGACCGGGTGGTCAATGTCGGCGAAAGCGCCCCGCTCCAGCAGCACCGGGTCACGGGCAACTTCCTCCATGGTGTACAGAGGGGCGCTGAGCACCCTGGAGTCCTGCGCGACGTGCCAAGCTTCGGTTTTGGAACGCTGCAGCGTCCATGACAGGAAATGGGCCTCGAACTCTTCTTTGAGACCGGGGTCGGCTTGAGCGGAATCAGCCTGCCACTTGGGGTCGTTCAAAAACTCGGGATCGCCCAGCATGGAGGCGATACGCGGGAAGTATCTACCACCGCTGGAAACTTGAAGATATCCATCCTCGCAGGGGTAAGCGTCACTGGGATAACCTCCCATTCCAGCGCCGGTCCGCCCGGTGGTGTCTCCGGTGTACTGGTAGGCAATCAACTGGCTCATGCGCCGGTCGATGGAGCCGATCTGGGTCTCGATAATGGAAACGTCGACCTGCTGGCCGATGCCCTGTTCCAAAGCCATGAACAAAGCTCCCATGGTGGCCACGGAAGCGGTTGCTCCGGCTTGATACAGCAGCACGTTGTCTCCCAGCTTTATGGGCTCCCGCTCCTCCAACCCCGTGGAGCACATCTCGCCCCCCATTCCGTAAACCATGATGTCTGCCAAGCGAAAGTCCCTATAAGGGCCGGTCTGGCCGAAGTTGGAGATGGAGGCCATGACCAATTGGGGATTGATTCCGCGCAGGGCGTCGTAGCCTAAACCGAACGCATCCATGGTACCCGGCCGGAAGCTCTCCACCACCAAGTCCACCTCCTTGACCAGTTGCAGCGCAATGTTGCGGGCGGCTGGTTGCTTGAGGTCCAGGGTAATGCCCTTTTTGTTGGTATTGAGGTGCAGGAACAGGCCGCTCATTTCCGGGTGAGGAACGTCTCCGGGAAAGGGTCCCATCCGCCGGGCGCCGTCTCCTTGCCCCGGCCTTTCTACTTTGATCACATCTGCGCCGTAGTCGGCCAGCAGCTTGGTGCAATAGGGTCCGGCGACGTACTGGGTAAAGTCCAGCACCCTGATGCCGGCGAGAGCCATGTCGGGCATCGTTGTTCTCCCCGTTTTTTTCTCCCCTTGAGATGTAGCACCGAATATAACCTTCGCCGGGCCGGGCCGCAACAAGACGTAGCTGTTTTGACATCCAGGAGCCCATAGCTATAATGCGGGTATCTCACCCACGTACCGAAAGATCCACCAGGAGGACAGCCAGATGCCCACGTCCAAAGTAGCCTTTTTCAGCCCCCCGGGCTCCCGGGCCGACTACATGATTGAGCAAGCCCCACAGGACATTGAACTCGTTATCGTTGATCCCGCCCTGAGCGACGAGGAGAAGGCTCCATTGCTTCAGGACGTTGAGGCGGTGATCTCCATGGACGTGTCGGTGGACCTGCTCAAGCAGGCCCCCAATGTCAAGCTGATCCAGACGTTGAGCGCCGGTTACGACCGGCTAGACCTGGAAGCGATCGGAGAGCTGGGCGTACCAGTGGCCAACAACGGCGGCGCCAACGCCATCGCCGTTTCCGAGCACACCATCGCCATGATGATCAGTCTCAGCGGCAAGCTGTGGCACCAGTACGACATTACGATGAAGCAGCGCAAGTGGAAGTCGGGACTAGAGGGAATGAAGATCTTGGAGATAACGGACAAGACGGTGGGCATCGTTGGGATGGGCCGCATCGGCAAGCAGGTGGCCAAGCGGCTCAAGGGGTTCGACACCAGGACCCTCTTCTATGACGTGGTGGACGTTCCCGACGACGTCCAGAAAGAGTTGAACATAGAGCCCATGGAGTTTGACGAGCTGTTGCGGGAGTCGGATATCGTGACGTTGCACGTGCCCCTCACCCGCCGGACCCGGGGCATGATTTCCGACCGGGAGCTGGACATGATGAAGCCCAGCGCCTTCCTGGTCAACTGCTGCCGGGGGCCGGTGGTGGACGAGCGGGCGTTGCACCGGGCGCTGAGCCAGGGGCAGATCGCGGCGGCGGGGTTGGACGTGTTGGAGGTGGAGCCCACGCCGGAGGATAATCCGCTGTTCGACCTGGACAACGTGGTCATCACACCCCACATGGCCGGTCCCGGCGAAGAGTCGACCCAGCGGGCCGCTACTTTCGCCTTTTACAACATCGGCCGGGTATTGGCCGGAGAGACCCCCGAGTCCCTGGTCTACCCCGAGTAAGGCCGGGTTGTCCCTGGACGAGACTAAATCCCCCCAACCCCCCTTTATCAAAGGGGGGCAACCGGAATCCTCCATTCGCTGGGCACGATTCGTGTCAAGCCTGGGGAGTTTGAGGGGCCTCGCCCCTCATATTTCCTTTGGGAGGGTGGGTGGGAATCAGAGTCAACCGAGCTTTGGGAAGCTGGAGTAGGTAGCGAACCTTCCCATAATCAACTAGCAGGAGAAAATCCATGATCTGGTGCCGCTTTGAAGTTCAGGGAAAATCCAGCTACGGCATGGTCGAGGGCGGCCGGGTCACCCAGGTCTGGGGCAACCCGCTGAGGGAATACGCCGTAACCGCCCATAGCTATCCTTTGGATGAGGTCAAGCTATTAGCCCCCATCAGGCCGGCAATGCTGTACGCCGCCGGTCCCAACTACCGGGGACACGTGGAGGGCATGGCCGCCCGCCGGGGCTCTCCGCCCAGCTATCCCGACCGGCCCTCGCCCAACTACCGGTCGGTCCACGCCATCATCGGCACCGAGGAGAACATCGTGGTGCCCAAGGACAGCGCCGGCGCGGTACAACCGGAAGGGCAACTGGCTGTGGTCATCGGCAAGAAGGCCAGCAAGGTTTCGGTGGACGAGGCCCTGGACTGCGTGTTCGGCTACACCATCGGCAACGACATCAGCGAGCGGCCCTGGCAACAGGCCGACCGGACCATGTTCCGGGGCAAAAACTGCGACACCTGGAAGCCCATGGGGCCGTGGATCGTCACCGACCTGGACCCCAAGGGGTTCCACATCATCGTGCGGCACAACGGCGACGTGTGGGAGGACTTCTCCTCGGCGGACCAGATCTGGGACACCGCCACCTGGATCCACGAGCTGAGCAAGTACGCCACCCTGTACCCCGGCGACGTGCTGTGGATGGGCACCCAGGGCGCCGACGGCGACATGGTCCCCGGCGACACCATCGAGGTGGAGATCAGCGGCATCGGCACCCTCCGCAACTACGTGGTGGCGGAGGAGTAGGGGGACGGTTGGCTGGATAGTGGTGTAAGTTCCGAGAGTGCGGGGTGACATCATCAGTCCACTGTGTGTAGGTATCGCCGATGGTTACGCCTCTTAACGAAATCACGCTGGA
>JADFFS010000227.1 GCA_022568195.1 Chloroflexota bacterium | reverse complement strand
GCTCGAGAATGGTGGGGCCGCAAACGGCCAAGGCACGGGAGACGCCCAGCCGGTCCAGGACACTGGACATGCCCGATATGGAGTCGGGGGCGCAAACGATGTCGTGGTCCCCGCTGTTGTATCGAAATTCCAAGGGCGTCGCGGAACTCATCGCTGATACCTCACACAGGCGGCTTTAGCCGGATCAGAAAAAGTTGCTGACGTTCTTCGCCAGGAGCACGGTCTGGTCCAAGACCACCTTCCGGTAGGCTATCTTCCAGGTGCCACCCTCTTGCCGCAGGACGTCTTCCCGGCTGCCGACGTAAAAGTCCTGCTCGGTCTCGCCCCTGGTACGGTACATAATGAAGTTACAGTACACTTTCAGCTCGGACTCCCGTTCCCCCGGATGGACTTCGATGTTGGAGATAAAGTGGCGGGTGCGGGAAGGGGGGTCCTCGGCCCAGGCCATCCCAGTGTCCAGACGGGCGATGCGTTTGGCCAATGAGTCCTTGGTTTCGTCCATGAAGGCCAGGTCTCCTTCTTTGGACAGTTCACCTTCCTCGTAGCGGTCGCCGTCGAGGATGACGATGGACTTGCTGTTGGTGGGGTAGCGATTGTTCTTCATGGGCATCCAGTAGCGGAGGTCGTCGGTGAAAAGGTCCAGCCACTGGTGAAACTCCCGCTGGTCCAGCAACCGTGCCTCCCGATACAGGAACTGCTCTATCTCACGCATAGTTGCTTCGTCCATGGATATTCCACCTCTGCTGTGGTGCTGCAACCGTCAATTGGGATTTAATTCCCGCCCACCGACCCAAGACATTGAGAAGGTCTATGCCCCCTGCGCGCCCCGTCGACCGGTGGACCCGGTGCCAGGGGCGGCTAGAGCTGTTGCCAGGAGTCCGCGTCCATCACCTGGGCCCAGCGCCCGTAGAACCGGCGGTGGTTGCCCTCGCTGAGCCGATGGTCGCTGGCCCAGCCACCCAGATCTTCGTCGAAGCGCTCGTGGCCCAGGCCCATCTGCATGTTCAACTCGAACCTCCTGGAAACCACTCCCCGGCAGGTCTGGGTACACTCCTGCCAGTTGTCCATGTCGTCCTGCTCAAAGGTGCCCGAAGGACCAAACCCCCGGATGCTGGCCAGGCGCAGGCTGTCCTTGATGTTCTGAGGAGCTGCCTTGTCCACGAACACCCATGACCAGACCTCGGTCTTCTCGGGTCCCTTGGGGTGCCATACCCGGAAGGTGTGAGCTGTGGCGCGCAGCATGGAGAAGTTGGGGAACAGGGTGCCCACGATGGGGTTGATCAGGTTGATGCGGTCGCCCAAACGGCTTTCCACCTCGGCCCGGACCTCGGTTTCGTAGGCCAGAAGCTCGGGCTCGGGTGCTTCAGCGTTCTCGTTGGCGCCCAAAGCGATGATACAGTGGCCGTTGCCCGGGGAAATCATCGACCCGCCGGTGTTGGAGCGTAGACGGAAATCTCCGGCAAACCCTGTTCGTATCGCCGACAGGTGGGTCCAGGACGTATGGTAGCCGTCTCCGCCAAAGTTCTCGGCGGGCAGCTTCCAGTTGCACGGGATCACCCATTTGTGCACTCCGCCCACCACCTCAACCCCTCCCTCGCGGCGGTCATAGAAGGCGTCCAGGTACCAGGCCATCTCGCCCAAATAGTCGAGCAGCGGCGGAGCCTCGGGATCGAAGGTGGCGAAAATCAGCCCCTTGTAGCTGGACAGCTGGGCCACCGGAATCAGGTCCCACTGCCGCCAGTCCAACTCTCCGTAGTAGGCGTCCCGGTCGTTGGGCACCGCGGATAGACGGCCGTCGTTGCCGTAAGCCCAACCGTGATAGGCGCATATCAAGTTGGCGGCGTTGCCCGAATCCGCCCGGCAAAGACGGTTGCCCCGGTGGCGGCAGATGTTGAGGAAGGCGTTTACCTTGCCGCTGGTGTCTCGCATGACCAGCACCGGGTCTTCCCCCATGTAAGTGGTGAAAAAGTCCCCGGGATGAGGGATCTGGGTCTCGTGGCAAAGGAACAGCCAGCAGCGGGCGAATATCTGCTCCAGCTCCTGCTGGTAAATGTCGGGCTCGATGAAGATGCGGCGGCTGACCAGCCCTTTTTCGGCGTCTACCAGGCTGCTTGCGTTGGTGGCCACGGTACACCTCCTGGGAGTCTCGTGAGTCGGCCGGAGAAACCTCCGGCCTGGCAGTTTGCAGTATACCCCGGATGCCCACCCCAGGGCAGGTCCGGGTTAATTTTGTTGCCGTTTGCATGCTCACAGTGATATAACTCGAAGGAACCCCCCTTTGTTGACGCCCAGGTAGCTGGTTTTTCAGGTGTCCCACTCGCGAGACGGCAGCGGAGGAAGTCATGGCAGACCTGCTAATCAAAAACGGCATGGTAATCGACGGTAGCGGAAGCCCCGGCTTTTTCGCGGCGGTTGTGGTTGAGGGCGAGACGGTCTCGGTGCACCGGGGTGATGTTTCCCACATCGACGCAGCGCGGGTTATCGACGCCACCGGCCACGTCGTCTGCCCCGGATTTGTGGACATCCACTCCCACGCGGGGCTGACCATCCTGGGCGAACCCCACCACGACCCCAAGGTGCGCCAGGGCGTTACCACCGAGCTGGTGGGCATCGACGGCATATCCCACGCCCCGTTCAAGACCCAGGAAGAGCTGCACCGCTACATCTGGCTGGACTCGGGCCTCAACGGCTATCCGCCCATGCCGGCCGACTGGCTCACCGTGGCCGACCTGCTGGGCAAGTACGACAACAAAGTGGCGATCAACATTGCCTATATCCTGGGCAACTCCCCGGTGCGTATCTGGTCGGTGGGCTGGAACGACCGGCCGGCCACCGGCGCCGAGCTGGAGGACATGAAGTCGGTGGTCCGGGAGGCCATGGAAGAAGGGGCCTACGGCCTCTCCACCGGGTTGGACTACCCACCAGGGTCCTACGCGGATACCGCCGAGCTGGCGGCGCTGTCGGAGGTAGCAGCCTCCCTGGGCGGGATTTACCACACCCACACCCGCGCCAGCCTCAGGTCCCAGGGACTGCTGGCTCCCTGGGAAGAGGCGTTGGAGATCGGCCGCCGCAGTGGCTGCCCGGTCCACCTGACCCATTATCGCCAGAGCGCCCAGGGCGTGGGCAGCCACCTGGACTACCTGGCCCTGGTGGAAAACGCCCGCGACGAGGGCATGGACGTGACCTTCGACTGCTACACCTACCCCTATTCGGGCACCACCGTGACCATCGGCCTGCCCCATTGGGCCAAGGACGGCGGCCCCGAGCGGTTGATGGCCGCCTTGCAGGACGCCGACGACCGGGCCCGGATGAAGCGGGAGCTGTCCAGGGACCGGTTGGAGAATAACTGGCTGACCAACTTCACCCAGCCCCAGAACCAGCAGTACGACGGCCGGTTGCTCACCGACATCGCCGAGATGCGGGGGCAGGACCCGGCCGACGCTCTCTTCGATCTGCTGGTGGAGGAGAAGCTGGGAATCTCCACGGTGGGCCTGGGAACCAATCCCCAGACGTTGCCCGCCTTTGTTTCCCACCCCTGCGGCATGATTGCCAGCGACGCCATACTGTTCGGGGAGTACCCTAACCCCAGGTCCTACGGTTGCTTCCCCATCGTCCTGGCCGAGTTCGTGAGGGCGGAGAAGCACCTGCAGCTCCCCGAGGCCATCCGCAAGATGACGTCCTTCCCGGCCCAGCGCCTGGGTCTCCCGGACCGGGGACTGCTGCGAGACGGCTTCAAAGCCGACATCGTGGTCTTCAACCCGGACACCGTCAAAACCCACGCCACCAAGGACGACCCCAAGCATTACCCGGTGGGCATCGAGTATGTCATCGTCAACGGGCAGGTGGTTATCCAGCAGGGAGAGAACACCGGCGCGTTGCCGGGGCGCGGTCTGCGCCGGGGACGCGCCTCGACCTAAACTTTGTCTAAAAATCCCCCCTGTCGCCCCCCTTTTATAAAGGGGGGTTGGGGGGATTTCCTCACAATTCAACTACAGCGAATCGAAAGGAGGCAAGCCCATGCCACGAGAATTCATCAATCCAGAAGGAATGGCCACTCCACCGAACAACATCTACCATCATGTGGTCAAGGTGGGAAACACGGTCTACATCGCAGGCCAGCTGGCCCGTGACCTGGAGGGCCGAGCCATGTTCCCGGGCGACGCCGAGGCGCAAACCCGCCAGGTCTGGGCCAACCTGGAAATAGCGGTGAAGGCCGCCGGAGGCTCCCTGACCGACATCGTCAAGACCAACACCTACGTCGTCGGCGCCGAGAACCTGCCCAAGGTGCGGGCCGCTCGTTTGGCGGTGCAACCTCCCGAGCGGCGCCCCACCAGCACCACGGTGGTTGTCGCCGGCCTGGCCGATCCGGAACTGTTGGTGGAAGTGGAGGCGATAGCGGTGATAGGCGACTGATCCCCAGGAGGACCAATGCACGAACAGATGCACGACTTCAAGCTAATCAAAGCGGGTCTGCTGATCGACGGCAAAGGGGGTCCGCCCATCGAGCAGGGGGCGGTGCTGGTTCAAGGGTCCAAGATCGTTGCCGCCGGCCGGGAGCGGGACGTGGTTCCTCCCGAGGGCGCGGCGGTGGAGACCTTCGATTACCCCGGCAAGACGGTCATGCCCGGATTGATAGATTGCCACACCCATCACAACGGGTTTGGCGATGGCCGCGCCGGGGAGGACGTGGCCGCGCTTCCCGACGAGATCCTCACCCTTCAGGCGGCCCGCAACGCCACGGCCTGCCTGTTTTCCGGGGTTACCTCCATCAGGGAAAACGGGGCCAAGAACCTCACCATGTTCCGATTGCGCGAGGCCGCGCGAATGGGAATCATCCAGACTCCCCGCATGGTGCTCTGCGGGAGGCCGGTGGCGACAATCGGCGGGCACATGGGCTACTTCGGCACCGAGGTCACGGGTCCGGTGGAAGCCACCGCGGCCGTGCGCCAGTTGATCAAGGAGGGCGCCGACTACATCAAGATATGCGC
>JADFFS010000226.1 GCA_022568195.1 Chloroflexota bacterium | reverse complement strand
GGCTATGGTCGTGTCTTCGGTTTCCCCCGACCGGGCCGAGACCACGGGCAAGAATCCGGCTTGTTGAGCCAGCGCCACCACCTCCAGGGTCTCGGTAAGGGTTCCTATCTGGTTCAGCTTCACCAAGACTGCGTTGGCCACGCCTTCGTCAATTCCTCGCTGCAACCTCTCCCGGTTGGTCACAAAAAGGTCGTCGCCGATAAGCTGTACCCTGGAACCCAGCCGATCGGTGAGGCTGTGCCACCCTTCCCAGTCGTCCTCCGCCAGGCCGTCCTCGATGGAGATAATGGGGTACCGGTCCACCCAACCATCCAAAAGGTCGACCATTTCCCGCTGAGTCAGGGTACGCCCATCTCCGCGTAATACGTAGTTGCCGTCCTCGTAGAACTCGGAGGAGGCGACATCGATGGCTATGGCCAGGTCGGCGTCCCTGCCGGGCCGGTATCCCGCCAGCTCGATGGCGTCCACCAGCAGGTCCAGGGCCTTTTCATTGGAGGCCAATCTCGGAGCGAACCCTCCCTCGTCGGCTACTCCGGATGGCGCCTGGTTACGCTCATGCAGCAGCTTGGCCGTGGCTCGGTAGACCCCGGCGCACTGCTCCAATGCCTCACTGAAACCGGCCGCGCCAACGGGAATGGCCATGAAGTCCTGAAAGTCCAGGTTCCAGTTGCCGTGGCGCCCCCCACTGATGATGTTGACCATGGGTACCGGAAGCTCGCTGGCATCCGGTCCGCCCAGATAACGGTATAAGGGGACATTCTGCGCCGTGGCCGCCGCGTGGGCGCAAGCCAGAGAAACACCCAGGATGGCGTTGGCGCCCAATCTGGACTTGTCTGGCGTACCGTCCAGCTCGCGGAGCAACCGGTCCACCAGTTGCTGGTCCGTCGCGTCGATGTCCCGGCCGCACAGCTCAGGGGCAATCACCTGGTTGACGTTCTCCACGGCGCTGAGCACGCCCAGGCCACCGTACCGCTCAGGAATACCATCCCGCAATTCCACGGCCTCAAACCGGCCTGTGGAGGCGCCAGAGGGCACCATGGCCCGTCCCCGGGCCCCGCCGGCCAGCCAAAGGTCCACCTCGACGGTGGGGTTGCCCCTGGAGTCCAATACCTGGCGGGAGTGGATCCGCTGGATGGCGGTTCGTGATGCCATGGAGCTAGCCTTGGACCGGCGCTTCGCCGGAAACTGGGGACTGGGAAACTGGGGACCGGCTCAGCTTGCCGTCCACCAAGGCCATCATATCGTCCAGCTTGGCGTAGTCACCCAACAAGATGTCCCTGGCGATGGAGCGCACCGACTCCTTGACGGCCGGGTCCACGATGTACTCGGCAGGCGACTTACCGTCTATGCGGGCCAACATCAAGCAGCCGGTCTGCTTGATTGTATCCCGTTCTCGCTGGGCCGCGGTCTGGACGTCCAAGCCGGCCTGTTCCTGGTACCCCTGCCAGAATGAGCGGGCAGCATGAAAGTACATGTTCCGTATACCGGCGTTGTGTACCGACTTGAGCATCAGGTGGTTGAGCATGAACGCCAGGTCGAACACCGGGTTTCCGTAGTGCACCACCTCAAAGTCCAGAAGAAAAACGTCCTGGCCCGTGACGATGATGTTTTTGGGGCTGAAGTCCCCGTGCACCAGCGCGGTTTTGACCTCCAGCATGCGGGCTGCTTCCCGCTGGATGACCTGGGCCAGGTCGGGGTGGACCTTGGCGGTGGTCCAATGGTAAGGCTCGATGCGAAGCTGGATGAATACCTGGTCATTCAGGAACCGCTCCCGAACCGCCGAGCTGCCGGTGGTTTCTCGATGGATTGCCCCCAGAGCGGCGCCAACCTTGCCGGCGACCGTCTCGTCCACCTGGCCGGCCAGTAGCTGCTCCTTCCAGTTAACGCCCTCTTCGGGCGCACATGACATCACGAACAGGTAATTGTCTTGGTCCTGGTAACGCACTTCGGGTAATGCGCCGGTTGGGAGTATCGTGGACAGAGTTTCGATACAAGCACATTCCCGGTAGATACGCTCCCGGTCGGCAAACCAGTCCTCGGTCACCCGCAAACGGGCCAGGGACTGCTTGATCACCATGCAATCGCCGCGGGTCTGCACCTTGACCAGCACGTTGGAAACCCCCCAACCCAACAGCTCCACCTTTTCCACGCTGTCTGGGTCGACCAGCCCCCGGGAGGACAGGTACGCTGCCGCGTTGGTTTCGTCCAGGTCGAAAGCCATTTCACCTGCTTGTACTGGGTAATACTGGCATTTGAATCCGGGCATTTGAGCCCGGCTCAATGTGGCTAATATACCCTGTGGCCCATACCCCGGCAACCATGGCCTGGACGCCGCAGCTACATCGTGCTGCCGACGATCACCAGGACCACGCCGGCAACCGTTAATAATGTACCGGCCACTACCTGCTTGGTAACTCGTTCCAGTCCCGGTAGAAACACCTGTGCCAGCAGCAGGGTGATCAAGGGGTTGATGGACACTATGGGCGAGACGATGACCACGTCGGAGCGTTGCAGGGAATAACCGAAGGCAATGATGGCGAAGGCTGAAGCTAATCCTGCCAGGACCACGTGCCCCAGGAACCCCCGGCTTCGTCCGCTGGCCTTCAAGTCCTGCACAGCGCCTCCACCAGCCAGGGGCAGCAGCAGCAGGACGCCGAACATCAGCCCGAAAGCGGATATCATCAAGGGCGAGCCGTACGCCGATATCAAAACCTTGGTCAACACATTGCTGCCGCCGTATGACGCGCCGGCGCCCATGGCCAAGGCGTAGCCCAGCAGGGACCTTCGGTCGTGCAGCCAACGCTGCCCGGTCAAGTTGCCGATGGCCACCACCAAGCCCACTATGACGCCCACGGTGCCCAGGATCACCAGGAGATGGGGTCTCTCGCCGGTGATGGTCACGGCGAAAAGGACGCCGAAAACGACCGAGGTACCAACAAAGGGACTGGAGCGGGAAGCGCCCAGCAGGTTGATTGCCGCGAAGTTCTGGGCCCGCCCGCCCAGAAAGCTCAGGGCCCCCAGGCACAACAGCCACAGATAGGCTATCGGGGGAAGTTCACGGAAATCGGACCAGGCGAAGGCCAGAGCCAGCAACATGGTCGGGACAAAGCTGATCAAGGTGGAGATGACGGTGCTGGGAAGGGGCCTGATGCCCTGCATGCCAACGCGGGCAAAGATGGCGGTGCTGCCAAAGCCAAGGGCAGCCACCAGCGCCAGGATAACCGCCAGCATCGAGCTGGTTACCGGCTCCCGCAGCTATCGATGATGGACTGAAATATGAAATTGCCGTCGGTGCCGCCCAGGACCGGCTCGCAGCACCGTTCCGGGTGGGGCATCAGGCCCAGCACGTTACCTTGCTGGTTGACTATTCCGGCGATGTTGTTGGCTGCGCCGTTGGGATTGGATGCGTCGGTCACAGCGCCCGTGGGTTCGCAGTACCGGAACAAGACCTGCCCCCGCGCTTCCAGGTCCCGGAGGGTGTCAGGCTCGGCGAAGTAGTTGCCCTCGCCGTGGGACACCGGCACTTGCAGGACCTGGCCCGGCTGGCACCGGCGGGTAAATGGCGAATCCACCTGCTCAGTCCGCAAATTGGTCCACTGGCAGCGGTACTCAAGGTGGTGATTGCGCAACAGAATACCGGGCAATAGCTGCGCTTCACAGAGAATCTGGAAACCGTTGCAGATGCCGATGACCAGACCGCCGTCCTGGGCGAACCGGCGGACAGCGTCCATCACCGGGGAAACCCGGGCCATGGCGCCGGGGCGCAGGTAATCCCCGTAGGAAAACCCGCCGGGCAGGATAACGCAGTCGTAGCCGGCCAGGTTGTCCTGACGGTGCCAGACGTAATCGGCGTCCTGGCCCAGCACGTCCTTCACCACATAGTAGCAATCGGTTTCGCTCCAGGTACCTGGGAACACCACTATGCCAAATCGCATCTAGAAGACGTCGTTCCTGGAGAGTATACGAAAAATCACCACAGAGCCGCGGAGACCACGGAGATCATTGTAGTGCCATTTCGGGCTCTGCGTCCTTTGCGACTCTGCGGTGAGCCGGCTGTTCGAATTCTAGCTGCCGGATTCCAGAAGCTGGGTAACCAGGTCGTTCACCACCGTGCCGTCGGCCCGGCCCCGGACCTGGGGCATGAGCCGCCCCATCACCTTTCCCTTGTCCCTGGGCGTGCTGGCGCCCACCTCTTTCACCACGTCCTGCACCAGTTGGAGCAGCTCGTCAGGTCCAAGCTGGGGCGGCAGGTAGCTCTCCAGGATGGCCAGCTCCGCCGACTCCTTGGCCACCAGGTCGTCCCGGTTGCCCTGCTGGAACATGCGGATGCTCTCCCGGCGGTCGTTGACCTGCTTGGACACAATTTCCACCATGCCCGGGTCGTCCAGGGTTTTCTTCAGGTCCTTCTCCGCCAGTTGCACCACGCTCTTCAGATAGCGCAAAGACTCCAAGCGAGCCCGTTCCCGGCCTCGCATGGCTGCCACGATCTCCTCTTCCAGCCGTTCTCGCAGGGTCATGGGGATTGCTAACCGCTCCGCCGTTACTAACTGGCCAGCGCCAATCGGGCTTCAACCACGGCCCCGTCTGAGCCATAGGCGCGTGCCCGATTATAGGTTGGGCCGCAAGAGGGTGTCAATTGAGCCTTATTCATAATTCGACAGACCCCCATCGCCTTTCCCTTGACTGACTCAATCAACAGCATTAGACTCTGCGATGATTCTACAATATCAACAGTAGGCAATGCGCTTGCTGGGTGGGCGGCAGTTGATGTGAATATAGTTTTCTTTGTCGGTATCACAGGAACCGAGAAGAAGACCGTCGTGAATCGCAATCTCGTGGCTTCTCTTTCCGAAGCACAAAGAGAGAAGCTGGCGATTTTCTGTGTAGAAGACCGGTTTCCGCAGGTCGAAGAAGATCTCGTCGCGTGGATGGAAGATCCTAATCCACAGAGCCAGCAACAAGTATGGGCCAAAGCATTCGACACCATC
>JADFFS010000225.1 GCA_022568195.1 Chloroflexota bacterium | reverse complement strand
GGTGATGGTGGAAAACCTGCTGGCCGACGACGCCCAAGAGGGCATCACCGCTTTCCTGGAAAAGCGCCCGCCCAAGTGGACCACCTAGAACATCTAACAAAACCGGCAATTGTCATTCTGAGCGCAGCGAAGAATCTCCCTCTGGGTCCCCACGTGCCGCATCTGCCGCTGGGGGATCCTTCGTCCCTGCGGTCCTCAGGATGACATGAGAGGAGTTTTGTTACAGGGTCTTACGGTGCTCAATCGCCGACAGCGGTCAGGCTAGAAGGTAATGACGCTGCGGGCGACGTTGCCCTGTTTCATGTCCTCGAAGGCCTTGTTGACCTGGTCCAGCCGCAAGCGTTGGGACACCAACTCGTCCAGCTTCAACCGTCCCTGCCGGTAAAACTCGATGTACCGGGGCATATCGATCCGGAACCGGTTGGAGCCCATGCTGCTGCCCTGGATCTTTCGCTCCCGGCGCAGGAAGGTGCCGGCGTCCAGTTCGATCTTCACGCCTTCGGGGATCATCCCGATGATGGTGGCAGTGCTGCCGGCCGCCAGCATCTCGAAGCACTGCTCGGCAGTTTCCTTGGTGCCGATGGCTTCGAATGAGTAGTCTACACCGCCGCCGGTCAACTCTCGCACTTTCTGGACCACATCGCCCCCGGAGGCATCGATAACGTCGGTAGCCCCAAACTCCCGGGCCAGGGTCAGTTTGGTTTCCACGGAGTCGATGGCGATGATACGCAAGGCGCCTGCCAGCACCGCTCCCTGGATGCAGTTCAGGCCGACGCCGCCGCAGCCGACCACTGCCACCGTGCTGCCCGGCTCCACCTTGGCGGTGTTCAGCACCGCGCCAATACCGGTGGTGACGCCGCAGCCGATCAGAGCCAGTTGCTCGAAGGGCATGTCATCGTCAACCTTGACCACCGCATGCTCGTGGACCAGCATCTGCTCGGCAAAGGAGCCTAACTGGGCCATCTGGGTGATCCGGGTGCCGCCCTGCCTCAGACGGGGAGGCTCGGAGTCGGAACGGTCCACGTCGGGCCGGCGGCATAGATTAGGGCGCCCGCTGAGGCACCGGTCGCAGTGGCCACAGAACACCGACAAGCAGGTGATGACCCGGTCGCCGGGCTTCACGTAGGTCACCTGGTCTCCCGTAGCCTCAATGGTGCCCGCGGCTTCGTGGCCCAGCACCACAGGCATTGGGATAGTGTACTTGCCCTCGACGTAATGCAGGTCGCTGTGGCAGACCCCGGTGGCCCCGGTGCGTATCAGAACCTCCCGGGGGCCCGGTTGATCGGTCTCCACATCCTCGACCTCCAAGGGCCGGTTGACTTCCCGTAGCACTGCGGCCTTCATGGCTTACCTCCGTTGGGTTTTCAAATAAAAAGGGGGCCCGATCCCGCCGTTAAGAGGTCCGGCGTACTCTGCTGAACTCACGGCCGAGCCTGGCGGGATGGTGCCGATTATACTGGGAATATCCTCCAGCGCAAGACCCGTTACTCTTGCTACAGTGGGAATGCAGTGGTTTACAGTATCGCCGTTGACACGGTTTTATCCACATGCTAGTTTCCCTCCTGGCTGGAGAACCGGGTTGTGCCCTTGAAACCCAGGGAGTTAAGCGGGAGTTAGATGAACCAACAAGTCAAATTCGGCGTCCGAATCCACCAGCACGGCTACACCTTCGACGACTTGAAGCGGGTGTGGACCCAAGCAGACACGTTGGGCTACCACTCGGCCACCTTGTACGACCTGTTGAACTCTCCCGCGCTGGAGTGCTGGACCACCCTGTCCGCCCTGGCCGCCGTGACGGAGCGTATCCGCCTGACGCCGTTGGTGTTGGCCAACCTCTACCGGCCTCCGGCCTTGCTGGCCAAGATGAGCGCCACCCTGGATGTGATCAGCCGGGGCCGGCTGGAGTTGGGTATCGGCGCCGGTGGAGGAGGAGGAGACCACCGGGCTTCCGGAATCTCCTTCCCTTCCACTGCCGAGCGAGTGAGGATGCTGGAAGAAGCTGTGGAGCTGATCAAGAAATCGTGGATAGAAGACAGGGCGGATTTTCAGGGGCGGTACTACAGTCTGGAGCAGTCGCTCAACGAGCCCAAACCGGTGCAACAGCCCCATCCTCCGGTGTTGATCGGTGGCCACGGGGAAACCCACCTGCTGAGAGCCGTGGCCAGACACGCGGATATTTGCAACATCGGGTTTGAAATGAGCCTGGAAGAGCACCAGGCCAAGATGGAAATTCTCAAGCGGCACTGTAATGGGTTTGGCCGGGACGCGGCCGAGATCGAGGTCACCCACAATACCCGGGTGGTAATCGGAGCCACCCAGGGGGAATTCGAAGCTTTGGCCGCCCAGGGCGCCGCCGGCGCCAACGTCAGCTTGAGCGCCTACAAAGAGTCCCTGTCCCGGGCCATCGCCGGAACACCCGAGCAGTGCATCCAGCAACTCGCCCGGTACGTGGACAGTGGGATTCGATATTTTTTCTTGCTATTCCCCGATCCTATCTCCAGTGAAAGCCTGGAGCTCTTCGCCCGAGAGGTCATGCCCCATTTTGCCACAATCGAGGGGTGAATTACGCCAGTCCAGCGATCAACTCCTCGATGGCCAGGTTGACGTCTGCGGGCCGCTCGGCCATGGGGAAGTGTCCTGCGTCATCCAGCTTGACATAACGGGAGCCCGGCACGGCCTGATGGATCTCCAGTTCGTACTCCGGGGGCGCACCCGGATCGTCGACCCCCCGAATCAGGACCAGGGGCGCCCGCAGGGTGGAGATGCGGTCCCGAACGTCGAACTTGTCTATTACCACCAGATCGTCGTGCTGGGACATAGGCCCCACCTGCTTGTGGCACTCCATCAAGCGCTCACGTAGCTCCGGGTCCACGAACATCATGGCGTGTCGTTGAAAATCCAGCCACTTCTGGTATGCCTCGGGCTCCCGGGCAGCCTTGAGCCGCATGTCCAGGGTGCCGGCAGCCCGCTCCTTGGGCCGCATGGACACCGTCATAAGCACCAAGCCCTTGACCTCATCGGGGTAGTCCAATGCGTATTGAAGGGCGATGCAGGCCCCCAAGGTGAAGCCCACCAACACCAGATCGTGTTGGCAGTCTCGGGACCATAGCCAGCCCCGGAGCCAGTCGGTATAGCGTTCCACACTGGTGCAAGCTACTCCGCTGAGATGGCCGGGCAAGGTGGGCGCCAGACTGCCTGGAAAGTGGTCTAGCTGATGAGCGAAGCCTTCGCCGCAGGCGCCGGCTCCCGGACCGTGAATAAATACCAACTGGGTCATGGGCGCCCTCCTTCGATGGTTCAATTTCGGGGTCTGATTGCAGGAAGCCATTTTAGGTTCGGCTCACCGGCGGGTCAAGGCACGGGCGGCATGATGGATTGTCTCCAGCTAGGCGTCGCCGGAACCCCATGCTACAATGTCCTGAATTCGTACCCCAGCCCAGTCAAGGAGGAGCCCCATGGCCGCTACCAATCAAGTCGATGTAACTCATTGGTACGACTACACTTGACCCTATTGCTACGTCGGCCTGGCCAGGCTCGACAAGGTTGCCGAGGAATTCTCGATCAACGTGGAACGCAGGCCCTATTTGTTGCGCCCCGATCGTCCGCCCGAAGGAGAACCGCGCCGCTTGTTTGACGGCGAGACCGAGACCGAGTTGTCTCCGGCAGCGCAGGAGCGGGCCAGGGCAGTAGGCCTGGTGATGCGCCGCCCCCAGTGGTCGCCCAACACCATGCTGGCCCACGAAGCCACGTTATACGCCCGGGAGAAGGGGCTGGACGGAGACCTCCACCATGCATTGGCTAGAGCCTACTGGGAGCGGGGCGTCGACCTCTCCAGCCTGGAAATTTTAGGAGAGATCGCCCGGGGCTGCGGCCTGGATTGGGCCGAGCTTGCGCCCCGCCTGGAGTCGGGTCACTACCGCGACAGGGTGCTTCAAGAGTACCAGGCGGCCCGAGACCAGGGCGTGACCGGGACTCCCGCCTACCTGATCAGCGGTGAGCTCTTGGGGGGCGATGTTAGCCTGGAAGACCTGCGCTCCGCAGTGGAAAAAGCGGCTTAGGAAGGGCTTTCTAGGTCATGACCCAGCAAAAAACAGGCCAGCGAAGCGAGACCGACCGCCGGGAAACGCCCAAGTACCTCTGGCGGTCCGGCGAGCTGGTGGAATGGGACAAGGCCACGGTGCACATATCGGCGCTGGGGTGGACCGCCATCTCATCGGTGTTCGAAGGGATTCGCGCCTATTGGAACCCCGAGCACAAAGAGCTGTATGTTTTCCACCTGGACGCCCATCTGAAGCGCTTGTTCCAGTCGATGAAGATCATGCGCATGACTTCCCCCTACTCGCATAAGGAGTTGGTCCAGAGCATAACCGAGTTGCTCAGGGCCAACGAGTATCGGGCCGACGCCTACATCCAGCCGCTGGCTTACTTCGGTGGCGGCATTCCCGGTTACCTGGCGGTCTTGGAGCAGCCTGGAGAGGTGGTCATCACCGCCAGGCCCTCCGAGTCCAATCTCAGCACCCCCAAAGTGGTCCACTGCAACGTAAGCAGTTGGACCCGTATTTCCGACAATGTGATGCCGCCCCGGGTCAAGGCCATTACCAATTACCAGAACAGCCGTTACGTGTCCACTGAATCTCGCATCAACGGTTATGACTTTGGCATCATCCTGAATCAACAGGGCAAGGTGGCAGAAGCCAGCTATGCCTGCATTTTCATAATTCGAGACGGCGTTGCCATCACCCCGCCCAGCAGCGCGGGTACCCTGGAAAGCATTACCCGCGAAGTAGTGAAAGAGTTGTTGGAGCAGGAGCTAAACGTCCCGGTGTTGGAACGGGACGTGGAGCGAACGGAGCTGTACGTCGCCGACGAAGCCTTTATTTGCGGTACCGCGGTGGAGGTCCAGGCTATCGGCAGCGTAGACCGCTATCAGGTGGGCGACGGTGAAACCGGACCCATAGTAGCCCAGCTCATAGAGCGGCTGTCCGGCGTGGTCCGCGGGTTGAACCCCCAATACGACCGTTGGCTCACTCCCGTTTACC
>JADFFS010000003.1 GCA_022568195.1 Chloroflexota bacterium | reverse complement strand
GGCCGGCTGAACTGGATACAAGCCGAACCGGAAGCCATGGGTTCCGTGACGGTGGAACGGGCGGCGCAAGAGCTTCGAGACAAACGAGAGGCGATGTTGGACCAGTTGGAAGACGCGATCAGAGCGATGGAGGAGCTAACCGGACTGCCGTTCCCTCGCCAAGAGGTCATCACGCTGCTTGCCTTACCACGGGAGCTCAACCTTGGGTCCGAAGTTGACTACCTGGACCTCAATAGGGGAACCCACATCCTGGTAGACCCTGAGCTGACGATACCAGGGGAGACCAACCGCGCCCTCTTCCACGAGATAGCCCATTATTATTGGGGCGCTGACCAGGCGCCGTTGTGGTTTCGCGAGGGGGCGGCCGACTTTCTCACCAGCTACGTACGCGATAGGACTTACGGGGGATCTCTTCGGGTTAACGTGTCTCCCGAGCTGGCTTTTGGCCTGAAGTCCTGCGACTCAATGCAGGTGCCCACCATACAGAAACTTATTGATAAGCTTGCCGTTGAAGGTTACGCGGCTCACCGGCAAGCGTCCAATTTCACCTGTAACCACAACCGGGGCGAGAACCTGTTTATCGAACTTTACGATTTACTGAGCCCCGGCCCGTTCAGCGCCGCCTGGCGAGAGCTCCATCAACTGGCTGCTCAGCAAAAGCGGCCGGTAGATGAAAACGAGATTTACCAGGCCTTTCTGCGGCAGGCTACCGGGGACACGGTGGACGCGTTCAAAGGCCTGTACGCCCGGTTGCACGGCGGCGACTTCCCGGACTGACTTGGAACCGGGTGTGATCAGCAGAAACAATTCTCTAAGAGATTGAATCTGAAGCTAAGGAGGCCTACCCTTAGCAGTGACATCACCCCGAAATTAGAATTGATGTGAGGGCTTAGCAATGACTCGACACTCCCGGCCGGTGGGACAGAGGTAGCCCCGATGGAATCGGGGCCGGCGGCCAGCATAGCCGGCGCCATCCGGGTGGAGGGCCTGGAAAAGAGCTTCGACGATTGGCCAGTCCTCTGGGACCTGGATTTGGCGCTAGGTTGGGGAGAACTGCTGGTCCTCTTGGGTGCTAACGGCGTAGGGAAGACCACCCTGCTGCGTATTCTGGCTACCCAGGCCCGGGCTGACTCGGGAACCGTGGTAATCGCCGGATATAACGCTCGCCGCCGGCCCGAGGCGGTCCGCCGCAGGGTCGGCGTGGTGGCGCACCAGACCTTCCTTTACGACGACCTTACCTGCCTGGAAAATTTGGTGTATTACGGGCGGCTCTACGGCCTGAGCGACCCTCGGCAGCGGGCCAGCGAGGCCCTGTCGCGGTTGGGTCTGGCCAGCCGGGAAGCCCAGCGTGTCCGTACCCTGTCGCATGGATTGCAGAAGCGGGTAGCCATAGCCCGGGCGATCTTGCACCAGCCGCCGGTGCTGTTGCTGGACGAGCCCGAGACCGGCCTGGACCCGGGTTCGGTTTCGGTGCTGAAGGACCTGCTGGAGGAGTGGACTTCCGCCGGGCGGTCGGTGGTAATGACCACCCACAACCCCGAATTGGGCATGGCATGGAGCGACAAAGTGGGGGTTCTATGCCGGGGCAGGGTACGTTTTCGCGGTTCCGACGAGTATCCGGACGCCGCCGGTTTTCAGGAGTTGCTGGCCACTACGCTGGGGGTAGGGCGATGAGCCAGCTTGTGAAACCGGTGTTGGTTCTGGTCTGGAAAGATATCCTCCTGGAGTGGCGTTCGCGGGAGCTGGTGGTTTCCGTGCTGGTGTTCGGCCTCGTGGTGGTGGTCGTGTTCAACTTCGCGTTGAACGTGGCGCCCCAGCGTTCCGCCATTTTGGCCCCAGGGATCCTTTGGGTCGCTTTCGCTTTTGCTGCCACGCTGGCGATGAACCGGGCCTTTGTCCGTGAACGGGAGCAGGGCGGGCTGGATGGCTTGCTGCTGGCTCCGATTAGCCGGGACGCCATATTCCTGGGCAAAGCATTGAGCAGCTTCCTGTTCATGCTGACGATTGAGATGGTTTTGCTGCCCATATTCTCCATTCTGCTGGGGTTTTCCGCTTTGTCTTTGGCGCTCATTGTGACTATCGTCCTGGCAACCCTGGGCTTTGCGTTGGTGGGGACACTGTTTTCGGCTATCGCGGTCCAGACCCGGTCCCGGGAGATCATGCTGCCCGTGCTTTTCTTTCCGGTGATCCTGCCGGTGATTATCGGTGCGGTGGAGGCAACCTCCGCCGCCCTTGGCTTTGAGGGCACCGTGGGGCTGAACCGTTGGTTACCCTTGTTAGGAATCTTCGACGCCCTTTTTATCGTAATATGTTCATGGTTGTTTGCCGTTGTCGTCGAGGAATAGAGGTGCAGCATGGGCGCGTTGACCGGATTTGCCGGTGGTGGCAGCATCAGGGTTTATTTGTTGATTTTGGGTGGCTTGCTCATGCTGGCCGATTTGTACTTGATTTTCATGGTGGCGCCTACAGACGCGGTGCTGGGCCACATACAAAGGGTGTTCTACTTCCACGTGCCCATCGCAATCATGTCGTTTCTGGCCTTCTTTATAGTGTTTTTGGCCAGCATCGCATATCTTGTGCGACGGGACGCCAAGTGGGACCGGTTGGCCCACGCCTCGGCCGAGGTGGGCGTGGTATTCGTCAGCTTGGCCCTGATCACCGGCGTTATTTGGGCCAGACCGATCTGGAACACCTGGTGGACATGGGAGCCCCGGTTGACTACCACGTTGATACTTTGGCTGATCTACGTGGCGTATTTGATGACACGGGCCTACGCCCCAAACCAGGCCAAAGCAGCCATCTACTCGGCGGTGGTGGGCATCGTGGGATTCGTCGATGTGCCCATCGTGTATTTCTCGGTGATCTGGTGGCGGTCGATCCATCCGTCGCCGGTGGTGGGACCATTGGCTGCCGCGGACTCCCTGGACGGCACCATGCTGGCCGTGCTGCTGTTTTCAATGGTGGCACTGCTGTTTCTTTTCGTGTATCTGGTGCTGGAGCGCTCGGCACTGCGGGACAACGAAGACCAGATACGGGGTATACGATCTATGCTGCGAAGGGCGGCCCGGTAGCCGGTGTTGAACCCGACCCTGACCTGAAGGAGTAAGGCGCGATGCCGGTTATCCTGCTACAGTCTGAGTTGCCCTCGACCAACCTACCCTTTCTCTTTGCCGCGTTCGCAGTGAGTTGGGCGGCCTTCTTTATCTATGCCTTTTTTGTCACCCGCCGGCAACAGGAGTTGCAGCGAGAGCTCAGGGAGATGCGCCGAGCATTGGAGCAATCCGAGTCTGAGGGTGGCGCCTAGGGCCATAGGTCTCGCGGCCGCCGGGCCGGGGTGCTGTTGTAGAACCGTAGTACAATGGAAATAAGGTGTCGGTGATAAGGAGCTTGGATGGACGATTTCGAGCTAGATGAAGCGAGTGTCGAGGAGGAAGCGGAAAGCGGCAGCCACCGGACCCGGTTTCTGATCCTGGGGGTAGTGGTGGCCCTGGCGCTGGGCTACATGATCTACGCCGCCTTCCCTGGTAACGCCCTTTATTTTTTAACCGTAAGCGAATTCGCCGGTAAGCAGACCGCGCAGGATGGGCGGATCGTACGGGTGTCGGGCAAGCTGGTGGAAGGGTCTTTTCTACGGGAAGGAAACTCTATCACATCCAGTTTCCGGCTTCAGGACGAGGGAGGCGGTCTGGCAGGTGCACAGCTAGAAGCAGCCTACGTGGGTGTGCTTCCAGACCTGTTTTTCAATCCCCATTCGGAGGTTATTCTGCAGGGCAGCTACGGGCCCGACCAAGTGTTCCAAGCGGACAGTATCCTGGTCAAGTGCCCGTCCAAGTATCAATCGTTACAAGCGGAACTGGACAAAGCGTCCTGAAGTGCCGGACCAGACTACGACCCTTGGGTTAATCGCCCCGTTTTATGCGGTTCATCACCGATTCTTTGAAGGATGATGGCGCGGATACTCTGGGCAAGCGGGACAGAATCCCTATGGTAGAAGCCAGGGTTTCCACAAAGGCGCGGCAGGGACCGCAATTGCTCAGGTGGGTCCGGATAGCGGATTGCTTAACCTCTGGAAGGTCATCCTCAAGGTAATCAGAGGAGAGTCGCCGCACGTCGTTGCAGTCGACCTCGCCTCTTCGGAATATTTTCGTAAGCCAGCTATTCACTTTGGTAACTCCCAACCTATTCTAAAGCCATCCGTGCCAATGGGCAACCACCTGACCTTGACGAAATTCGCGTAACAGATCCGCTGTGGAACCGCCTCCGTCCAGGTTAGTCGCATCGCCGCCATGTGGTGCGCCCCTGAGTACAGGGTACTGCTTCCAATTGTACGGCTATAGACAACCTTATTCAATTAGATGCACAATACCCCCCAAAAGGATGCATCAAGAACGCCAAGCGGAGAGGAATGGAAAGCAAGGTAGAGCTAGATTTCGAAAGCATCGTCGATCAGTACGGTGATTTCGTGTACAACCTGACCTACCGGGTCCTGGGCAACCACGCGGATGCCGAAGACGCCGCCCAGGACGCGTTTCTGGCCGCTTATCGCAACTTCCACCGGTTCCGAGGAGAATCCAAGGTCACCACCTGGCTGTACCGCATCGCGGTCAACGCGGCGCTTATGAAGCTGCGCAAGGACCGGCCCACCAGGACCCTGACCCAGACCGGCTACGAAGACATGGACTTCCCCAGCCCTACTGAGGGCCCGGAGAAGATGGCATTGAACAGCGAGCTCAGGGAGCACTTGGAGCAGGGCCTGGACATGCTGGCGGCCAACTTGAAGGCCGCAGTGGTCATGCGAGACATCCAGGGGCTGAGCAACGAAGAAGCCTCCGAATCGCTGAACATCTCGGTCTCTTCGCTAAAAGCCCGGCTCCACCGAGGCCGGGTATTACTTCGTAAACACATGCAGGATTATCTGGCGACCAGCCAGTAACCAGGCTCCCCGGCCAGACCTACTCCGGCGGGCTTACGGTCCAGGGTACCACGCTATCCCCCGTGCTCAAATTGTCTGGTCCGGTTTATGAGCCACGATGCCCAACAACATCGAAGTAAAGGCCATGGCCCAGGTGTGAATGCCTGCCAAAATAAAAGCTCCCCTTCACATAGGGGAGCTTTTGTTTTGGGGTTCACCGAAACTCAGAATTCGAAGGCGCCCATCAGTTCCTGGACCGACTTGGCACCGGCCTTGGCCCACGTTTTTTCCACTTGCTGGTCCAGGGAAAGCCGGTCGGAATCCTGGTAGATCACTCCCAACGGGATTCCTCCCTGCTGGAGCAATTCATGGGCGGCGGCCCGGTCTCCCGGATCGTGCTCGTCGGGGATTGACCAAAGAGCAGGCTGGATCCCCTTCTTGGCATTCCCTTTCAAGGTTTCGTAGGTGTCGTTGTAGGCTGTGCAGGGAGATTGAACGTGGACGATTGAGAAACCCCGATGTTCCATGCCTTGAGTGATCAACTTTGCCAGCGGTCTCGGTTGGCTCGAAAAGCCTGAAGCGATGAAAGAAACACCCAAAGTCAGGTACAGCTCTAGGGGGTTAATCTCAGCTTCCAGCTTGCCGAAGGGCGTCGAACTTGTAATCACGCCCAATGCGGTGGTTGGCGAGCTCTGGCCCTTGGTAAGTCCATAGACGCCATTGTCCATGATTATGGCGCAAACGTTCAGATTGCGTGATGCTTGGGGGCCGATGTGCTCCGCGCCGATGCTGAGGAAGTCTCCGTCCCCCGCGATCACCACCACATTCAGCTCCGGGCGGGCCATTTTTACGCCCATGGCAATGGGTAAGGAACGCCCGTGAATGCCGTGGAAGCCGTAGGGTTGAGGGCCTTCTAGGAGGTGCACCAGGTTGCCGGAACAGCCGATCCCGGCGATCACCACGTTGTTCTCCATGGGGAGACCGGTCTCTTCCAGCCAGTCCACCATGGCAAACTCCAACGCTCGGCGGACTCCGAAGTCGCCGCAACCGGGGCACCACTTGAAATCGTATTCAGCGTTCTTTTTGCTCATACCCCGACCGTCTCCTTGAGCCGAGACTCGGTCATGCGAGTTACTTCCTCGACCAGATGCCGGACTTTGAAAGGTAGTCCTGTGTACTGGGTGATGGCTTCCGCTTTGACCCCTTGGGAGCGCAGGATGCTGGCGAACTGCCCCTGGTAGTTCAACTCGGGGACAATCACCAACTCCTTTTGCTTAAGCTCCTCCAGAAGTCTGGGCGGCAGCGGGTTGAGATACATGGTGTAGCGCCAGCCCACCGGCACGCCTTGCTCCTTTAGCTGGTTGTATGCCTCCCAGGCGGAGCCTTTCGACCCTCCCCAGGTCATGAGGACGATGGACTCGTCGGGTTTGTCGACCTCGTAGTCGTCCTCTTCCAAAAGCTTAAGCTTGCCGAACCTGCGTTCGGTCATCTGGACGTGACGCTCGGGCAGGTGGGTGGTGTCCCCCATGTCGTCGTGCTCGCTGCCGTTGGCCACGTAGGCTCCCGGGTTGCCCGGAATGGGCATGGGAGACAGTTCGTGGCCTGCGTAGCGGCGGTAGCCGTTGGTTCCTTGATATACCTGCCGGCCTTTTACCTGAACTTTGGAAAGGTCAGGTTTGGGGATGTTCTGGGCCCGTTCGGCCAGGGCCATCTCGGTCATCAACACCACGGGACCCTGGTAACGCTCGGACCAATTCAAGGCTTTGATCGCCCCGTAGAAGCACTCTTCAACAGTACCGACGGCGATGATTGGAATGCGAACGTCGCCATGGGCAGGGAACATGCAGGCCATCAAGTCAGACTGCTCGGTTTTGGTGGGCAAGCCCGTGGCGGGGCCTCCCCGCTGCACGTCGACTATCACTACGGGTATCTCGGCGATCCAGCCCAGCCCGATTCCCTCGCTCATCAATGAAAAGCCGGGGCCGGCGGTGGCTGTCATGGCTTTCTTGCCAGCAAAGCCCGCTCCCAGCAAAGCCGTAATAGACTCGATCTCCGAGCTGACCTGGTAGGCAAACTTCCCTTCGCCCACCAGGTTGCGCTCCATGTACAGCAGAATGGTCGTGGCGGGGGAGATGGGGTAGCCCACGTAGAATTCCAGTCCTCCGGCCAGCGCTCCCAGCGCCAGTGCCTCGTTGCCCTTGAGCATCAGCTGGGCATAATCGGGCATCACCGGGTCTTCCAGGGATCCCAGGGAGAAACCGCTGGCGGCCATGTGCTCCCGGCCCAGGCCGATCGCCATGATGTTCGACCTGATGATTTCATCATCGCCGGCCCTGCCCCGGGTGAACCGCTTGGTCACGAACTCGTCCAGGTAGTTCTGGGGCATGTCCACCAAGTGGGCCAAGGCGCCGATAATCACCATGTTGGCGGCCCTGTTGTTTCCAGTGGAGCGCGCCAGCTCGTCCACGGGCAAACCAAGGGCCCGCGGGTCTCCTTGCAAATCGAACTCGTCGGCGTTGAAGATGACCACTCCGTTTTCCCGCACCTCGCCTATGTGGGTGTCGTAGGCTTCCTGGTTAAAGGCCACCAGAACGTCCACGTCGTCGCCGGGGCTGAACACGGGATCGACGGACATACGGACCTGGGTCCAAGTGGGGCCACCTTGAATTTGGGAAGGGAACGTAGCAAAGGTCAACGCGTGGTAGCCGACCTGGGTGGAAACCTGGGCCAACCCTTCCGCCGAGGTTACCACTCCCTGCCCGCCTTCACCGGCGAACCGGACGACAAAGTCACGCATTGGCATGTGCAATCCTCCCTGCCTAAAGTTCGGCCCGGTAAAACTCCACGATCATATCCGCCAAAGCCGTCTGCCGGTCGTGTGGCGCAACGCTGCGGAAAGGGAAAATGAGGCTCGAGGGCTGGGGCATGGGTATGTAGAGCTGGCTGTCATGTCGGTTTTTGGAGGGAGTCCCCGTTAGGACCCGCACTTCGGTCTGGCAATCCTTGGGGGACGCCGTTTGGTACGTAAAGGAACAACCTTTTAGGTTGGAATATTCCGTGTCGGTTCAGCCTAAGAAATATATCATCAGCTTCTATTGTTGTCAATTAAGGACGCCTTTACATCGTTGTTTGGCGGATAAGGGGTGTGCTAGAATCGTGACATGGATGACATAAAATTCTGGGTGGCTCTGAACCGGGTCCCCCAGTTAGGTACGGTTCGATTCCGCCGATTAGAAACGTACTTTAAACAGCTTGAAAACGCGTGGGGGGCTACCCCCGTCCAGCTCAAAGAAGCGGGCATCGAGGATCGGGTTGCGCGAGAGATTGTAAGAATCAGAGGCGAGGTGTCTCCCGACGGGGAGATGGAAAGGTTGAGTCGAGAGGGAGTCCAGACCGTTAACTGGCACCACCCGGATTACCCGCCCCGATTGAAGGAAATCGCGGACCCTCCCCCGGTGCTGTACTACAAAGGCTCGATCCTGCCGCAGGACGAACGGGCGGTGGCGGTAGTGGGAACCCGTGGCCCCACGGCCTATGGCCGGGAAGCCGCCGCAGCTATAACGAAAGACCTGGCCCGCAACGAAATTACCATCGTCAGCGGCCTGGCCAGGGGCATCGACGCCATTGCCCATAGGGCCGCCTTGGAAGCGGGAGGGCGAACCATCGCGGTGCTGGCCGGCGGTCTAGACAAGGTCTACCCCAAGGAACACACCAAGCTGGCACAACAGGCCCAAGAGCAAGGCGCGGTTGTAAGCGAGTATCCCTTGGGTGTGCAGCCTCTCCCCAAGAACTTTCCCCGGCGCAACCGATTGATCAGCGGCATGAGTCTAGGCACCTTGGTGGTGGAGGCCGGTGAAGCCAGCGGAGCTAAGTGGACTGTACAACACGCCCTGGAGCAAAACCGAGAGGTCTTCTGCGTTCCAGGGAGCATATTCTCACCGGTCAGCCGGTTGACCAACCATTTGATTCAAGAGGGAGCCAAGCTGGTGTCCAACTGCACCGACGTGCTGGAGGAGCTAAACCTTACGGCGGTGGCCCATCAGGTGCAGATGCCCTTCCCGGTGGCTGCTGAAGATGATGGCGAGGCGCTATTGCTGGGACATCTGGACGACGAACCCAAACATATCGACGATATTAGAAGGCGTGCCAGCCTTCCCATCACGGCGGTAAACACCTTGTTGACCATGCTGGAGCTTAAGGGCATGGTGCGGCAAGTGGGATGCATGCACTACATCAGAATACGGGAGGTTATCCCAGCATATGGCAGCTAAGTCCCAAACTAAAGCTTCGACCAAGGGTAAGAAAGCCAGCAAGTCCACGGGCCGCAAATCCAGCGCGAGCAAGACCGGCATTTCCACCCGGACCGCGGGCAAAAGCCTGGTTATCGTAGAGTCCCCAGCCAAGGCCAGAACCGTGGGGCAGATGCTGGGCAGCAAATACGTGGTTGCGGCCTCCCAGGGACACGTGCGGGACTTGCCCAAAAGCAAAATAGGCGTGGATGTGGACAACGAATTCCAGCCTTCCTACGTAATCATGCGGGACAAGCGCGCCATTCTCAATGACCTTATAAAGGCGGGAGACCAAGCGTCAACCATTTACCTGGCCACCGACCCTGACAGGGAAGGCGAGGCCATTTCCTGGCATCTCCAGGCGGCAGCCCAATGGGACCAGCGGGCCGACCCACCCAAACGGGTAATTTTCCACGAGATTACCAAGCAGGCCGTGGAGGAGGCTTTCAAGCATCCCAGGGAAATCGACATGGAACTGGTCAACGCCCAGCAAGCCCGCCGCATTTTGGACCGGCTGGTGGGGTACCAGATCAGCCCATTGCTGTGGCGCCGGGTGCAACGCGGCACCTCCGCTGGGCGGGTCCAGTCGGTCTCGCTGCGCATGGTGGTGGACCGTGAGCGGGAAATACAGTCCTTCGTGCCCGTGGAATCCTGGACCCTGGAGGCTCAGCTTCATAAGGAACCCGGCAAAGCGGCCAATGCGGATACCTTTACCGCCGTGCTGCACTCCACCAAGGGGCAACGGGGACGGTTGGTCATCTCAAAGGAAGAGGAGGCCCGCAGCTATCAGGCCGAACTGAAAGACGCTGGCTATATTGTGGCCGACGTCAAGAAACGGGAAGTCCGGCAGCGCCCCACCGCCCCCTTTACCACCAGCACCATGCAACAGGAGGCCGGGCGAAAGCTTAGCAGGAGGTTCACCGCCCAGCATACGATGGCAGTTGCCCAGCAGCTTTACGAGGGGCTGCCCTTGGGCGATGGCAAATCCGAGGGGCTCATTACCTATATGCGCACGGATTCCGTTCAGGTTACACCGGCGGCGGTTAGCGAAGCCCGTAGCTATATCGTCGAGACCTACGGCAAAGAGTACGTGCCGGAGAAGCCCAGGTTGTTCAAGACCAAGGCGAAGGCGGCTCAAGAGGCCCATGAAGCCATCCGTCCCACCTCAATCCGACGCACCCCCGACTCTTTGCGGCCTTATTTGAGCCGGGAGCAGCTAGACCTATACAGGCTCGTCTGGTCTCGAATGCTGGCCAGCCAGATGTCCGATGCTCGGTCACAGGCCACAACCGTGGACATCGAGGCAGCGTGCCGGGGTTCTTCCAAAGTTTATATCTTCCGGGCCACCGGCAGCGTCCTCATCTTTCCCGGCTTCCGGGCCCTGTACATGGAAAGCCGTGACGACGGCGAAGAGGAGGGCGGCCGCCAGGCCCTTCCCGAGATTGCAGCCAAAGACAATCTAGCCTGCACCAAGCTTGATGCCCTGCAGCACTTTACCCAGCCTCCTCCCAGATATACTGAGGCCACGCTGATCAAGGCGATGGAAGAGAAGGGTATCGGACGTCCCAGCACCTACGCGCCCACGGTGGGCACCCTGCTGGGCCGGCATTACGTGGACAAGGAGCAAAACCGGCTGGTGCCCACTACCTTGGGGACCACGATCACGGACCTGATGGTCCAGTTCTTCAGCGACGTGATGGACCTGGACTTCACTGCCAAGATGGAGGAGGGCCTGGACGAGGTATCGCGTGGAGAACGGGAATGGGTCCCCATGCTTCAAGAGTTTTACGGGCCTTTCCAACAAGCGCTGGAAATCGCCGAGGAATCCATGCCCCGGACCAAGGTGGAGGAAGAGACCGACGAGGTGTGCGAGAAATGCGGGCGGCCCATGGTCATCAAGACCGGCAGGTTTGGCCGGTTCCTGGCCTGCACTGGGACCCGCGACGAATGCGGGGCCACCAAGAACATCGTAAAGCGAACAGGGGCGTCCTGCCCTAAGCCAGATTGCGATGGTGAGTTGATCGAGCGCCGAGCCCGGAAAACGGGACGGACCTTCTTCGGATGTTCCAAATGGCCCGACTGCGACTTCCTCACCAACGGCCGTCCAGTGCCGACTCCCTGCCCCGAGTGCAATGGATTGATGGTTCAGCAAGGACGAAGCAACGCGGCCTGTACCAACTGTGCTTGGAAACAACCGCTTGAGGAGCAGTCCGAGGATCAGTCTGAAGAGCTGGTCCCGGTTGGGGATTAGACGCCGCCGTTGTGGCGGGGTTGTTGCCTTGACTGGAAGCCGTGGAGAGGCAGAGCATGTCACCGCCATCCCTTCGATCGGGAAGGTATCGGTGCCCTCTCCCTTTGCGGGGGAGTAAAGTAGGCCTCTCCCCCAACGGGGAGCGTTAGAAGGGGTGTCCCGCGCAGGGATGAATCAATCGCAAGAGGCGCCGGCGTGTCACTAGCCGAGGAAACCCGCGTTAACTCAACAGACCTGGAGCAGTTCGACGAACTGGCCGGCCGTTACCCTCTGTTTCTTCGCGGGCAGCGTGCCCTCTCGGAAAACACGGTTCGTATATACATGGACGACCTGGCCTCCTTCCGGGCCTACCTGTACCGGGAGGACTTGTCCCTGGCGGCCATGGAACGGCAGATGCTTCGAGGTTATTTGGCCTGGCTGGCCACCACCGCCGTGGTTGGTAAAACCGGGGGTAAGACCGGCTATGCCCGGGTTAGCGTCGCCCGCAAGTTGACCGCGTTGCGCTCATTCTATGGGTTCTTGGTCCAACAGGGCCTGTTCAAGACCAACCCGATGCCCTCGGGTCGAAGCTTGCGAGTGAAGGTGGAAAAGCCCCTTCCAGGTTTCCTGAGCAAGCGGGAGGTGGCGCGGCTATTGGAGGCCCCGGACGATTCTACCCCGGTGGGCATCCGTGACCGGGCGATTCTCGAGGTTCTGTACTCCTGTGGGGTTCGGGTGTCGGAGATTCACGATTTGGACCTGCCAAACGTGAACTTCTCCAGGCAGGAGATACTGGTGCGTGGCAAGGGTTCCAAAGAGCGGTGGGTGCTGTACGGCCGTCCCGCGGCCATGGCCCTGCGCCTGTACGTGAACGAGGCGCGGCCAGAATTGGCAAACAAAACCAATCCGGCCCTTTTCCTGAATCGGTACGGAGCCCGGCTCTCCAGGAGGAGCATAGAAAAATTGGTTCGAGGCTACGCCATCCGGGCCCAGACCAGGGAGAACGTCCATCCCCATACCCTGAGGCATACCTTCGCCACCCACATGCTGGAAGGCGGCGCGGACCTACGGGTCATACAGGAGCTTCTGGGTCACTCCAGTCCCAGCACCACCCAGATTTATACCCATGTGACCAAGCAGGAAGCGCGGGCCGCCTACCTGACCCACCATCCCAGGTCTGGAGACCCGGGTACTCCCGCCACCGAAACCGGGAACGAGTCTAACCCCGCCGGGACAGGGCCCGGAACAGGGCAAGGAAGCTAACAGAAGCTAACAACCGATGTCCAGATTTCTAATATTAAATGGCCCCAACATCAATGTCCTGGGCCGGCGGGACCCGGAGATTTACGGTTCCAAGACGTTGGAGGAGGTCAACCGCGAAATCTCCCAACTTGCGGAGAAACTGGGGGTTGAAGTTACCTTCTTCCAGTCAAACGTGGAAGGGCACTTGGTGGACTGCATTCAAGAAAACTGGGGGGCGATCCAGGGCATCATCGTCAATCCCGGTGCGCTGACCCACTACGGGTACTCTTTGAAGGACGGTCTAATAGACGCCAAAGTACCCGTGATCGAGGTCCACCTGGGGAATCCCTATGCCCGGGAGGACTGGCGCCGCCACTCGGTAATCACCGATATCGCCAGGGGCCAGATTGCCGGGTTCGGCTCGAGAAGCTATACTGCGGCTCTAGAAATATTGACGGCGTTGATCAAAGAGGAGGAGGCGGGATGAGAGACCGCTTGGACCAGTTGCTGACCCTGTTGCCGGAGAAGGAGCTGGATGGGGTGCTGATCTCAGTGCCCGAGAACCGCCGGTACTTTTCGGGGTTTACCGGTTCCGCGGGCCATCTGCTCATTACCCAGGACCGGGCGGTGCTGGCCACCGACTCCAGGTATACCGAGCAAGCTACCAGCCAGGCTCCGGATTTTAACGTGCTGCAAGTAAGAAGCGGCTGGGGCTGGCTGCTGGAGTTGCTGAAAGAGACCGGGATCAAACGACTGGGTTTTGAAAGCCGCGACATGACCGTGGCCACCTACAACGCGCTGCTGGACGCCATTAAAGAAGACGGGGACCTGAGCCAGGTGTCCTTGATAGCCACCACCGGCGTTGGAGACGAGCAACGGGTGTTCAAGGACAAGGAAGAGCTGGCCCTGCTACAAAAAGCCATCGACGCATCGGATGCCGCCATGGAGGCAGTTTGTCCAACCATTCGGGAAGGCATGACCGAGAAGGAGGTGGCCTGGCGCATGGAGGTCGCCATGCGGGACAATGGCGCCGACGGCCTGAGCTTTGACACCATTGTCGCCGCCGGTCCCAACGGGGCCATGGCCCACCACAGCCCCTCGGACACGATTATTCAAGCGGGACAACCCATAGTCATCGACATGGGCGCTAAGGTCGGCGGTTACTGCTCGGATATCACCCGGACCGTGGTGGTGGGCGAGCCCGACGATACCTTCCGCAAGATTTACGACATCGTATTGGGAGCCCAACTCACCGCCATCAACACGGTCAAGGCTGGCATGACCGGCGAAGAGTGCGACGGGCTGTCCCGTTCGGTTATCGACGAGGCCGGGTACGGTGACAACTTCGGCCACAGCCTGGGCCACGGCGTGGGGTTGGAGGTGCACGAAAACCCGCGGGTGGGTCCCAAGTCACCGGACACCCTGAAACCCAACATGGTGTTCACCGTGGAACCGGGAATCTATCTTAGCGGCTGGGGAGGGGTCCGTATCGAGGACATTGTTGTCTTGGGCGAAGAGGGAGCCACTCCTCTGAGCAAGGCATCCAAGTAAAACGGAGCCATCAGCCATCAGCCGACAGGCCGAGTACTCCGGACAGTTCTCAGCCCGCCGCTACTGTATCCATCGAAATACGGCAAAACGTTAAGGGGTTGGACGCCGAACGCTAATAGCTGAAGGCAGACAGCTGAGAGGCAACTCGCAATGAGCATCAACTTTAGCGACCTCAGCCGGGGCATGGTGATCGAGCTCGAAGACCAGCCATGGCAGATCATGGACTACGAGCGCCACAAGATGCAACAGCGAGCGCCCGTAACCCGAATCAAGATGAAGAACTTGATCAGTGGGGCGGTGGTGGAGCGGACTTTCCAGCGTTACGACACAGCGTTCTCAGTGGCGGACATCGATAACCGGCAGACCCAGTACCTTTACACCGACGGCACGTACTACTACTTTTTGGACCAAGAGACCTTTGACCAGTATGAGCTGGACAAGAAACTGTTGGGCGACACCCTGGATTACCTCAAGGAACAGGTGATGGTCGAGGTGGTGATCTACAAAGGGAACCCCATCAACATCAACCTGCCCACCCACGTGGACCTGGAAGTGACCGAAACACCGCCCGCATTCCGGGGCGACACGGCCCAGGGCGGCACCAAGCCGGCGACCCTGGAAACGGGGCTGCGGGTGACCGTTCCCATGTTCATTACCCAAGGTAGCGTGATCCGGGTGGACACCCGCACCGGGAACTACACCGAGCGCGTCAGCTAGACGACCACCCAGGAGCTTCCAGCGCCGTGGCTGTTTACACCGTTAGCCAGGTTACCACCCACCTACAGGAGGTGCTGGAGCTGGACCCCCTGTTGGCCGACCTGTGGGTTGAGGGGGAAGTCTCCAACTTGCGGCTCTCTTCCGCCGGCCACGCCTATTTCTCCCTGAAAGACGGCCAGAGCCTGCTCAACTGCGTGATGTTCCGGGGACAGTCCGGGGTGGAGCTGCTGGCCAACGGCCAAGTGGTGGTGGCCCACGGCCGCATCAGTTTTTACCAGCCCCGGGGTTCCACCGACTTCATGGTGGACGTTGCCATGCCCGAAGGCATGGGAGAGTTGGCCCTGGAGTTGGAGAGGCTTCGGCTGCGCTTGGAATCCGAGGGGCTGTTCGAGGAGTCCCGGAAACGTCCCCTGCCCAAATTTCCTCAAGTGATCGGGGTTGTCACCTCCCCAGCCGGCGCGGTATTTCACGATATACAGAACGTCATCCAGAGGCGCTACCCGCTGGTTGAACTGCTTTTGTCTCCCACGCTGGTGCAAGGCCCCGACGCTGCCGCCGAAATAGTCAATGCGATAGATGCGTTGAACCGCGACGGCCGGGCCGACCTGATGCTGGTTGCCCGGGGCGGCGGCTCTCTGGAAGAGCTACAACCCTTCAACGAAGAAGCCGTTGCCCGGGCCATTTTCGCCAGCCGCATTCCGGTGGTCAGCGCCATCGGCCACGAGACCGACATTACCATCGCCGACATGGTCGCCGACCTGCGGGCGCCGACGCCCTCGGCAGCGGCCGAGCTGGCGGTGCCCGACCAGTTCGAGTTGAGGCGGCGATTGGCCGAGCTCCTGGAAGTTTGCCAACAAAGCGCGATTTATCAAGTGTCCAGCCGGCGTCTTGAGGTGTCTCGGGTCTCCCGCCAGTTGGAAGGGTCAATGCCCAACACCGGCGACTGGCGCCGGAGGGTGGACGACATTGCCCGGGCGGCCGGGGTTTCCCTGGATAACTATTTAACGGTGACTCGCTTGTCGGTGCAAAACCGGGAGGACCGGATGCGAGCCCTGGACCCGGCGGCCACCTTGAAGCGGGGTTTCTCGGTGGTTCAGAAACAGGGAACGGACCAGGTGGTCACCAGCACCGGCCAGGTTGCTGTCGGCGACCTTCTGTCCATCACCGTCAGCGACGGCGTTATCCCGGCTTTGGCTGGCTCCGGAACCAAACCCAGGACAGCCCGGAAGAAGCCAAAGAAAGGGGCGGAGGCAACCCCGATGAAGCGGTTGCTGTAGGCTAGGAGAATATCCCAGGAGGCCCGGGTGATGACCAATTCGACCGCCGCCGAAGATCCAACCGGCATCGACTCCCTGTCATTTGAGGACGCTTTTCGCCGGCTCAGCGAGATGGCCGAGTCCTTGGAAGACGGTGGTCTGACTCTGGCCCAGGCCACCGCTCGTTACGAGGAGGGGATGAACCTGGTGGGGCGGTGTAACCGTCTGCTGGACGAGGCTGAGTTGAAGATCACCAATCTAAGGGACAGCTTCTCCCCGTCTTCTTCGGACCAGGAGCGGGACCAGGAGTGGGACCCGGAGGTGTAGGGTTGCTGCGCTTGGACCGGCACGTCCACACCGGCTTCTCAAAAGATTCCACCTCGCCCATCGACTCCCTGGTCAGCCACTGTCGCGATAAAGGCCCTGGTCCTGCGGTGAAAGCGGTGGAGATGGCAGGCAAAGGTCCGAATCTCTTGCCGCTGATGGTGTCCGGCTAAGTAGAATTTCGGATAGTGTTGTTCTGACCGTGATTGACATCGGGTGGTTTTCGACGGGTAGAGGGGCTGGCTCCCAGGGGCTATTGCGGTTCGTGCAGGACCGGATATTGGCCGGACAGTTGGACGCCCGTATTCAGTTTGTCTTTAGCAACCGGGACCCCGGCGAGGCGGAAGGGTCGGACCAGTTTTTCCGGTTGGTCGAGGGTTACAGCCTGCCATTGATAACGTACTCTTCGGCTAAGTTTCGGCGGGCCGGACAGGGTTCATTCGCTTCCCGGCGCGAGGAGTACGACGGCCACGTAATGGAATTGCTTGCCCAGTTCCACCCCGGCATTTGCGTCTTAGCCGGATACATGCTGATCGTCGGGGGCAACATGTGCCGCCGCTATGACCTATTGAACCTGCACCCGGCGTTGCCCGACGGCCCCACCGGCACCTGGCAAGAGGTTATCTGGAAGCTGATAGAGACCCGGGCCAGCCGCACCGGGGCCATGATGCATCTTGCCACCGAGGAAGTGGACCGGGGACCGGTGGTGTCCTACTGCACCATGCCGATCACGGGAGAAGGGTTTGCCCCCCATTGGCGGGCCTTGGAGCAAGGCGACCTGGCCAGCATCAAAGAGGCCCAGGGAGAGGACCTGCCCCTGTTCCAGCAAATCCGTCAGGCCGAATACCGAAAAGAGCCCTACTTGTTGTTGGAAACTCTAAGGGCTATAGAACAACAGAGGGTGGCCATCAGCAACGGCCGGGTTTCCGAGGGAACGGGAAGTGAATCTTCGCTGCTTGGCCCCCAAGGGATATGTCTCGACCCGGAGATCGAAGGCGCGCTGGCGGCTGACGGGATTGCTGGAGCCTAGGCCGACTTCTGCACTGGACCCAGGGAGAGGCTGACGGTCTCGCCGTTTTCTGTGAGCAAGCAAGGATCGCTGATCCCTTCAATCGCTTTCCGGTCTACCACGCACCGGACCACGCTACCCAGCGACGGAAGTTCGTACATCACGTCCAGTAGGGTCTCCTCGATCACGTAGCGCAAGCAACGGGCCCCCGTGTGATGCTCCTGGGCCCGCTCGGCGGCTGCCTCCAGCCCGTCGGTGGTGAACTCCAGCTCCACCCCGTCCATGGCGAACAGCTGTTGGTATTGTTTGACGATGGCGTTTTTCGGCTCGGTCAGCACCCTGAGCAAGTCGTCCCGGTCCAGAGGCTCCAAGGATACGGTGACCGGCAGCCTGCCCACCATCTCTGGGATGAACCCAAACTGAAGCAGGTCCTCCGGCGTGACGAATTGCAATGGGTTGCCCTCGATTTCGGCCCCATTCTTGCCGCGGTTTCCGGCCAAGAAGCCCAGTTGTGTAGACCCGGAGGCCAGCCGTTTGGAGACCACCTCTTCCAGCCCGTCGAAGGACCCGCCGCAGATGAACAGAATGTTCTTGGTGTTGATCTGAAGGAACTCCTGGTGGGGGTGCTTGCGTCCTCCCTGGGGTGGGACGTTGGCAACGCACCCCTCGATGATCTTCAGCAGCTCTTGCTGGACACCTTCGCCGGAGACGTCCCTGGTAATGGAGCGGTTGACGCCCTCCTTGCGAGCGATCTTGTCCAGCTCGTCAATGTAGATAATGCCATGTTCCGCTTTAGAGACGTCCCAGTCGGCGGCCTGTATTAAACGAAGGAGGATGTTTTCCACATCCTCACCGACGTAGCCGGATTCGGTAAGGGAAGTGGCGTCGCACACCGCGAAGGGCACCTCAAGGGTTCGGGCCAGGGTCTCCGCCAGGAGCGTCTTGCCGCAGCCGGTGGGGCCCATCAACAGAATATTGGTCTTTTGTAGCTCAACGTCCGATTTTTTCTTGACGTTCCAGATTCGCTTGAAATGGTTGTATACCGCGACGCTGAGTATCTTTTTGGCCCGGTCCTGACCCACCACGTAAGTGTCCAGATTGGCGTAGATTTCCCTAGGCACCAAGGGGCCGTGGTTGTTCGATGTGGTGGCCGCAGGTGGAGACTCTTCATTCACCAACTGGCCCAAAACACGGATACAGTCGTAGCAAACCGCCGCCCTTCCCTGTCCAGCGATTATGAGATCGGACCGGGCTTGTACCTTCTCGCAGAAAGAACACTGCGAGCGCCTGGATCCATTTCTGGTGCTGGCCAACACACACCCCCCGAAGCTTTTTACCGGAACTAGGCGCCGAGCGAGGCGGATGAAGCTCTATAGTGGGCCTAGGAACTCTCAGACTCCTCTGCTGGGTCGGAGCCATTGCCCGATTCCTCGCCCGAACCATTGCCCGAACCGTTACCCGAACCGTTACCCGAACCGTTACCCGAATCCTCGGACTTAGCGCCTAGAATCTCGTCCACCAGAGCATATTCGACCGCTTGGTCCGCGGACATGTAATAGTCTCGGTCGGTGTCCCGGGCAATCTTGTCGTAGGTTTGGCCGGTGTTTTCGGCCAGAATCGTGCGAATCTTGTCTTGCAACCGGATAATTTCCCGGGCGGCGATTTCGATGTCGGTTGCCTGGCCCTGGGCCCCACCCATGGGTTGGTGCATGTGGATGGTGGAGTTGGGCAAGGCGTACCGCTTGCCCTTGTGTCCGCCGGACAGCAGCACGGTGGCCATGCTCGCAGTCATGCCGAGACAGATGGTGGAGACCTCTGGGCTGATTAGCCTCATGGTGTCGTAAATGGCCAACCCCGAACTGATCACTCCACCCGGGCTGTTGATGTAGAGGCTGATTCCTTTATCCGGTTCTTCTCTCTCCAGGTACAGCAACTGGGCGATAATCACGTTGGCGACCTGGTCGCTGATGGAGCTTCCCAGGAAGATGATCCGTTCCTTGAGCAGCAGCGAGTAGATATCGAAGGTCCGCTCTCCGCGGGGGCTGGTTTCAATTACCATGGGTATGAGGCTCTCGGGGACCCACAGTGGCGAGTCTTGGAAATTACTCTGCATAATGCTCAACTCCTTGGTCAGGTCCTGGAGCCTCGGACCCTTGGGCGTGGTTGGATGGTTCTTCTGGGTCTATTTATTGGGTCGGAACTGATTATTGGGCCGGGTCTGACCGGAGCTCATCCTGGGGTTCCTCGGCGTCCGCCTCGGGCTGCTGGGAATCGTTCTCTATGCCCTGGACGATCTGCGCCAATCGGCTCATCACCTGCCGGTTTAACAGCGATGAACGAACGGAGTCGCGGGCGTTTTCCGAAGAGAGGACCCGGCGCATTGCGTCTTCCGACTCGGGGGCCGAGGTTATCATGGAGTCTATCTCGGACTGGAGTTCCTCCGGGGTAACCTCGATGTTTTCTTCTTGGGCCAGCTTGCGCAGCACCAGGTAAGTGTTTAGCCGCTCTTCGGCCTGGGGGCGCAACTGCTCCTGCCATTCGTCGTCGGTCTTACCTATGTAGCTCAGGTAAGTGTCCATGTCCATGCGCTGATTGCGCAGTGCCCGTTCCCGCTCTTCGCGCATCATGTCCAGCTCTCGCTGGTAGATCAACTTCGATGCCTGGACTGACGCGACTTCCATCAACTGCTGAAGGCCCTTCTCTTGTAGCTGCCGCTCGGCAGACGACTGGGCGTCCTCGGTCAAACGTTCCCGCAAGAAGTCTCTCAGGGCCTGCAGGCTTTCGTAACCGTCTCTAATGCCTTTGGCGAACTCATCATCCAGGTCGGGGAGCTGTTTCTCCTTGATAGACAGCACGTGTACGTGGAAATGGCACTCCTTGCCAGCATACTCCGCTTGGCGGTGGTCATCGGGAACAGACAGGGTGAAGTCCTTCTCTTGGCCGGCGGACATACCCTCTAAGTACACGGAGAAGCCCGGCATGGGCAACTGGTTGTCCAGTTGGGGAATGAAGTCGATACCCTGATCGTTAATGGCCTGCTCCCCTTGGATAGTGCCGCTGACGTCTAGGCTGAGCAGGTCGCCGAATTGGACCGGGCGTTCTACCGGCTCCCATGGCCCCGACTCATAGCGGAGGTGCTCCAGCACTTCATCCACCTGTTCCTCGGTGACCTCGACGGGCTCCTGTTCCACCCTAATGTCCCGGAAATTCCCAAGGTCGACCAGGGGCTCCAACGGCACCACGGCTTTGAAGGAAACAGGCTCCATCTCCAGCAACTCTAGCTGGGGGTCGATGAAGGCCTGGAGGTCTTCGTCCTTGAGGACCTGGTCCAAAGTCTCCGGAATCATGAACTCCAGTGCTTCTTGAACCAGCGCGCTGCGGCCTACGTGACTTTCCACGATGGACCTGGGGGCTTTACCACGGCGAAAACCGGGGATCTGCAAACGGGTGGCTAACCGGCGGTAGGATCTGCTGAGGAAGGGTTCCTCGTCCTCTGAGTCCATTGAGATATTTAGAGTGACCTCGGTAGGACTGGCAGACTCCTTGATGACGTTCACCGCAGGCTTTCTCCGATCCGAGGGTTGTCGTTCCACCCTTCCCGCCCCTTGCGGCAACGACGATTTGAGGAACTGGGGCAACGAGGAGTATAGCATAACCGTCCTAGCGTTGGAAGATTCTCGACGCAGGGCAAAAGGCAGGGGGTTACGTTTTCATGATTTCACATAACACGCCGGTTGTTTGGTTAAATGCTTAAAATTTATTTAAAAACGGACGAAAATTCCGTTGACATTTCCAAAGTAGGGTTGGTAAGTTCTATCCATCTGTGAATGGCAGGGTTGTGGGGGGGTAAATCCCCCTGTTCCCCACCTCACTATCGCCGGCGCAAGCCCATTCTTCTGGGTATTGTCCGGTCTGACTTGGCTAACCCGAGAATTCGCTCGGAATTCCGTGAGTAGCCGATGGATCCTGGGACAGCGGTTGATTGGTCAACGTTCCCTTGACCGGGAGTGGTTCTGCTTCTAGCAGGACCCGAGACCGCAGCCTTTACCCAAGTTCAGCTTGTGGTTCCGGTGGCCTGGTAATTATCCGGGGCTACCGGCCAGGAGACGCGGTGGTACTTGCGGTGTTGGAAACGGAGGGCGGATTGGCGGACCCTCAAGAGCCGGGTTCTCAAGAAAGAGAAATAGGCCGGGTCGACGCTCCTACCCCTGATGTAGATGAGCCGATCTTCCACCAGGCGGTCATGATCCGGGAAACGCTTGATCACCTCTTGGTAGAACGGGGCGGCGTGTACGTGGATGCCACGGTTGGAGAAGGCGGCCATTCCTCGGCGATCCTTGAAGCTTTAGCATCCGAAGGCAGGGTGCTGGGTATCGACCGGGACCCCCGGTCCTTGGCTCGGGCAGACCTGCGCCTCAGCCGGTATGGCGGCCGTTTCACCTCCGTTCAAGGAAACTATGCCAACATGGTGACCCTGGCCACAGACCGCGGCATCACCCAGGCCGACGGTGTTTTGTTGGACCTTGGACTATCCTCACGACACCTGGAAGCACCGGGCTACGGCTTCAGCTTTCAGGTTGACGAGCCCCTTGACATGCGCTACGACCCGGCCTCGCCGGTTACTGCCGAGACGATCGTCAACACCTATAGAGAAGAGGAACTGGCTCAGGTCCTGTTTCGCTATGGGGAGGAACCCAGAGCCCGAGCCATCGCCCGGGCAGTGGTCCGGAACCGGCCGGTCAGGACTACCGGGGAGCTGGCCCAGCTGGTTACCAGCGCTTTGGGGAGCAGGAGCCGCCGCCGCATTCACCCGGCGACTCGTACTTTCCAGGCCCTGCGCATTGCGGTCAACGATGAGTTGGAAAACTTGAAGACGGGGCTGGAGCAGGCCATTCGGCTTTTGGCTCCCGAGGGCAGATTGGCGGTGATCAGTTACCACAGCCTGGAGGACCGGATTGTGAAGGCTGTCCTGGCCCAAGAGTCCGCGGGGTGCATCTGCCCGCCGGAGGTTGTTGTCTGCGTCTGTGGCCATGTCCCTGCCGTCAACCTCGTCAACCGCAGGGTGATCAGGCCGTCGCCCCATGAGGTGGAGCTTAACCCTCGAAGCAGGAGCGCCAAGATGCGGGTGGCGCAGCGGCGTCCAGCATAGACCCGGGAAAATCTGGACCGAACCAGGATTAAAGGATGGTGGCAACTTGGCTAAGGAAACGTTCTATACGGCCGTCGATATTGGCAGCAATAAAGTCTGCTCTATTGTGTCCCGGGTAGGCACCGAGGGGGAGCTAAAAATCCTGGGTACCGGCATAGTCCCCTCCTTGGGCATGCTCAAAGGACGCATCGAAAACATCGGGGAAGTCAAAACTGCGATTAAGGCTTCCCTGGAGGAAGCCCAACGCTACATCGGCCGGGGGGTGATCTCCGGCGTATATGTGGGCGCTAGTGGCAGTCACATCTCCTGCCTGAACACCAAGGACGTTCTGGACAATCCAAATGACGTCGAGGACGTCAACTCCCGGGATTTGGAACGTCTCATCCAGTCATCCTTTCCCGAGGTGGAGTCGTCCCAAGAAGTCCTTCATATCATCCCCATAGGCTATGAAGTGGACGGTCTCTCGGCGGTGCGAAACCCGGCCGGCCTGCATGCCAAACAGGTCCAGGTGGAGTCCCATGTGGTGCTGGGAGACGCGCCGGCCTTGAAGAACACGGTGAAAGCCGTGGAGGCCAACAAAGTCTCGGTGAAGAGCCTGGTGCTCGAATCCCTGGCCTCGGCGGAAGCCACGCTGACGGGAGACGAAAGGGAGATGGGGGCCGTGCTGGTGGACATCGGCGGCGGGACCATCGACCTGGTTATCTACCGCCAGGGCAACCCGTGGTATTCGGCGGTGATACCTGTTGGGGGCAATCAGTTGACCCGGGATCTGGCGGTGGCCATGCGGGTGCCCTATTACCTGGCCGATGAAATCAAGGTCAAGTGGGCCCAGGCCATGCCGGAGCTGGTTCGCCCGGACGAGGAGGTCGTGGTTCCCAGTTTCCAGGGCCAGCCCCGCCGCATAGTCAAGAGACGGTCTTTGTGCGAGCCTCTGCAGGAACGTTTGGTTGAGATGTTCAAGCTGATTCTGCTCAGGGTGAGGCAGGCTGGGTTGCGCCAGCTACCCACCGGCGGCTTGGTCATCACCGGTGGCTGTGCCGATCTGCCGGGCATACGGGAGCTGGCTTTGAAGACCCTGGGCGGTCCCGTACGGGTTGCTTACCCCATGGGCATTGCCGGCTTGCCGACCCAGTTGCAAAAAGCCTCGGCCTCAACCGCCGTGGGGCTATTGCTTTGGGGGATCAAACATCAGGGGGAGAAGCGCACTTATCGCAACGGCGATAGAACACTGAAAGCCCAGAAGACCCGCGGTTGGTCGTTCAGGCGAGGTCACAAGGAGGAGCAAAAGGTAGCGGCCGAAAAACGGTAGACACAAGAATTCGAGACAAAAATTGTGATGCGGAGGGGTAAACCATGGTATTGGAAAATTCAGCCTCTTGGGAGCCGGGCGTCGAGAACGTTGATCCGTTAAACATGATGCCCGAGATCGGTGGGGGAGTCCCAATAATCAAGGTGGTCGGGATAGGCGGCGGTGGCAGCAACGCAGTCAGTAGGATGTACAAGGAAAAGCTGCCGGCGGTCGAATACTACGCGGTGAACACCGACTCGCAGCACCTTTTCCGTTGTGATGTTGCCCACAGAATAGCCATTGGACAGAACCTGACCCGGGGGCTGGGCGCGGGCGCCAACCCTGATCTGGGACGCCAGGCCGCCGAGGAAAGCCGCCAAGACCTTGAAAAAGCCATTGAAGGGGCGGACATGGTTTTCCTGGCCGTGGGAATGGGCGGTGGCACCGGCACCGGCGCCTCCCCAATCATCGCGCAGATCGCAAAGGAGTCCGGCGCGCTGACCGTGGGCGTGGTCAGCAAGCCCTTCTCCTTCGAAGCCGCCGCTCGGCGTAAGAACGCGGATGAAGGAATTGCCCGTCTCAAAGACCACGTGGATACCCTGATTGTGATCCCCAACGACCGTTTGTTGGAATTGAACAATCATGGGGAACAGACCTTCACCTGGGAAGATGCCCTGAAGAAGGCCGACTCAGTGCTGCAACAAGGCATCCAAGCCATTGCAGAAGTAATAACGGTGCCGGGCGAGATCAACGTCGACTTTGCCGACGTGAAGACCATCCTCAATAACGCGGGACCAGCCTGGATGGCCATCGGCCGCGGTAAGGGTGAAACCCGTGCGGTGGACGCCGCCAAAATGGCGACCAAGAGCCCGTTGCTGGACATCGCCATGGACGGGGCCAAGCGCATATTGTTCGTGGTCAGCGGTGGCCCCACCCTGACGCTCAAAGAAGTTCAGGAAGCCGCCAGCGTGATACAGGACATGGCCGATCCCGACGCGAACATCATCTTCGGAACATGCCGGGACCCCAAGCTTGACGACGAAGTCAAGATCACCATGGTGGCTGCGGCCTTCCCGGTCATCCAGGACAACCAGATGGCTCGGGAAGCCGACCTAGAACGGTTGTTGCAGGACGTTATCCCAGAGAGCGAAGAAGAGCTGGATGTTCCCAGCTTCCTGCGCCGCCAGTCCTCCACCCGCAACCGGGGTTTCTTCCGTTAAGGGAGGATCTCTGCTGCAAAAAGTCGCTCAAATTGGTATCGTTGCAGCTTCGCCAATTCCTGGTGAAGCTGCAATAATGTAGTCAGCGAGTAATATTCTCGGAGCCCTAGCAGCACTACTACCCGTTATCCGGTACCACATACAATCAGGCAATCAGGCGCCGAGAACCATCTTGAGGCCGTCCCGTTGAGGGGCGGCCTCTTCTTTTGTCCTCTCCAACTTCCACGCCGTGGCATTGAGCCAGAGACCCCTGCCAAGACCTTCGGATGAAGGAATACGCCGCCCGCAGGCCCTGATGTAGGCGGTTTTCTATTGACTTTACCTGGGTGGCAGTATACAATTCAGACTACTACCGGTTGTAGTTTAACATAATCACTACACAGCATGTAGTATTTTTAAAACATTTCGAAACAATTTTAAAACTTTTAGCAGTATTTATGCGTTGCCCCTATTGCGCCTTCGACGATTCTAAAGTGACCGATTCCCGGGAAGTGGAGAACGGGATCCGGCGCCGCCGGGAGTGCCGCCGTTGCGGCCTCCGGTTTACAACCTATGAGCGCATACAAATCACGGGCCTAATGGTGGTCAAGCAGGACAACCGGCGGGAAGAGTTCAACCGGGAGAAGCTTATCAGCGGCATACGCAAAGCTTGCACCAAGCGGCCTATTTCCTCCAGGACCATTGAAAAATTAGTAGAAGACATCGAAGCCGAGCTCCAGCACCAAGGCCAGGTGGAGGTTCCGACCTCCAAGTTGGGCACCATGGTCATGGACCGGCTGCGCAACCTGGACCGGGTGGCCTACATCCGGTGGGCCAGCGTGTACCGGGACTTTCAAGATATCGAGAGTTTCGAGCGGGCGGTGCGGGACCTCCGAGAGGATAACACCCAGATACCTTTGTTAGAAGACGCGCCGGCTCCCCGGGCGCTGCGCCGGCGTCGGCGGGTCTCCCCCGCTCCCCAGTTACGCCCCGGCAGGATCAGCAGCGACGGCGCCAATAACAGCAAAGAGCAGCCTGGCGACAAAGAGGAGAACAGCAACGATGATGAACGATAGCCTTCAGTACCCCACGCTCGCCAGGTTGCTGGCCATCAACAACCGGGTTCACGACCTGGAAAACCAGTTGCTCCGGGAGTCGGTCCCCACGACAGCCCTGTTGAACCAATCAAGTATTGAAACGGCCCCCCTGAACCGGATCGCCGAGATGCAAGCGGAGATCGACCAAGGGGTTCGTGCCAGCCTGGTAACCTGCTGGATGGGCGTAGTCGACGACGATTAGGCCGGTCATTGCGGCCATAAATTCAGACCCGGCCTCAACCCCCCAATTCTCCAATACCCACCGATAATCGGTCCCCGGTGCTATTGACTTTCCCGGTACTCCCATGTAAAATCCGCCTACTATTTGTTGTGGTCATACTAAATACCTATACCGTATGTGGTATTGAACCATTAATTTAAAAATAGTTTGGAACCCTATTAGGAACGCTCCACACCGGCGGTGATCAAAGGGTTTAACAAGGTTTAAGACCATCGCCGACCGGGGCTTGCCGACTTCATCAGACACCGCAATTCACCTCTTGCTTCCTCACCTGCTCGGGCTGTGTCCGTGAGAAGCCCGCTGACAGGGGAGCGGGGAAAGAATGCTGGGTATCTGATAAAACAGTGGAAACACCGATTAAAGAAGCAACTGCGGGGCGAGGGGTCCCGTTGTCACCGAGGAGGCCGGGCATGACCTTTGCAAACCAGGATGCGGTTTCATCAACCGCGGGCACCCAGCGGCGGATTACGGCGGCGCTGGTGGACGCGGGAATCGCACACAAAAACAACGACCGTTCCACCGAACTGACTGACAACGCCAAAGTGGTTCTGGAACGCCGGTACCTGTCCAGGGACCGGGAAGGCAACGTCCTGGAGGAACCCGACGGCATGTTCCGCCGGGTGGCCATCAACCTGTCCCAGGCCGACCTGAGCTACGGGGCTTCCGAAGAGGACCGCCAGGCTACCGAGGACGAGTTTTACGGCGCCATGCGGCGGCTGGAAGTCTTGCCCAACTCGCCCACATTGATGAACGCCGGACGGGAGCTGCAGCAGCTTTCAGCCTGTTTCGTTTTACCGGTGGAGGACGCCTTGGACTCCATCTTCGACAAGGTGAAGCAGACGGCGCTGATCCACAAGAGCGGTGGCGGCACCGGCTTTTCATTCAGCCGGCTGCGGCCTTCGGGAGACGTGGTGGGCTCCACCGGGGGGATCGCCAGCGGGCCGGTCAGCTTCATCCGGGCCTTCGACACCGCCACCGACGTGGTCAAGCAGGGCGGTACCCGGCGCGGCGCCAACATGGCTATTCTCAGTGTCACCCACCCCGACATACTAACCTTTATCCACTCCAAAGAGGACGGAGTGAGCCTGATCAACTTCAATATCTCGGTGGCGGTGGACTCGGATTTCATGCAGAAAGTCAAGTCGAAAGAGGATTATGACTTGGTCAACCCCCGCACAGGCAAAATTACCGGTCAACTCAACGCCGCCGAGGTTTTTGAGCAGTTGGTTGAGATGGCCTGGAAGACGGGGGACCCGGGACTGGTCTTCTTGGACCTGATCAACCGGGATAACCCAAACCCGCAACTAGGCGAGATCGAGAGCACCAATCCGTGTGGCGAGCAACCGTTGTTGCCTTACGAATCGTGCAACCTGGCGTCGATCAACCTGGCCCGAATGGTCCGCTACACCGGTCAAACGGTCAGCATCGATTGGGACCGGTTGGCCGAGGTTGTACGCACCACGGTCCACATGCTGGACAACGTCATCGACATGAACCGCTACCCCATCCCGGAAATCGAGGAGATGAGCAAAAAGACCCGCCGCATCGGGCTGGGGGTGATGGGCTTCTCCGACCTGCTGATTCAATTGGGCGTCAAGTACGACTCCGAGGAAGCCCTGGCTGTGGCCGAGCAGGTTATGGGCCGCATCAAGGAAGAGACCGACTCGGCGTCGGGCCAGCTAGCCGAAGAGCGGGGGGTGTTCCCGGCCTGGGAGGGGAGCATTTATAACCGAGCGGGTACACAGCGCAAAATGCGCAACTCCGCTCCCACCACTATTGCACCCACAGGGACCATCAGCATTATCGCGGGAGCCTCCAGCGGTATCGAGCCACTGTTCGCTTTGAGCTACGTCCGCAACGTGATGGACAACACCCGTTTGGTGGAAGGCAACCCCTATTTCGAGGCCGTGGCCAAGCACGAAGGCTTCTATTCCGACCAGTTGATGGAGCAACTGGCTGAGAAGGGCAGCCTGTCCCTGTTGAGCGCGGACTTGGGGGTGCCGGCTTGGGTACAAGAGGTGTTCCGCACTTCCCATGACATTTCCCCTCGGTGGCATGTGCGTATGCAAGCGGCTTTCCAAAAATACACCGACAACTCGGTTTCCAAGACCATCAACTTCCCGCACACTGCCACGGTGCAAGACGTGGCCCAAGCCTACATGCTGGCCTACGAAGAGGGCTGCAAAGGCATCACCGTATACCGGGATGGCAGCAAGGCCGGGCAGGTGCTAAGCACAGGAGAGACCGGCGCCGCCGGTGCGGAGGATGCCCTTTCCGGGGAGCTAATCGCGGTAGGTGTTGACACCGCCCCCTACCAGAGGCCGCGTCAGCGGCCCCAGTCCATCGCCGGAGTTACCGAAAGGGTGCGCACCGGCCACGGCAACATGTACGTGACCATCAACTTCGACGAAGAAAACAAGCCCTTCGAACTGTTCGGCACCCTGGGCAAGGCCGGAGGCTGCGATTCGGCCCAGTTGGAGGCTATTTCCCGCCTGGTTTCCCTGGCCTTGCGCTCGGGCATCGACCCCAAGATCGTCATCGAACAGCTACGGGGCATTACGTGCTGTCCGGCATGGGACGAGGGGACTCTGGTCCGGTCCAGCCCCGACGCGGTGGCCCTGGCCCTGGAGCGGCATTCCGGCCGGGAGGCCAAGGCCGTGGAAAAGGGGGAGGGTAACGGGGTGCAAATGAAGCTGATGGGCAATGCCGGTACCAATGGCAACGGCTACCAGCCGAGCCGGAAGTGTCCCGACTGTAACACTCCGGTTATCTTTCAAGAGGGATGCTTGATGTGCGTCTCCTGCGGCTGGAACAAGTGTGAGTAGGTGCGTGGCAAGAGGTAGGTGGCGCCGGAAGGTCTGGCCGGCCCGGTAATCTGAAAGTCCGGAGGGAGCAGGCAGGTGCGTGTGTGTGAGGCTGGTTGGGGTCGCCCATCGGTACAGGCATTATTTGCCTCGTAGGTGACAGTGAATGCGCCTACCTGTTCCCTCCTCTCTGAAGCCCCCGGCTGGTCCCGGGGGCTTCTCCATTCGGCGTGCTATAATCTCCGCAATTCCTAGGACATGTCCATTCAAGCAGATTATCCCACATAATGTCCAGTTGTCAGGAGGCCTAAATTCATGGGTACTGGAGTCCCCGATCTAAGACCTACTATCGCCATTACCATGGGGGACCCTTGCGGCATCGGACCGGAGGTGGTGGTCAAAGCCCTGGCAGACCCCAGGGTCCATACCTCCTGCCGCGCTCTGGTGGTGGGCAATCTTTATGCCATACAGCGGGCGGTGGAGATTACCGGCGTGCCCCTGCGGGTAAATGAGGTAGACGGCCCAAACAGCGCCGGCTGGGACCCCGAACAGGTCGATGTCCTGGATATCCGGAACCTCAACCCGGAAGACATCACCGTTGGGAAGATCAGCCCGGCTTGCGGCAAAGCGGCCATGGAATGGGTAACCAAGGCTGGTGAGCTGGCCATAGCGGGTCAGGTTGCCGGGCTGGCCACGGCGCCCCTGAACAAAGAAGCGGCCAGCCTGGCCGGGTACCAGTCCATTGGACACATGGAGCTCCTTCAAGAGCTCTCCGGAGCCGAGACGGTGGCCACCATGCTCCTGGCCAAAAACCTGAGGGTCATCCACCTGACCACCCACCGGTCGCTGCGCCTGGCCTGCGACTACGTCAAGCAAGATCGTATTCTGACCTACTTGCAACTGACCCACGACAGCTTCATCGGTTACGGGTTCGACCATCCCCGAATCGCTGCGGCGGCCCTTAACCCCCACGGCAGCGACGGTGGCCTAATGGGCAACGAAGAAGCCGATGAAATCGCTCCGGCCGTGGCCCAGGCCAGGGAACGGGGCATCGACGTAGTCGGGCCCATCCCCGCCGACGTCGTCTTTCATCAGGCGATTCAGGGCAACTACGACGCGGTGCTGGCCATGTTCCACGACCAGGGACACATTCCGGTCAAGGTCTACGGTTTCGAGGAGAGTATTACGGCCAACCTGGGCCTGCCCTTCGTGCGCACTTCGGTTGACCACGGGACGGCTTTCGATATAGCCGGCAAGGGCATTGCCAGTGCCGTCAGCATGCTGGAGGCTATACGTTTGGCCGTGGCCCTGGCCCAAGGCAACGGTCTCGCCGATTTTTAGTCGAGCCCAGGATAGAATTGGGCTTGTAGGCATCTTCGCCTAGGATGAATATCCCCCTTTCATCCTCCTTTTTAAAAGGGGGATGAAAGGGGGATTTGGTTTGGCCGGATGCTATAATGAGTTCGGTCACGGGATTCGATTCTATTCCAGAACGGGCGGACCGGTCTTATGAAGCTAGCGTTTATTGGCGGAGGTATCATGGCTGAGGCCATCCTCCGAGGCGTGCTGGACGCCCGGCTGGCAGGGGGCGGCGACGTTTGCGTGGGGGAGCCCAGGGCCGAGCGGCGGGAATACCTGACCCAGCAGTTTGGTGTCCGATCGGATCAAGACAACCAAGTGGCCGCCCAGGGAGCCGATCTGGTGGTCCTGGCAATCAAACCACAGGACTTGCCCAGCGTCTTCAAGCAACTGCATCAGAAGTTGGACCCAGGCCAGACCGCCTTGTCTATCGTGGCCGGCGCAAAAATGTCAACCCTGACCCAAGGTCTGGGTCACCCGAGCATCGTGCGGGTGATGCCCAACACTCCGGCGCAGATCGGCGAGGGTATGAGCTTGTGGACCTGCTCCGAGCAGGTGGATGAAAATAAGCGGGACCTGGTCCGGTCGGTGCTGGCCACCGTGGGCCGGGAACTGTACGTGGACGATGAGAAGTACCTGGACATGGCCACGGCCTTGAGCGCCAGCGGCCCAGCCTATGTATTTCTATTCATCGAGGCGCTGATCGACGCCGGTGTCTACGTGGGCCTGCCCCGGGACATGGCCACCACCCTGGCATTACAGACCGTCTACGGCAGCACCAAGCTGGTGATGGAAACCGGACAGCATCCCGCCCAGTTGAAAGACATGGTGGTTTCCCCAGGGGGCACCACCGCTGAGGGTCTCCAAGTCTTGGAGCGAGCGGGCGTGCCCGCCGCAATCGTGGACGCGGTCAACGCCGCCTACCAAAAGTCCATCCAACTGGGCCAACAGTAGCGGTCACCTTACTATGCTGGAGTTTCTACTTGGGCTGCTCGACAGGGTGTTGCTACTGTTCATATTTGCCATTGTAGGACGGGCGATTCTCTCCTTCGTTATTCCGATGCTAGGGGAAAGACCCCATCCGGTGCTGATTACCATTAACAACCTGCTGGCCCAGGTAACTGAACCGATGGTGGGCCCGCTCCGGCGGGTGCTGCCGACTATCGGCATGCTGGACCTGAGCCCGATGGTAGCGATCATAGTACTCGCCTTTATCCGTAATCTTTTGAGCAGGGGCATTTGAGCCGGTCCCTGTCTCAAGAAGAGAGATCCTTGGCATAGTGCAGGTGGGAGATCCGCCTTGACCCTCCACACGCCCGTGGCTACAATAATATGTCTATCCTGCCTCGGTTAACCGTGAGTGATGCACCAGGCAGAACTCCTTAAAGGCAACACCGAAACCCTTCTCTTGGTTCTGATGGAAGCGGAGCCGATGTACGGCTACCAGTTGGCCAAAGAGGTCGACCGGCGCAGCAGCGGATACTTCGCCTTCAAAGAGGGAACCATGTACCCGGCCCTCCATCGTCTGGAGCGGGACAAGCTGGTGGAAGGCAGTTGGCAGGACACTCCCAATGGGGTCCGCCGCCGCTACTACCAGATCACCGCCAAGGGGAGGCAGGCCTTAGCGGACAGGCTCAGCGAGTGGCGGCGGTTCAGCCAAGCCATGAACTCGGTAATGTTGCACGAAACATAGGCGTCCTCTGAAGAGAAGCTATGGCCGCTCAGCTCATCGATTATCTGCTGACCCTGTCCCGCCGGCTCCACCTGGACCCGGGCCAGGAGCAGGACATCATCCAGGAGGTTAGGGCCCACCTGGAAGATAAAGCTGCCGATCTGGAAACCGAGGGGATGGACCGGGAAGCCGCACTGGACCTGGCCATCCGGGAGATGGGCGCCCCACAGACCGTAGCCAGAAGCTTGTACGCGGTCCACAGCCCCGGCGTTTGGCGGGACGTGCTGCTGGCGATGGTGCCCCATTTTGTGCTGGCCTCCCTGTTCGCCCTGCACCTGTGGAGTAGCTACTTCCTTGTAGGGTTGCTGCTGATTGGCCTGACCCTGGTAACCTGGAGAAACTGGCGGGCGGGGCACCCCAGCAAGTGGTCCTATTCCTGGCTTGGTTACACTTTGGCTGCTCCGATCCTATCCTGGCTGCTGGCTTTGATTACTTTGAGCTACGGCGGCTGGACCCTGGTCACCACCGGTGAGCTACCCTTTAATTTGGTCCTAGTCTTCTTGCTGACCGGCTATGTCCCGTTCTCCATGTGGTTGGTCTTCAACGTGGTCTCAAATGTGGTGCGGCGGGACTGGCTGCTGGCTTCGTTGACTGCTCTGCCGTTCCCCTTCCTCACCTCCTGGGCGCTTTTCCTCAACTGGCACGGTGGACCGTGGAGGGAACTCCGGGAGCGGATGCAGGAAACCGATACGGATCGCGCTTTAATCTTCGTGGCCCTGGCTGTGACCACCGGGGTATTTTTGAGAGTCGGGCCTCGGCTGATAAAAATCGGTCTGTTGACCCTGTGCACCGTGGTCATGGTAATAATCACCGCGGCATCGCTACCCGTCGCCTTCAATGTGCTGGCGGTGGTGCTGATGATGCTGGCGTCGGTGGCATTCCTGTTAAGCCCCGCCCTAGTGGAAACCCAGCTGAACCACCGCCGTTTCTTGTACTCGCCCTACGGATCCGGCGGTAAGGTGGTAACCCATTGGTTCGCCAACGCGACGTAGCGCCTGACGTAGCAATAGTTGTGGACAGCAGCAGTTGTCTGCCGCCCGGCCTGGCCAGCAAATGGAACATTACGGTTGTCCCCCACGAGCTGATCATCGGCGACCGGTCCTTCCGCGACGGCGTTGATATCCAGCCCAGCGACTTTTACCGGTTGCTGCGCCAGGGAGAGGCGGTTCCCACCACCGCAGCGCCCCGTCCCCAAGAGTTTCTGGAAGCGTTCTCAGCCGCTGGTAAACACTGCCGGAACATACTGTGCCTCACCCTGTCCGCCAGCTTCAGCGTCACTTATCGCTCGGCCCTGGCTGCGGTTGAGCAAGCCAACGGCAAGCTGCCAGGCAGCCGCGTGGAAGTCATCGACAGCCGGGCAGCGGCGGGAGCTTCCGGTCTGATCGCCCTGGCGGCGGCTAGATGGGCACGGGAAGGTCACGACCTGGACCAGGTCGTCACCAGAGTCAACGCTCTGCTGCCCAAGGTTAACTTGATCGCCTTCCTGGAAACATTGTATTATCTCCGGCGCAGCGGCCGGGTGAGCATGATCAAGGCATGGACCGGGTCCATATTGGGCATCCGGCCACTGACCGAGCTGCATATGGGCGAAGCGAAGGTCTTGGAGCTACCCCGCAGCCGTGCCCGGGCCACCAAACGGATGTTGGAGTTGATGCGGGAGCGAGTGGGCCAAGCTCCGGTGCTGGTCAATGTGTTGGAAGCGGACTCTCCAGAGGATGCTCTAGACTTGCGTAGCCGCATAGAGGCGGAGTTCAACTGCCGGGAGTTGTTCATCAGCCAGTTTACACCGGTGATGGGCGCCCACACCGGGCCGGGGCTGTTGGGAGTCGCTTTCTACGTTGACGAAGGCGAATGGGAACCTGCGCCGCCAGCATAGCCGTGGACAGCGGAGAGACTTTTGAACCAGGCTGACTTGATTTGGCCAGCAGCGGTTTGACCTCCCAAGGACACCCGAGCGATTTATTGCTGCGGGATTCCGCAGTATTGCGGGAGGTACTGGAAGGTGACATCTCCCGCATAGACACTGTTTCCCGCCGGTCTTTTTTGATTTTACTGGCCGGGTTGCCTGGAACTGGCAAGACCCACTTCGCCCGGGAGTTGGCCAACCGGGTACCGCTATTGATCCTGGAGAGCGACCGGTTGCGCAAGGTGTTGGCCCCTCAGCCGGGGTACACCCCCGCGGAGAGCGCCCGTCTCTTCGGTGCATGCCACTTGCTGATCGAAGAGTACGTGGCCCAAGGGCACAGGGTGCTGTTCGATGCCACCAACCTTACGGAGAAGTTTCGCCGTCCCATCTATCAAATAGCCCGGCGGGCATCTTGTCCTCTGGTCTTGGTGCGCTTCACCGCGCCCAGGGAGATGGTGCGCCGGCGTCTTGCCGAGCGGGTGGCCGGGGTTCACCCCGAAGACTACTCCGATGCTGGCTGGCAGATCTATTGCCGGATGGCCCCTCACGAGGAAGCCGTTAAACGCCAGCATTTCGATGTCGACACATCTCAGGAGACGTGTACGGTGTTGGAAGAGGTGGTCCGCTTGGTGCGGGCGGGGGATGGGGCGGTCCGTGCCGGACCGCAATAAACTTGATTTGAAGGTCTGCCCAAAGACTAGGGAGCCAAAGAGGTAGAGATAGTATGAAAATCACCGTAAAAACCGGCGACGTCACCCGCCTGGAGGTACCGGCTCTTGTGGTCAATCTGTTCCAGGGGGTGACCGAGCCCGGAGGAGCTATCGGGGCGATCGACCGGGCTTTAGACGGGGCAATCAGCCAGCTCATTAGCGACGGCGAGATCAAGGGTAAAGAGGGCGAGATCTGTCTGATTCATACGTTGGGCAAGATCAATCCCGCCCGAGTGCTGGTGGTCGGCTTGGGCACTGTTGAGAAGTTCGATGCCCAGGTAGTCCGCCGCATCTCCGGAGACGCGGTCCGATATTTGAGACAACGGGGAATCACCAGCGCCGCCACCATCGCCCACGGCGCCGGCGTTGGCGGACTGGATCCGGCGGCGTCGGGTCAGGCCATTGCCGAAGGCACTACCCTGGGCCTCTACCGTTTTTCCGCCTACTTGTCCGATCGCGATGGCCGGGCGCCGGACTTTACGGAGCTTACCATCGTGGAACAAGACGCCCAACGAGTAGAGTCGATTCAGGAGGGAGTCGAGTTGGGTCAGGTGATGGCGGACGCGGCGATACTGGCCCGGGACATGGTCAACGAGCCAGCCAACATCATGACGCCGACCAAGATGGCGGGCGTTGCCGCCCAAGTTGCCGATGCCGAAGGACTGGAGTTCACTGTCATTGAGACAGCCCAGATGCGGGAGATGGGTATGGGCGCGCTGTTGGGGGTGGCCCAAGGCAGTGAAGAGCCGCCCAAGCTCATTATCCTGACCTACACAGGAGACCCGGACAATCCGGACAATAACCTGGGTCTGGTGGGCAAGGGGATCACCTTCGATACCGGTGGAATCTCCATAAAATCCGCCGGCGGCATGGAGGCCATGAAGGGAGACATGGCCGGCGGCGCATCGGTGATTGCCGCCATGCAGATCATCGGGCGCCTCAAGCCGAAGATAAACGTGACAGGGATCGTGGCCGCCGCCGAGAACATGCCCAGCGGTACAGCCCAGCGCCCCGGCGACGTGGTGCGGGCCATGAACGGCAAGACCATCGAGGTGATCAACACCGACGCCGAAGGCCGGTTGGTGCTGGCCGACGCTCTGTGCTACGCCCGTCAGCAGGGAATCAGGCGCTTGGTGGACGTGGCCACCCTCACCGGGGCGATGGTGACTACTTTGGGCAAGGTATGCACCGGAGTCATGGGCAACAACCAGGAGTTGATCGAGGCGACCATCGGCGCTGGAACCGAGACCGGCGAGCGGTTCTGGCAACTCCCAATGTTCGACGATTACAAGGATTTGATCCGCAGCGACGTGGCCGACATGAAGAACAGCGGAGGGCGCCAGGCAGGGTCCATCAGCGCCGCCTTCTTACTGGCCGAGTTTGTGGATGACGCCGCCTGGGTGCACCTGGACATCGCCGGAACGTCTACCTCGGAGCGGGCCAAAGGCCACCTGGTAAAAGGAGCCACCGGGGTCCCGGCGCGCACCCTGGCCCAACTGGCAATCACGCTGGCTGCCCGGTGAGTAGCGCCGAGGCACAACCCTACTCTGACCTCCCTCGAAGCTACCATCGCTGGAAGTGGCGCATTCTTCTGTCTTTCTGCGGGTTTTACCTGTTCCTCTACCTGGGGCGGTTCAACTTCTGGCCCGTGGCGCCCTTGGTTCAAGAGGACCTGGCTTTAAGCCACATTGAGATCGGCATAATCAACGCCCTGCTGCTGTGGGGATTTGGCCTGGGCGACCTGGTGCACGGGAGGCTTGCGGAAGCCTACGGCCTGCGGCTGTGGATCCTGGGCGGGGCGGTCCTGACCACCGTGCTCAACTGGATAACCAGCTATGGTACCTCGGCCCTCTCTATCGCCATACCCTGGGGCATCGCGGGCTTCGTCAACGCCGCGTGTTGGAGCCCGGGCATCAGCATGATTTCCCAATGGTGGCCCCGCCGGGACAGGGGTATGGCCATGGGAATCCTTGGGACCGCCACCGGTGGGGCCATGCTGTTGATGTGGTGGGTTTCGGGCACCGTGGGCGCCGAGTTCGGCTGGAGGGCCGCGTTTCGCTACCCACCGTTGATTATCACGGTGCTGGGGGTGGCGTTTTTCCTATTGGTCCGGGACCGGCCCGGCGACCTGGGCTTGCCCGAGTACGTGGAGGATGACGAGGTTTCAGCCACCCCAGAGGCGTTGGCGCCGGAACGGCTCAGGGGTATGGGCCCCTATCGAGAGCTTTTGTCCAACCCCCGATTCCAACTGGCCAGCCACGTCAAGGGCTTGGAAAACGTGGTGCGCTATGGGCTCACCACCTGGGTGCCCATCTATTACTTTACCGAGGGCGGTCTTTCCATAGAGTCGACCATCCTGGTGACCCTATTGCTACCCCTGGGTTATTTGATCGCCCCGCCTGTGTCCGGAGTTATCTCGGACCGGTTGTTGCACAGCGCCCGCCGTCCCATGGTGATCGTCTCCTGCATAATCAGCGCCATAGTGTTGGTTGGCATCGCGCTGGCGCCTCCCTTCAACGTGGCGTTGGGAGGCGCGCTATTGTTGGTGGGTGGAGTGTCCATGGGCCTATCTCCCATTTCCACCGTTGCGGTCGACATCGCGGGGCGGCGCATGTCAGGGACGGCGGCGGGGCTGTTGGACGCCCACGGTTACGCCTACGCCGGCCTGCAAGCGGTGGTGTTCAGCGTTATATTGGATATGACCGGCAGCCCCTGGCCTGTGGTTTTCCTGGCCATGGCCGCCACCAGAATCGTAGCAGCGGGCATGATGTGGCGGGTCAAGGTTTAATTGTAGGGGCACGGCATGCCGTGCCCCTACCTGGGATAGCATGGTTACGATACGTTTCGTAGGCAGGTGGACACGGCACTCACTGGTAGTGCTGGTGGGTATCGGGGCGGCCCTCGCCATCTTCGTCTCCTTCGTTCCCCAGGGACGCGCCGGGTTCCACACGGCTCTTTTCGTGACCCAGGTTTTGGAGGTGGGAGTAAAACCCCAGTCTTGGTTCACCCAGGAACCCCAGCGCCGGGAAGTCAGCTATCCCCAGGCCACGGGAACCGGCCTGGCGGATATCTACCGGATTCCCGACGGCCAACAACGGGCAGCGGTGCTTATTTTCCTGGGCGCGAACGCCGCTGGGCGAGACGACAGGGACGTGGTCAACCTGGGTAACGCGCTGTCCCGCGCCGGGTTCGTTACCATGTTCCACTGGTCGCCCACCATGGCCCTGCAACAGAACATCGACCCCGGCGAGATCGATAACCTGGTTTGGGCTTTTCAATACCTGAAGTCCCAGGACTACGTGGAAGGGGACCGGGTCGGCATGGCGGGATTCTGCGTGGGAGCGTCCTTTGCCTTGGTGGCCTCGGCCGACCCCAGGATCCGCGACGACGTGGTGTTCCTCAACGCCTTCGGGCCTTACTTCGATGCCCGAGACCTGCTGCTGCAAGTGAGCAGCAGGACCCGGCAGTACCATGGGCAAAGCACACCGTGGGACGTGGACCAGCTGACCCTCAGGGTGTTTGCCAACGAGTTGATCGAGACCATTCAAGACCCGCGGGAACAAAAGGTTTTGAGGACGGTGTACATGGAGGGCGGGCGGTCCACCCAGGCTGACCTGGAAGGGCTATCGCCGGAGTCGCAGCGCGTTCGCCAGTTACTGGACGGCACCACCTTTCAGAACGCCGAAGAGATTTACGAGTCTTTGCCCGAGGACTTCCGAGCCAACATGACCCGCATATCCCCCAGCGCCTACGTGGGAGATATCAAGGCTCGCTTGATGATCATGCACGACCGCAACGACCGCTTGGTCCCGGCGGCGGAGTCGCGACGCCTGGTCGAGGCCTTAGAACAACGAGGTAACTACCGGTATACCGAGGTCCTGGGCTTTGAGCACGTGCGCCCAGTCAGCGAAGGCGGATTTTGGGAACTGGCGAAAGAAGGCGCCAAGCTGTACCGGCATATGTATGGCATCATACGCGAGGGTGTCTGACGTACCACGGTGCCCGGCCTAAACCCGAACATGCTGGACTCCAAAACCCCGGGCTTCTTTAAAACGGTCTACTTGGCGCCCCGATAGAATAGGGGTCAACCCAGTCTGCGGCGCCAGTTTTGGTCAAAACCACAAAACGTGTTGACAACCATTGGTTATATGCTAAAGTAAGTAATCGCGAATAGTTGCATTAACTGGTAGTTGCATGGTTCAGCACCAACGAGCAATCGAGACCCTCAGGGACAAGGGGCACCGTCTTACACCCCAAAGGATGTTGGTCCTGTCCATCGTCGCCGGCGGGGACGGCCACATGGGTGTGGACGAGGTCTTCCGCCGGTCCAAAGAGGCTTACCCGTACATGGATATTGCCACCGTGTACCGGACCCTCCACCTGTTCAAGGACCTGGGGGTGGTAACCGAGGTGGCGATCGGCGACCGGTTGCACTACGAGCTGACAGACCCCAGCGGCAAGCACCACCATATGGTCTGCCGGGTGTGCAACGGGGCCTTCAACTTGAGCCCCCACTACCTGGAAGAGTTTCGCACAACGCTGGTGCGGGACTTCGATTTCGAGCCGGACCTGGAACACTTCGCGATTACCGGCATCTGCTCGAAATGCCGGGCCGATAATACCGCCAACGATCAAGACCACTGATGGGTCTTGGTCTTTAACCAGGAGAAATAATGGAGGAGCAACTGGCCGAACTCGGGCTCTTCGCCGCTTTGGCACTGGGCATAATCCTGGGTATACGGCACTCGTTGGATCCAGATCATGTGGTAGCCGTATCTACCATCGTTTCCGAATACAGGAACCCCTTGAGGTCTTTCTGGGTGGGTATCTCCTGGGGACTGGGACATACCACCACCTTGCTGATCATCGGCGTAGTCATCATCGCCCTGCGTTTAACCATACCTGACCGTATGGCCCTGCTGTTCGAGTTCTTCGTAGGTATTATGCTGGTTGCTCTGGGTGCCCAGGTCATCTACAGCTTCCGCCGGAAGAAGGTGCACCAGCACGCCCACGGTCACCAGGAAGCAGCCCACCAGCACTTTCACTCCCACGCCCAGAGCCCGGAACATAGGCCTGAGCATCACGAAGCACACGGCATCGGCAAGCCCTTCTTGCGAAAGAAGTCCTATTTGGTAGGAACGGTTCACGGTGTTGCGGGCAGCGCCGCGCTGACCCTGCTGGTGCTGGCGTCGATCGAGTCACCCTTGGCTGGATTGGGCTACATCCTGCTGTTCGGTTTGGGTTCGGTGCTCAGTATGGGTGTGATGACCATATTGATCGGCCTTCCCTTCGTGATTTCCGCCGGGCGGTTGCCCAACCTGAACCGGGCGATTCAATTTGGCGTGGGGACGTTGAGCATAATCTTCGGAGGCTTCTTGATGTACCAAATCGGCTTTGTCGATGGACTTTTCTAGAAGCCCGGCCATTTGGCCCATCGGGCGGCAACTCCGGCGTTAACGCCCATTGCGGCAGCCCTGGCCTGTTTGGCCCGGGCTGTCTTTTTGACCGGGATACACCCTTGGAGGCAAGACCCGAGGCTATGCGGGGCCCATTTAGCTAACATAACCTAACAAGACTCCCATCATGTCATCCTGAGGACCGGAGGGACGTAGGATCTCCCCCAGCCGCGTTGCAGCATGTGCGGCCCCCAGGGGAGATTCTTCTCCTTCCGCTGAAGGATCAGAATGACAGTTGCCGGTATTTTTAGAAGTTTTAAGACAAACTCGAAACAGAAGGACGACGTATAAATGGCGATTGAGACTGTTGCGATAATGAGTCCTGGGGACATGGGTCACGCCGTGGGGCGAACGCTTCGGGAGCACGAGCTCCGGGTTATTACGTGCCTGGCCGGGAGAAGCCCGCGGACCCGGGCATTGTCGGAAGAAGCCGGGATCGTGGATGTTCCAACCCTGGAAGAGATGGTCACCCAATCGGATGTGCTCCTTTCCATAATAGTGTCCGAGGCCGTACCGGCCATGTGTCAAGCCGTAGCTGACGCCGTGCGGGCCACCAACACAGACCTTTTATTTGTCGAGTGCAACGCCATCGCTCCCCAAGCCACCCTTCGTATGGAACCAATCCTCACCAGCGCCGGGGCCAGGTTTGTCGACGCGGGCATCATAGGCGGTCCTCCCCACGATAGTTACAGCCCCTGCTTCTACGCCTCGGGCGAGCACGCTGGTGAGTTGGAGGAGCTTCGCGACTTCGGCCTGGATGTCCGGGTCATGGGGGATAAGATTGGTCAAGCGTCGGGTATCAAGATGTGTTATGCCGCGATGACCAAGGGGTCGTCGGCGTTGTATTCCGAATTGCTGCTGGCGGCCGAGCTTCTGGGATTGTCGGACCAACTCAAGGCCCAATTCCAAGAAAGCCAGCCGGCGGTGTTGCAGAGGATGGAGCGCGGTCTGCCTGGAGTTCCATCCAAGGCCCGGCGCTGGGTCAGCGAGATGCAGGAGATTGAAGCGACCTTTGCCGGTGTGGGTCTGACGCCGTACATATTCCGCGGCGTAACCGATATGTACCGGCTCATCGGGGATTCGCCCCTGGGTGAGGAAACTCCGGAGAATAAGGACCGGGAACGATCCTTGGAGGAGACCATCCGTGTGATCGCCGATTCGGTACGGGATCAGACCGGCTGAGGAGACGCCCCGGGCGCCTAGATACAGGGTATTCTAATTCACTGGTAAAATCGGGTGTTCGCCTTGTCGCACGTTTCTACTACAGCGTCGAGTTGATTGTGTTGGATTGGCTGATTTTGTCCACCTGTCATTCCGAGAAGCGAAGCGACGAGGAATCTGGGGTGGGGCCGTTTCACCCATCCTCAGATTCCTCCCTGCGGTCGGAATGACATTGGTCGTTTTCAAGTTGAAATGCTACTAGCCCGGCGTGTGTTAGGCCGTCCTGATTTTGTCAGTCTGAGGATGGAAGACCCCTTCCGGCGTAAAAAGGCTCCCGATGGCAGTTGCCATCGGGAGCCTTTACTAGGTCCGGGTTCTAGAGCCAGCCGTTTCCCTAGGGGTTCAGGCCTCGGTCTGCTCCGTCTGGCTGCCCTTGACGGTGACGGTGATGTGGGCCATTGACGTGTCGTCGGGCGCGCCGTGCCAGTGGTTCTCGCCCGCAGGTATCAGCACAACGTCGCCTTCACTGACAGTCAAAACCTCATTGTCCGTGGCGACCTTGCCGGTGCCCTCGGTGATTATGAGGATCTGGTCGCCGCTGTGTTTGTGAAACTTGTTTCGCGATCCGGAGTCGAAGGCCACGATCGCGAAGTTAAAGTTGGTGCTGTCTTCCGGTTGGAGAATGGCCTGCCGCCAGACCTGAGTCCCGGTCATCAGGCCACCGGTCATCTCCGCCTTTGTCTTGGCAACATCGCGCATCGTTACTTTTTTCATAAAGCTCTCCTCGTCCAAGTGTCGAATTCCCATATACGGCTGTGATCCCAGCAGGTCCGCGATAGACCGCAATGTCGTACCCGCGTCGAGCCCGGACCGCGATAATAATAACGCTGGAACGGTGGGCAAGTCTACTGGCCGGTTAGCAGCGTGTTAGGTGACCCACCGGGCAAAGGCCGTGACCGGGGTGCGGCTGGCCTGGGGATTGTCTTCCGGAACACCCACGGAAAGCATGGCAGCCAGGGTCCAATCTTCCTCGGCGCCCAGGGTCGCTTTAAGCTGGGGGTGCCGGGTAGCGCCACCGGTCTCCCAGGTGACCGCCAAGCCTTCGGCCACGCCAGCCAAAGATATGTTCTGGGCGGCGCAACAAACAGCGGCGTAGTTCTCCTGGGTGGTGTCTTCGTTGGGCCCCGGCACGCAGTAAACGTAGATCAGGATGGGTGGGTCCGCCACAGAGCTACGCACCGCCGCGGCACGCTCGGGATTATTATTACGCTGCATCGAGAACTCGTAAGCCAAGCCGGCTACTTTCTGCCGCACCGGGCTGTCCTTGTCCACCACGAAGAACCGCCATGGTTCCGTCAGGCGGTGGTTGGGCGCCCAGACAGCCGCCGCCAGCATACGATCGATGGTTTCTCTGGATACCGGAGCGCTGCTCAATTGCCAAGACATTCTGCGACGATAGAGCGCCTCGTAAACGGAAACGTTGGTTGATGGGACCGAGACGGCATCGGAAGATATTTTGGCGTCCTGATCAAGGTTGCTGGCATCACTGGTCATCTGAAATTCCCCTCAATGATATTTTGTGCCCCGGGACCCATCCATGTGCCTCTCCAGGTTCAGTCGTCCCGGTGCCCTCGCATGGCTGCCAGGGAATCGGCGATGGCATGGGTTAACGCCGACGGCCGGTGGGCGTATTCTGGAGTTGGGCGCCATTCGTAGTCGAAGCTACGCAAGACGGTCCCGTCGATGCTACAGCGTAGATTGGAAACAATTATCTTGATGCCGGTGGCCTGGGTGGCCTGCTCGGCCAGCATTTCCAGCACCACGTCGGGACACTGGTAAACCACCAGAAAGCCGCCCTCTTTATTACCATCGGTCACCCGGGCGCGGAAGACCTGGCCGTACTGTTCGTACTCCACGATGGTATAGCCGCGCTCGGGAACACCGAAGTCGGGCCAGCCGATGTTGATGGTCCCGCCTACCTGCCAGTGATGCATGCTTCGGCTCCCGCCAAGAATTATAGTCTACTTCCGCTCCCGGAGCATGAAAAACGCCAGGGGCGCCGACGACACCAGGATTAGCAGCAGGGCAGGAGCCGCGGCCTGAGCAAAGAAGGCTTCCGAGGCAGCCGACCAGATGGACGTGGCCAGGGTTTTGAAGCCGATGGGGCCCAGGATCAAAGTGGCGGGAAGTTCCTTCATGGTCAGTAAAAAGACCAGCGATGCGCCCGATATGATGCCGGGACGTACCAAGGGCAACGTCACCGAGGTGAACACCATTAGCGGCGTCCGGCCCAAACCCCGGGCGGCTTCCTCCACGTTGGGGCTCACTTGCAGCAATGAGGCACGGACTGCCCCAAGGGCCGCGGAGATGAACAATACAACGTAGGCCAGTATCAGCAGGCCGGTGGTCTGATAGAGGATTGGAGCGTAGTTGGCCCCGAAGAACACCAAGGCCAGGGCGATGGCTATCCCCGGCAAGGCGAACCCTATGTGGGCCGTCCGCTCCAACAGACCGCTGAGCATGCCCGGATACCGGACCGACAGGATGGCGATGGGCATGGCGGCGACCACCGCCGCCAGGGCCGCCAGGCCGGAAACGTACAGGGAGTTACGGGCAGCCGCCCACAAAAGCAGCAGAGGCTCTCCAGCAGCGATACCCCGAACTGCCCAAAAGACCAGTATGGACATGGGCAGAATCAGCGAGGCGGCTACCAGGGCGGCGCAGAAGGTCAGAGCGGGCCAGCGCCAGTTCCCCAGCCGAACCCGGACCACGGACCGGGCTGCCCCGGGACTTGAACGGTAGTAGCGGGAGCGCCCGCGAGTGAGGATTTCACCGGCCACGATGGCCAAGGCCACGCCCACCAGCACCAGAGACAGGACGGCGCCCAGGCCCCGGTCCAAGGCGGACTCGTATTGCAGGAAGATCGCCCACGTGAAGGTTTCGTAGCGGAGCAAGGAAACCGCCCCAAAATCCGCCAGGGTGTACAGGGCCACCAGCAATCCGCCGGCGGCGATGGCGGGACGCAGCAAGGGCAGGATGACGCCCAAGAAGGTGGCCCAAGGGTTGCGGCCCAGACCCCTGGAGACCTCCTCCAGAGACGGGTCCATGCGCAAAAAGGCGGACCGTACGGTGAGCAGCACGTACGGATAGCTTAAAAGAGTGAGGGTTAGCGTTGCCCCGGGGAAGCCGTATATGTCCGGGATGCGGTCCACGCCAAAAGGGCCGTCCAGCATTTTTTGGAGCATTCCCCGGGGCCCTAGAGCCACCACCACGATGAACCCGGCCACGTAGCTGGGAATCACCAAGGGCAGGGCTGCCAGCACCGCCCAAGCCGTTCGGAAGGGCAGGTCGGTGCGAACCGTCAACCAAGCCATTGGCACAGCCAACAGGATCGAGGCGGTGGTAACGGCTCCTATCAGGGACAGGGTGCGCACCAGGATTTCCAGAATGCGGACCCGCCACAGAAGCTCCCAAGTTTCCAACCCCGCGCCGGCGGCTCGGATTACCAGGTACGTCGTGGGCAGCAACAAAGCAGCTGCCACGGCAAGTGCGGCAATCAACAGGACTACAGACGGCTTGCCCGGTTTTTCCGACCAACCCCGGGCCGGTGCGGCCAGAACCCTCCTCAAAGACCTGAGACCCTGGGTGCCGGCCCACTGCATAGTTAAGGGGTTATCCCTGCCTGCCGCAGCAGGTCCTGGGTGCCCTGAAGGTCAGTCAAATTCTTCGATGGGATGGTAGGCTGATTGATCTCCGAGAGAGCTACCAGCACCTTGGGCGTTTTCACCCCTTGGACCACGGGGTACTCGAATGTCTGGCTGGCAAAGTACTGCTGCCCCACCTGGGACAGCATGAACTGCAAAAATCGTTCTGCCACTTGCTTGTTTGGGGACGTAGCCAGGATACCGGCGCCGGCCACCATAACCACTGCGCCCGGACCTCCGGCCCTGGGGTGGTAGTTGCGTGCCGTAAACCCTTCTCCCTGTTCCGCTAGGAATCGAAACAGGTAGTAGTGATTAACGAATCCCACGTCGATCTCTCCGGCGGCGGTGGCGGCGACCTGAGGCGTGTTCTTGGGGTAGACTTTGGGATCGTTGGCTTGAATGCCCTTCAGCCATTGGGTGGTCTTGTCGTCACCCCAAAGGAAACGCATCGCCGTGACCATGGTCTGGAAGGATGCGTTGGTGGGCGCCCATCCGATGCGGCCCTTCCACTTGGGGTCGGTAAATCCAAACATGTCGTCGGGCAGGTCCGACTCCGTCAGTTTTTCGGTGTTGTATACCACGGTCCGCGCCCGCCCAGAAATGCCCACCCATTTGCCGACGGGAGAGCGGGCCCAGGCCGGCACAGTGCTTAGAATCTCCTCGGGGAGTTCGGCCAACATGGGTTCAACGGCCCCCAAGCCGCCGGGGTCTTGGGCGAAAAACACATCCGCGGGGGTATTGTCTCCCTCCTCCAAGAGGGTAGCCGCCAGCTGGGCCGTGTTGGCGTATTTCACCGCTACCTCTATACCAGTGGCTCCGCTGAACTGCTGGATGATGGGGTCGACCAGAGACTCGCTGCGTCCGGAGTAGATTGTCAGTTTCCCCGCGGGCTGAGACACCTTCACCACGTCTGTGTCTACGCCTGGATCCACAGAAACCTCTTGGGGCAGGTCCCCGGTGCAAGCGGCCAGGGAAATTCCAACGAGCAGGGTAATTATAAGCCACCCACAAATTTTCCCCGCCCGTAACCCAACCGGAAGCATTGCGCTGAACAAGAACGATGGGGTAGATGATAGTAGCATTGAATCTCGCGTCTCTCCGAATACTCGGTCTCCCACTGGTGGTGGTGCGATCGTCCCAATCCCAATTGTTATGGGCGATTAACGTCTGGCCACCGCCGGCGGGTAAAGGTAGCCTAATAATAATTTAACGCGTATACATAGTTTGTGCAAGCATATACCGGTATTGGAATTCGCTAACGGGAAATGCGGGCTCCAGGTGGGGTCGAGAAGCGGTGCTAGGAAGGCCGTTCCTGCCTAAGAATCCGTCCTTGCCCCGAGGTATCGTGCCGTGGCGACGCCATAGAGGTAGCTAAGGAGAAATCAATCGATCGTCTATTGACATTGCAAAACGCGGTGGATACACTGGTTATCGTTAAGGCTAGGCGATATAATAAATAAGCATATACGATACCCAGGCGACAGGCTATCCGATCAATGTTTGGAGCGCGAAACGTGAGGGAGAATCCCCGCCCGCAGGCAGAGTCATCCGAGGCGGCGGCGCTGGAGTGCCGGGGTCTTGTCAAAAGGTTTGGGGACGTGGTGGCCATCGCCGAGTTTGACTTGACGGTCAAACCCGGTCAGGTCTTGGCCTTGTTGGGTCCCAGCGGGTGCGGCAAGACCACCGCGCTACGCCTGATCGCCGGATTCGAGGAGCCCAATGAGGGCACCATTTCCGTCGCCGGGAGGACGGTCAGCCAGCAGGGGCTCTCAGTACCGCCGGAGCAACGCAAGGTCGGGATGGTGTTCCAAGAGGGAGCGCTTTTCCCGCATCTCACGGTGGAGCAGAATGTCGCCTACGGTTTGGCCCGCGGAAATGGCCGGGCCCAACGGGTGGATGAGGTTTTGGCTCTGGTTGACCTGGCCGGCCTGCGCTATCGTATGCCTCACGAGCTTTCCGGTGGACAGCAACAGCGGGTAGCCCTGGCCAGGGCCTTGGCGCCCCGGCCGCAAGTGCTATTGCTGGACGAGCCTTTTTCTAACCTTGACCCCAGGCTTCGGGAGCAGGTGCGGGAAGAGGTGATGGCCATTCTGCGCGCCAGTCAGGTCACCGCCATATTCGTCACTCACGATCAGCAGGAAGCATTGCTGGTGGGAGACACCATAGCGGTGATGAACAACGGGCGCATCGAGCAAACCGATACGCCCGAGGCGATTTTCCACAGTCCGGCCACCCGCTTTGTGGCCCAGTTCGTAGGTATGGTTGATTTCATTCCCGCTTGGGTCGAGGGAAGCAGGCTGGAGACGGAAATTGGGGCGGTAACCTGGCCGGTTCCTTCGGAGCACGGATCGCCCAATGGACGGACCGCGGCTGTCCCAGACGGTTCGCTGGAAGTGATGATCCGGCCCGACTGTCTGGAATGCCAACCATCAGCTGACGGTCAAGGTAAAATAGTTGCCCGAGAGTTCCAAGGAGCCTTTTACCTTTACCGGGTAGAGCTCCCGTCGGGCCATTCCGTACGTTGCCTACTTTCCCACATCGACGAGTTGCCGTTGGGCACTCCGGTGTCTATCGGCCTACGACACGGCCACACCCTGCGTCCTTTCGTGGACGGGCGGGCTGCTGGCTAAGGCCCAACGCTTGGCCGTAGCTGTCCGATGATGCTAGAAAGCTGGTAGGGAAGCGCCATGCCTCGAACACGCAAAACCAGCCAATCTTCGGACTCAACCGGCCAGGATTCGTCCCCCGAACGACTTTCTCCGGGAACCGAGAACTACCTGCTCTGTCTATACAAGCTGTGGGAAGACTCGGAGATTCCCACCACCACTCAGCTCACCGATTCTCTGCGCCAGTTGCCGGTAGCCGAAGGACTGGGCACCTCGGTACCTTCCGTCGCGGGAATGGTCAGGCGCATGCAGCGGCAGGGGCTGGTGGAGATCGGCCAGGACAAGCGAATACGGCTGACCAAGAAGGGCACGGAGGGTGGTGAGGACATTGCCCGAAGGCATCGGCTGGCAGAGTGGCTGGTGGTGCGTCTGCTGGGCATGGACCTGCACAAAGCCCACATAGAGGCCCACCGGCTGGAACATGGTATGTCCCAAGAGTTTCAAGAAAAGCTAATGGAGCGTTTGGGCCACCCGACCAAGTCTCCCTTCGGCCGTCCCATCCCTGGCACCGGCACGCCACGGGTGCCTTTCGACGCACTGACCCTGGACCAGGCGTCGACCGGCGTGACCTACATCATAGACCGGGTGCCCGAAGAGGATGAGCAACTACTAAAGTTCCTGACGGTCTCGCGGATTATCCCGGAAAACGACATCAATGTGGTCGAGGCGACGCCCTACTTGGGAGTAATGATGGTGGCGGCGGCGGACAACCGAGTTTCTATCGGTTATAACGTGGCCCGCCAGATTCTAGTGCGTCCCTGCGAGGGAGACCGGGCCTCATCGGCCTGAGCGGCAATTGTTGTCGGTATTCGTCGCCTTAGGCCTCCCACACAACCTCAGCACCAACGGGCAGCGCTGCCCCCGTTTCTTGTGATGCCGTCGAGCCACCAATTGCGCTACGTCGAGTTACGTTGCGAAACGGGATTTCGGACTGGCAGGCTGAAGGGCCCATAGGCGGACCGACCCATTAATTCTGCGGGTTTTCAGCTACTCGGGGGCGGGTTCGCTTTGCGAGCGGGCCAGCAGGGCTTCCCTCACGGAGCTCCAACTCTCGGCCATGGTTCGTTCAGGGAAAGGAAGCAGCTCGGGTTCCCTATACACCTTCACCAGCACAAACACCGGCCCCTCCTGAACCATGACCTCTTCGAGGCCAATTAGAAACTCCTCAAGAGCGTCAAACTGGTATAGCTTGACGTAGCCAGCGCCCTCGGCCATGGACAGCCAGTTTATGTTGTCCAGTCCTCTGATCGGTATTCCATCGGTGGAAATGTGGGTGGCGTCGTCGAACAGAAAGTGCACCAGGTTTTCCGGCTTGGACTCCCCAATCGTGGCCAAGCCCCCCAGGTCGGTGCGCAGGGTGGCGTCGCAGTCCAGCACCAGGACCTTGCTATCGGGCTGGGCCAAAGCCAAACCCAGTCCCACGGCAGGCGCGCGGTCCATGCAATCGCTCAAATCGATGTCCAAATTGCGCTGTTCGGACACCACGTTCCACTCCCGCAACGCCGCCGAAGTTGCCACCACCAACGCATCTTTGCGGTGGTAGTTAATCGCCTTGGTCGCTTCCATCGAAGGAATCACTGGGGTTGTCCTCCTTGTCGCCGGGTTTATCTGTCGCGGGGCCTGATCCGGTGGAACGACGCACCACGACCATAAAATACATGCCGCCCAGAATCGCTGCTCCTCCCAAAAGCCCCGCCGGGACACTGGGCTTGGAAAACCCTTGGAAGAGCAGCCAGAACCCCAGGGCCAAGGCGCCGTAGGTCAGTAACCTACCGAGCAGACCCCGAACCAAAGTGACCAGTATGGCATGGGGTGGCATCACCAAAGTCCGATGTTCAATATAAGAGGGACGGAGGCGAAGTTCAAGCCATCGCTCCGCATTTGGCTTTCTGGAGGGTCCAAGTACGACCCGCCAGCGGGTTCGCGCCGTTTAGGTCTTGTAATTATTTTTTACCCAGTGCGGCGGGCAACTCCCGGAAGGCGGTCAGGACGCTGCGAGTGGCCCGTGGCCTGTCGGCTACAGGAGTGTTCTCGATTTCCGGGGTGATGGACAGGTGGATAAACACTGGGCCCTGTGAGGCCAAAACCTGGTCGATGCCGGTGGTGAGGTCCTCCAGGTTGTCGAAGGAAAACGTCGCCGCGTAGCCTGCCGACTTGGCCATGTCCTCCCACTGGACCCGGTCAGCGCCTGGGACCGGCTGGCCGCCGGTTACAGCATAGACTCCATTGTCGAACAAGAAGTGGTACATGTTTTTTGGGGCCTTGTTGGACAGGGTGACCAAGGTACCCAGGTTCATCAGCAGGCTGCCGTCCCCGTCCAGTACCATGATCTTGCGGCCGGGTTGGGCCAGAGCCAAGCCCAGGCCCACAGAAGAGGCCTTGCCCATGGCTCCGGAAATGGGGAAGTCCAACGGTTCATTGGTGGTGACGCTGGGCAAGCCGAACCCCACGTTGTTGGCGTTCATGGTGGCGACGAAGACCGAATCGTCGCGCTTGCTATCCAGCAGCTTTACGGCGTCGGTGTTGTTGATCATTTATTGAATTCCTCTTATCGGGTTGTTTAGGCCGGGTTGATTAGGCGCCGAACTCGGTGCCCACCAGGACCGCTACAGGTTTGCGGGTGCGCTCGGCCTCCTCGATGGCGGTGGTGATGCGGACGGCGTCTTCGTCGGTCTCAATCAGGTAGTAGTTGATGCCCCAAGCGTGCAGAATGTGCTCGATAAACCGGGCGGCCGAGTCGGTGGTTATCCCGTGGCGGCTCCAGCCCCGATAGCCGATCAGCATCACCAAGGGCTGATTTACGTCCAGACCCAACCCACGGATGGAGTCTCCTGACTCGAATATTCCCGTGTTTTGAATCAGCACCACGGGCCTTTTGCCCCCGACCCACAAGCCGGCGGCGATGGCCATGGTCTCGCCTTCGCGGCACACCGGCACCAGGTCCAAGGACGGCTCATTTTGCAGGAGCTGGTACATAAAGTTGGTCTCACTGTCCGGCAGCCAGACCACGTGGCTGATATTGTTCTTTTTCAGTTCCGCGATGATGGCGGGCGGGTGCAAAACAGCTTCTTGCGTCGTCATCGAGTCTCCTTCCCTGGCTAGCTGGGCGCCGACGAATTCGCCCCATTATATTCGGGCCGCTCTCCAGGCGTCAACCGAAGGTACGCCGCCTGACATTGTCGAATGAACACGGCGTGGTTTTATTAGTCGGGCAAAGTCAGAGGCCCCTCATCCACTATCGTTACATGCTCCCTGGCCTGTTCCCACCGGGCGTCGTCGGATGGCGCCGTGCCTTTTAACGTTGTGGTCGAAGCCGGTTGGAGGCTGGCGAGGCTCTTATTACCGATCAACACACAGTAGGGCGGGCTGGATAGCCCATCCACGCCGGATAGGTCTACTACCTTGTCCGCCCTTTGATATAGCGGCGTTGCCTGGGACTTGTATCCCGTGACTGCGCCGGACACGCCAGAAGCTTGGGCGTCAAACGGCATTATCAAGGCCGTGCGCCCGGCGTCATTCAGGTAGAGGGCGGTGTACTCGCTCCATTGATCACCCGCCGGGTCATCACCCGGGGATATCTCGGCTTCCCGGCCAGATTCGCCTCCGCTGGCGGCGGCGGTTGGACCCAGCCGGTCTTCTTTTCCTGAACCTGAAGCCTCTGCGGTGACCGGTTGGCACAGGTTGCTCACCACCAAGTCGAACTTTCGCCGGGCCATGTACACGGATGCCGGCAGATTCTTGAGGATAAAAGGCCAGAATAGACCGGCGCCTTGCAGGTAGCGGTTGATCAACTTGGCTGCCGTGGCAACCATCGTATCGGCGGCAAACCTGCTCAAAGGCTCCGGAATGGGCGTCCTGAGCTTGGGCGCCACCAGGTAGTTGTAGTACGCGTTGAGGACTGCCTGGGCTGCCTCATCGTCTCCCTTGGAGCCCCGCGTTTCAGCTCCACGGAGATAATTGGGCAACCTGGCGAACAACCAGTCCAGGCTCTCCAGGTTGGAGGCGACGCTATCGGGGACCTGGAACATCTCTTCCCGGGTTTCCGTGTGAAACGTGTACACCGGTTCCGGCCCGCCGTTGGAGAGCACCGATGATCCGGGGTTCCTGGCTGTAGCGATGGGACCTGACAGGTACACGGGGAGCAACACGGGCACGTGGACCCCTTGCACCAGACTGCCAAGGGACAGCAGGTAGTTGGTTCGAGCCACGGTTACCGCCAGGGGATGTATGTCCATCCCCATTACCCGGTCAAGAATGTGAAGCAGGCTATCGAAATCGTCCTGGCCCTCGCCGGCCAGACGCTCCGCGTGCAAACGCACGGCAGCGGCCAGGAAGGTCCCGGGCCCACAGCAAGGGTCCAAAACGCTCTGTTCCCCATCGGTTCCCAGACCCAGCTCCTCTTGCAGGACGTATTCAGCCAGCCAGTAGGGTGTATGGATGTCCCCGGGGCTCGGACCGTTGGGAGGGCCACCGGTGAGCTGATGGTACAACCCGGTAAGCAGGCCCGGCGGAGTTCGGCTGAAGTCGTAGGATGCCAGAGCGTTCGCCAACCAGCCCATCGTTTTCAATCCGGACTCGCCCGACGCGACGATATCCGGAATCAGGAGCCAGGTGAAAAAATCGTCTTCTATGTAGTTGTCGATGCCCTGCTCTCGAAAGTAGTCTCCGTCGATTATGTGGGCCAACTCTTCGGCGCCGCTGACCGGTGCACCGGGGCTGAGGAAATAACGGGCAACAAGCCGGGCTACCAAAGCTAAATAGGTGTGGTTGACGAATAACTCTTCGCTGCACTCAACAGACGGGACCGCTGCCGACAGGTAAACTGCCCATTCCCGATAGCGTAGGTCCACCCCTGGGGTGCCTTGGGCTTGACGGAATAGCTCGAGAAGCTGGGTAAAGGTTTGCTGGTAGATGGGGCTATCGCGGCCCAAGGCTAGGGCTAAGTCTTGGGCAGTGGGCACGGGACGGCCAGCGTTTTCCGAGGGAGCTGCCCTGTGGGCTGCCATAAAGGAGCTAAAACTCCGCGCTCTTTGGCGTCCTGGGGAAGGGGATAACGTCCCGGATGTTGGCCACGCCGGTGACGAACTGGACGGTGCGCTCAAACCCCAGGCCAAAGCCGGAGTGGGGCACCGTGCCGTAGCTGCGAAGGTCCAGGTACCACCAGTAGTTGCTCTCGTCCAACCCGGACTGGCGCAGCCTCTCCAGGAGCAGGTCCCGGCGCTCCTCACGCTGGCTGCCGCCGATGATCTCGCCGATGCGGGGTACCAGCACGTCCATTGCCCTGGCGGTCTTGCCGTCGTCGTTGAGGCGCATGTAGAAGGCTTTGATTTCCTTGGGGTAGTCGGTGACGATTATAGGCTTGCCTATTTTCTTTTCCGTCAGATAACGCTCGTGCTCTGATTGCAGATCCATGCCCCACTGCACCGGGAACTCGAAGCTCTCCCCAGACCGTTGCAAGAGGTCCACTGCTTCGGTGTAGGTCAACCGTTCAAAGCTGGAGTCCACGATGGTTTGCAGGGTGGAAATGGCGCTGTTTTCAAACCAGCGGTTGAAGAACTCCATGTCTTCCCGGCAATTTTCCAGCACATGGGCGAAAATGTACTTCAAAAAATCTTCGGCCAGCTCGGCCAGACCGTCCAGATCGCAGAAAGCCACTTCCGGCTCGACCATCCAGAACTCGGCCAGGTGGCGAGAGGTGTTGGAGTTTTCGGCACGGAATGTGGGGCCAAAGGTGTAGACGTCGGACAAGGCCAGGGCGAATATTTCCGCCTCAAGCTGGCCGCTGACGGTCAGAAACGTGGGCTTCCCGAAGAAGTCCTCTTCCGAATCGACCGAGCCATCCTTCATTGGAAGGTGTTCCAGGTCCAAGGTCGTTACCCTGAACATGGCTCCGGCGCCCTCGGCATCGCTGGCGGTAATCATGGGCGCCTGCAAGAAGACGAACCCCCGTTCCTGGAAAAAGGTGTGGACCGCGTAGGCCAGAGAGTTTCGCACCCGAGCCATGGCGCCGAAGGTGTTGGTCCTGGGCCGCAGGTGGGCAATCTCACGCAGGAACTCCACCGTGTGGCGCTTCTTTTGCAGGGGATAGGTCTCGGGGTCGGCCAGGCCATGCACCTCTATCGACGTGGCCTGGATCTCGTACCGCTGCCCTTTGCCTGGCGAATCGGTCAGGGTGCCGGTGACGGACACGCTGCATCCGGTGGTCAGTAACTCGATGACCTGGTAGTTGGGCAGGGTATCATCGGCCACCACCTGGATGTCGCTCAGGCTGGAGCCGTCATTGACCTGTATGAAGGACACCGATTTGGACGTGCGCCTGGTTTTGACCCAGCCTTGAACCAGCACGTCACCGCCGGCGGTCTCCCGGCCCAATATGTCCTTGACCTTGCTCCGCTGCATCTGCATCGGTCTCATCCTCCTGGGGCCAATTCTAGCACCGGGGAAGTGCCGGGCCAAGGGGCTGCCGCATTCCTTGTCCTTTGGAATACTGTAATAACGCTTGCCGCTATTAGTGTACTACGTTATTATAAACCTGGGATGATATTAAGCTTTCGTGACCAGGACTCCGAGAGAGTATTCCACAGGGAGAGGTCTCGGAGGCTTCCACCGGATATACAACGTAACGCGCAACGCAAGCTGGCCGTGCTAGATGCAGCGGAGGTGCTGCAAGATTTGCGGGTGCCGCCGGGGAACCGGCTGGAGAGGCTATCGGGGGTGCGGGAGGGACAGTACAGCATCCGGGTAAACGACCAGTGGAGAGTCTGCTTCCGTTGGATCGGGGCGGACGCCTACGACGTTGAAATCGCCGATTATCACTAGGAGATGGTTATGACCGAGGATAAATTAGACCCAATCCATCCCGGAGAGATTCTATTAGAAGAGTTTATGGGGCCGTTGGGCCTCAGCCAGTACCGGGTCGCCAAAGACATCGGTGTCCACCCTCGCCGGATTAATGAGATCGTCCACGGTAAGCGTTCGATGACCGCCGATACAGCGCTGCGTCTATCGCGGTATTTTGGCACCTCAGAGCGGTTCTGGTTGAATCTGCAGGCCAGGTACGATCTTGAAGTGGAAAAGGACCGGTTGGGCGACCGGCTAAATCAAGAGGTTCTGGTATTAGGGCGGAGCTAGGTAACCATAGAAAATCCTTTAGAAATTCCTTTGCGTGGCGCCTAAATATCCGGCCGGGCGTTGTGCCACGGGGTGGCTTGCTCGTAGGCGTAGGCCAACCCTAGCAGGGTGGCTTCCGATAGGTGGGGCCCGATAAGTTGCATCCCCACCGGGAGGCCCTGGGAATAGCCGCAGGGCACGGAGATGCCGGGCAGGCCGGCGATGTTCAGAGGAACCGTGCAAACGTCGATCAGGTACATCTGCACCGGGTCCTCCGTCTTTTCGCCCAAGGGAAAGGCCACTACCGGCGAGGTAGGAGTGACCAGAATGTCAACCTCTTGGAACACCCGGTCGAAGTCCTGCCTGATCAGGGTCCGGGCTTGCTGCGCCTTTACATAATACGCGTCGTAGTAGCCAGCAGACAGAGCGTAGGACCCCAGCATTATGCGCCGTTTCACCTCGGGACCAAATCCGTATTGGCGCGTCAGCTCCATCGCCCGCCACATGTCATCGGTGTCCTGGAAGGAGTAGCCGTATTTGACGCCATCGTATCGCGCCAGGTTGGCCGAGCATTCGGAAGGGGCGATGACGTAGTAGCAGGCCAAGGCGTACTTGGTAGTGGGCAGCGACACGGGCTGGACCGGCGCTCCCAGTCCCTCCAGGGTCTTTATGGCGTCCAGCACGGCCTGGCGAACCCCCTCTTCCATTCCCTCGACGAAGTATTCCTCGGGCACGCCCACGCGGATTGCCCCTTGCTGGCCGCCCTTGGAGTTGGGGGACGGCCGGGGGAGCTCTCCGGTGAGCTGGCCAGTGTAATCGGCCGTGTCATGGTTCAAAGACGTGGAGTCTCTGGGGTCGTAACCGACGATGGCGTTCAGCACCAAGGCGCAGTCGGTGACGTCCTGGGTGATAGGACCTATCTGATCCAGTGAAGATGCGTAGGCCACCAGGCCGTAGCGGCTGACCAGGCCATAGGTAGGTTTCATTCCGACGACTCCGCACATCGCGGCAGGTTGCCGGACGCTGCCTCCTGTATCCGACCCTAGGGCGTAAACAGCCTCGCCGGCGGCCACGGCGGCCGCTCCGCCACCGCTGCTGCCCCCGGGGACCCGTTCCAGGTCCCAGGGGTTGCGGGTGGGAAAGAAGGCCGAGTTCTCGCAAGAGGACCCCATGGCGAACTCGTCCATGTTTCCCTTGCCCAGTAGTACAGCGCCCTGCTGGAAAAGCTTTTCCGAGACCGTGGCGTTGTAAACCGGCACGTAGTTTTCCAGCATGCGGGAGGCGCAGGTGGTTAGCACGTCCTTGGTGCAGATGACGTCTTTGACCTGCACCGGGACCCCGGTAAGCGGACCGGCGTCTCCCGATGCAATCCGCTGGTCGGCTTGGCGGGCTTGCTGCAGCGCCAGATCGCCGGTAACGGTGATGAAGGCCTTGACCCTGTCTTCCACCCGGCCGATTTGGTCCAGATAGGACCGGGTAAGATCAACGGAGGTCACTTCCCGCCGGTCCAGCTTGCCTCTCGCCTCATGTATGGTCAGGGGCCCGGAATCAGACGGCATGGCTACTCTTCCAAAACCACTTTGACGCGGAAAAATTCGCCTTCCCGGCGAGGCGCGTTCCTCATCACATCCTCATGGTCCAGGGAGTCCTCTGGAGAGTCATCGCGCATGACCCCGGCCAGCCCCGGCGGCTCCCCGGCGTGACCGGCGGGCAGAACGCCGGTGGTATCCAACTCCTGGAGCACCGCAAACTGTTCTAAGATGTGGGAGAGCTGCTCCCGGAACAGCTCCACCTCTTCATCGGTCAAGCCGATGCGGGCCAACAGGGCAATGTGCTCCACCTGCGAGCGCTCTAGGTCCATATCAGGCCTCCAAGGGTTTTGCTGGTAACTTCATAGTCCTAAACCGAAACGGCGCCTATTGGTGAACCAGAACGCCGCAAGGTTTTTCAAAGGTTCTTCAGCAGTGGTGCCCGTCTCCGGGTGTTCCCGCGGGGTAAACGTGGATGGTTGCGCTGGAAAGGTAAACCAGGTGGTCGATCAACCGGTCGTTCACTTCCTGGGCGATCTGGTGCCCCCGCTCCACCGATAGGTCCGGCTGCACGGCAATGTTGACTTCCGCCAGAAGGCGGTGGCCCAACCACCTGACTCGCACGCCGGCCACCTCCTCCACTCCCGGAGTATCCAGGGACGTGTGCCGCACCTCGTCGATGACCTCCGGCTCCACGCCGTCCAGCAGGCGGCCCAGGACCGACTTGCCGGACTGGATGCCGATGCGGACGATAGCGACGGTTATCAACAGACCCACGATGGGGTCGGCCAGAGGATACCCCAGCCACACCCCGGAGGCGCCCAACACCACGGCCAGGCTGGTTAACCCGTCCACCCGGGCGTGGTGCCCGTCGGCGACCAGAGCGGCGCTGCCGATCTCTTTGCCGATCTTGATGCGGAAAAGGGCCACCGCCTCGTTGCCGAAGAATCCCGCCACTCCCGCTGCTATCACGGCCCAGATGAAGTTGACTTCCGGCGGGTCGGACAAGCGGCGGATGGACTCGTACCCGGCTATGGCGCCGCTAACCAGGATGGTTGCAACGATCAGCAAGCCGGCCAGGTCTTCGGCCCGCCCCAGACCGTAGGTGAACCGCTGGGTCGGCAGCTTCTTGGCCAGGACAAACGCGATCCATAATGGTACAGCCGTGGCGGCGTCACCCACATTATGCACGGTGTCTGCCAAAAGGGCCACGCTCCCTGTAGCCAGGAAGACAACTACCTGGATGGCGGCAGTGGCCAGCAACGCCAATAAGGACACCTTGGTGGCCCAAATTCCCCGTTGGCTGGCGAATATCGCTGCGTCTACCGCGCCGTGGGAGTGAACGGGCTGGTGCGATGTTGCAGACTGAGCCGCGCCGCCCTGGGGCGGAGACGGTCTACCAGGAAACCGCAGGCGGCCGAACATCAATAACTGCCCTCCTCCGGTTAATTCTACACGCACGTGATGCGGAGAAGGCGGCGGTGTGTGGCGATTGTTGGTGGAAATCGCCATTAAAAGAAATCCCCCAGTACCCGATTAGAAGGCTGTAACAATACTCCCATCATGTCATCCTGAGGACCGCAGGAACGAAGGATCTCCCCAGTGGAGGTCGCACCATGTCCGGCCCCCGAGGGAGATTCTTCGCTGCTCTCAGAATGACGCTGGCCAGTATTGTTAGAAGGTCTAAAAGGGGATATTGGGGGAGTTTTATTTTGCTGCCGGCTACGGCGGGGCTGGGTCAGCTCATTTCGGAGCCGCCGGCGACGCTGATGGACAAGCCGGTCAGGTAGTCCGACTCGCTGGAGGCCAGGAACGCGGCCGTGCGAGCGATGTCTTCGCCTGCCGCCACTCTTCCCAGGGGAATAGCCTCCGACCGCTCACGGATCATCAGCACCCGGTGCTCCTCCGCCGACTGACCCTCGGGCGCCAGGGCCGCCGCGATGAAGTCGGTGCGTTCGGTGTCCACCAGGCCGGGGCAGATGGCGTTGACGTTGATTTTGTGTTCACCCAGCTCCTGAGCCAGGGATTGGGTGAATCCGATCAGGGCGAACTTGGACGCGCAGTAGGCGGCGAACCTGGCCCTTCCCCGCTTGCCCGCCCCCGAAGAGATGACGATGATCTTGCCGCCACCGCCCCGCCCAATCATGTGCTGGGCCACCGCCTTGGAGCACAAATAGGTACCACGGACGTTTACCCGCATCACTTCGTCGAAGGCGGATTCCTCCAGCTCCACCACCAATACCCGGTCGGGCCCCGGTTGAGAGCCGGCGTTGTTTACCAGAATGTCTATCCGGCCGAACTGCTCCAGGGTGCGGCCAACCATGTCGGTGACTTGAGCGCTGTCGGAGACGTCTGAGTACAAGCCCAAACCCTGGCGTCCCAGTGCCTCGATCTCCTCCACCACGCTGGGCAATCCCCGCCAGCCTGCCTGGCGGTCGGCGGGGCGCATATGGTCCAGACTGCGCTGGATGTCGGTGACTACCACGTCGGCGCCTTCCTGGGCCAGGCGTAAAGCAATGGCCCGGCCGATCCCGTGGCGTCCCCCTGCTCCGGTGACGATGGCGACTTTGCCGTTGAGGTCATACATGGCTTATTTTCCCGTCTTGAAGATTTGGGACGCCGCCGTGGGGTCCCGTAACGTCGATGTCGGGCTGAGAATGGTGGCGTCCGGGGGTAAATTCTACCACCGCCGGCGGAGGACCGTCCGTAAGGGTTTTCCCGGTCCTAACCGGCCGTCTCGCCCGACGGAACCGGTGTCTCCTTGCGGAGGTTCCAGACAAGACCTTTGGACGGGGAGAAAAGCAGGACTGCGATAAACAATCCGGTGGCTACCATGACGATGCTGGGCCCGGATGGCAGGTCGGCGTAGAACGACAGGTACAGGCCGGCCACCGTGGCCGCTAACCCTATCACTACGCTGTAGGCCATGATAGCGGGTAGCCTCCGGGCCAGCAGAGCGGCGGTGGCCGGGGGAGTTACCAGCAGGGCCAGCACCAAAACGATGCCCACTGCTTTGAGAGAAGCAACGGTGGTCACCCCCACCAGTACTGGCAGCAGGTACTGCATAAAACGCACCGGGATTCCGGAGGCTGCCGACATGGTGGCGTCGTAAGAAGTGAACAACAACTCCTTGTAAAAGGCTAGCACCAACAGCGATACCGCGCCGGCAATCGCGCCGATCAACGCGATCTCGTTCCAGGAGACACCCAGCACGTTGCCGAATAGCAGGCCCAACAGGTCGGCGGTGTAGCCGCTGGCCCGGCTCATCAGGATGATGCCCAGAGCAAATCCGCTGGCGAAAATGATACCGATGGAGGTGTCCAGACGCAGATTGGCTCGGCGGCTGATCCAGGTAATCAGCAGGGAGGCCGGGACCGCCCACGCCAGCGCTCCCCAGAAAACGCTGCCACCGAAAAGGTAGGCCACCGACATCCCGGCCAGAGATGAATGGGCCACGGCGTCGCCCATGAACGCCATTCCCTTGAGAACTACGAAGGTGCCCACCAGGGCGCATACCAGGGCGGCCAAGGCGGCGGCCAGGAAAGCCCGCTGCATGAAAGCGAACTCCCAGGGCTCGAGAAGGAAGTCAATCATGGTACCGG
>JADFFS010000224.1 GCA_022568195.1 Chloroflexota bacterium | reverse complement strand
GGCACTGGCCGGAATGGGGCGCCAGGACGAGAACTGGCGCTGGCACTGCGCGCCTCTGAGCGAGTGGGACGGGCAGGTCGCTCGGCGCACATGACCGCCGGTCGGTGTCGAAGGCGCCGTGGCAGGCCCGCGAAGGTGTCCCAGAAGTAATACGGCGGAGGGAGTGGGATTCGAACCCACGATACAGTTGCCCGTATAGCGGTTTTCAAGACCGCCGCCTTCGTCCGCTCGGCCATCCCTCCGTGCTGATATATATTCTATACGTACTGGGTTTTGGCTTCACGCCTGTCTGGGCCAGGACGGGCCGGATTACTTGAAGGCAGGGATAACCTTCTCGGTGAGCAGTTCTATGGACTTGACCACCTGGTCGTAGGGGACCTGGCCTCCCGGGTTCACGTCCAGCGACACGCCGGTTATGCCCAGCTCCTCCTGGTACTCCTGGAAGCGTTCAACAACCCTTTCCGGACTGCCGTAGGCGACCCTGGTCAGCACATCCTCGTAGGTTGTCTCGGATATGCGCTTCAGCCGTTCGTAGGCTTCCTGGTCGGCGGCGTTACCCAAAGACTCCGCTAGCAGCCGCCGCTGGCGCATGGTGCTCGCCTCGGGCTCCCGGCGAGCCTGTTCGTCGGTCTCCGCGACGTACATCGCCAGTTGCAATATCACGTCGTTGGGACCGGAAAATCCCGCCGCATGCCGCCGCTCTTGGTACTCGTTCAGTAGCTCCCGCAGCTCGGGTACGTCCATCTGATGCCGGATAAAGATTGGCAGACCCAGGTCTCCGACGATGGAGAAGGTTTCCCGGCTCTCCACCGCGACGCGAATGGGAGGATGGGGCGTCTGGTAGGGCTTTGGCGTCACGGTCACGTTGTTGAAGCTGTAGAACTGCCCCTGGTGAGAGAAGCTTTCCTCGCACCATGCCTTCTGGATAACCTCCAGGGATTCCAAGAACAGGGCCCTGCTGTCGCCGTAGTCCACGTTGTAGCCTTGGTAGGACTCGATAAAGGAGCTTCTACCCACGCCGAATACCAAGCGGCCCTCGCTGATGTGGTCCACTATGGCGGCCTCTTCGGCCACTCGGAGAGGGTTGGCCAGGGGCAGCACCTGGACCGCCAGCCCCACCCCCATTCTTTTGGTGCGGGAGGCCACCGCTGCGGCGCCGATCAAGGGCGATGACAGCATGGCGCGATTGGGGCGGAAATGGGACTCGCCCAACCAGAAGGTGTCGATGCCCGTGTCTTCGGCAACCTGGACCAAGTCGAACCACTCTTTGAAGACCTGGGCCTGGGTGTTGCCCTCCCGGGTGCTGAACATAGTGAATATGCCGAAGTCCATAGACGCCCCCTGTGTTTCCTGGCCCGACGATATTGTAGCGACGGTCTTGTAGCTAGGGTATTGTAGCATAGGCTCGGCGCCGGGCTCCCGAATTATTGATGGGCCAAGTCAACTATGCTACACTGCGGGCGGTTTCCGGGTGCTCGGATTCGGCGAGACCGAAACCTACCATAATGTCCCCGATTATAACGAGGTACAGGACATGAAACTGGTACTTTTTAACGAATTTCAGCTAGGCGTCGTCCAAGATGGCCACGTGGTGGACGCCATGGACGCGCTGCAGGGCCTTAAGTTCCGCCGGCCCCAGGATTTGATCGAAGAGGTCATCATCCGCTGGGACGAGCTTAAGCCGAAGATCGAATCCGCTATAAGTGGGAAACATGGAGTGCCGATAGGCAGCGTTCGGCTCCGCGCCCCGGTGCCCCGGCCCTCCAAGCTCATTTGCGCGGCGGTTAACTATTTGGAGTTCGGCCAACGGGAGCCGGCGGTTTTGGACGCGTTTCTCAAGGCGCCCAACGCGGTGATAGGCACCGGCGATACCTGCGAGCTGCCGCCGGTAGCTGCCTCGGTGTTCCACCACGAGCCGGAGCTGGCTTTGGTGATTGGAAAGAAAGCCTCCAAGGTGAGTCAAGAAGAGGCGATGTCCCACGTTTTCGGTTACTGTAATTTTCTCGATATGTCCGCTCGGGGGTTACAGGGGGCCGTGGGGAACAGCTTTTTCCTGGGCAAATGCTGGGACACCTTTGCACCCATGGGACCGGCGCTGGTCACCGCCGACGAGATTCCCGACCCCCATGCCCTGCAAATCAGGCTCTGGAACAACGACGACCCCCGCCACGACTTTCCCACCAGCGACATGGCCCACAAGATTCCCGAGCTGATCTCGGAATTTTCCAAGATAACCACCTTGGAGCCTGGGGACGTGATCGCCACCGGCGTTAATCACCAGCAGATAGGCGCGGTTCAGGACGGGGATGTGATTCGCATGGAGGTGGACGAGCTGGGTCCGCCGCTGGTGATCCGAATCAGCGATCCTTCCCACCGGGAGTGGCCGCGGGGCATCGACACCGAAATGGCGCAGCGAATGCTGGGCAGGCCGCGGTGAGGGCATATTCACGTGACGGCCTTGGGGGTTCGATGCCATGGCGATAGTTGAGTCAAGACGGCTGGCCGATGGCCCGGCAATCCAACGAACGGTGGAGGCCCTGACCGCCCGTGGCATGGAGGCTGTGCTTGTCCCATCGGGCCAGGCGGCCATGGAAAAGCTGCTGGAGATGGTCCCAGAAGGGGCGGAAATATTCGACAGCACCTCCGAAACCCTGGACTCCATCGGCTTCTCGGAATATGTCAAGAGCAACCCCCGTTACCATAACCTGCGTGACGCTGTTGATCTGGAATCCGACCCGGCCAAGCGGCGGGAATTGCATCGAATGGCCACCGTGGCCGAATATATCATCGGCAGCGTCCAAGCCATCGCCGAAACCGGCGAAGTGCTGGTGGCCAGCGGGTCGGGAAGCCAGATCGGCGCTTACGCTTATGGCGCCAAGTACGTCATCCTGGTGGCGGGGACACAAAAGATTTGCCCGACTCTAACCGACGCCCTGGCCAGGGTCCGGGGATACACCCTGGATAAGCATGATCAGTGGCTTCAGCAGCAAGGGCGCAAGCCCGGCCCCATCGGCAAGCTGGCCCTCCTGGAGAGGGAGCCGGTGGCTGGGAGAATCCGGGTCATCTTGATCAACCAGGACCTGGGTTGGTGACCTTGAGCACGGTCTTTAACCTGGTAAGGAGCTTATGGAGCTGAACCTGGCGGTCCACCACGTTAATGCCATGCGGTTTGGCCCGTCCACGGGCCTGGACAACGGCGCGCTGGCCGTGGACCTGGACGGGCTGCGAGAGTATCTCTTGGAGGACAGCCGGCTGGATAGCGTCGACATCCAAATCGCCGGTCCGGGCGAGGCCTGCCGTATCGGTGGGGTTTTCGATATTCTGGAGCCCCGGGCCAAGGAACCCGGCTCGGGCTCGGATTTCCCCGGGATCTTGGGTCCAATGACCATGGCCGGACAGGGCACCACCCATGTCCTGCGAGGAGCGGCCGTCACCGTGGTGGACGATGGGTTGCCTCTACCCACGGGTAAAGTAGTGGAGATGAGCGGCGAAGCCGGAGCCAGGTCCCCCTACTCCCAGCTACACCACCTGGTCATCGTTCCTCACCCGTCACAGGGCCTGGAGCGCCATATAGGGTTGAACGCGGTCCGGGTGGCCTCGGTAAAAGCTGCGGTATACCTTGGGAAGGCCGGTGTAGGCTGCTCCCCGGATGAAACCGAGGTGTTCGCCTCCCAAGGGCCGGTTTGCCCTGACCGTGATGGCTTGCCCCGGATGGCCTACATCGGCCAAATCCACTCCCGCCAGCGGGTCGCCGAGGTCGATGAGCTGATCTTCTACGGGAACAACACGGCGGGGATGGTGCCCGTCATGCTGCACCCCAATGAGTGGCTGGATGGGGGTATAGTCGCCGGCTACCAGAACATGGGCGTGGAAACCTATTTTTACCAGAACCACCCGATAATCAGCGAGCTTTACCGCTGGCACCGGGAAGGAAAGATCACTTTGGTTGGGACCATCGCCACCATGGCCGCCGCGGACAACGTACAGCGGGAGCGCAACAGCATGCTGGCCGCCCAACAAGCCAAGTGGAACCTGGCCGCCGATGGTGTGGTTCTCACCAAGTATGGTGGCGGAGCGCCCCACGCCGACATGGCGCTGACGGCCCGGCTATGCGAGGAACTGGGAATGACCACCGCGGTGCAGGTTTCCGACATGTCCCGGGACCGCCAAGCCGAGTCCGCCCTGCTGTTTAACTATCCGGAGGTTGATGCCATAGTGTATGTTGGTGGGAACGACACAAACTGGCCGGTGCCTTCGGTGGAGCGGGTAATCGCGGCGAATTCGGAGGCAGCCTCCACCCTGGCCGCTGCCCAGGTTCTACCGGCTGCCAGTATCTGCGGGGTCACCGGGCAGCAAGGCGGTTCTCATCTCCGATGCTTCGTGTATTAGTCATCTCGAGTACTTCTAGGACCATTTCAATTTGAAAACGACCAATGTCATTCCGACCGCAGGGAGGAATCTGGGGATGGGTGGAACGGCCCCACACCAGATTCCTCGTCGCTTCGCTTCTCGGAATGACAGGCAGTCAATACCGGTCTAATCAACTCGACGCTGTATTAGAGGAGTCTAGCCGATGCGCGTAGTACATTACCTGAACCAGTTTTTCGGTGGCCTCGGTGGCGAGGAAGTGGCCGGCGCCAAGCCCGAGACCCGTGACCAGGCCGTGGGCCCAGGCCGCTTGCTGGAACAGTTGCTGGGCCAGGATTCCAAGGTGGTGCGCACCATCATTTGTGGTGACAACTACGCTGCTGAAAACCCCGATGTCCTCAAGGAGCGGGTTCTTAGAGAGGTCCAAGACGCCGGCGGCGAGCTGTTCGTGGCAGGGCCATGTTTCGAGGCGGGCCGGTACGGGGCGGCGGCGGGCGCCCTGTGCGTCGCGGTGCGTGCCGAATTGGGGATTCCCGTTGTAACCGGGATGGCCGTGGAAAATCCGGGGGTGGACCTCTACCGCCAAGCCTTGCACATCATCGACTCGGGCCAGAACGTGGCGTCCATGCAAGAGGTCATGTCCACGTTGCCGCCCCTGATTCTCAAAATCAGCCGCGAAGAGGAGATT
>JADFFS010000059.1 GCA_022568195.1 Chloroflexota bacterium | reverse complement strand
GGGGCGGGCCGAGGCCTTGATGGGGTGCAGTAACGCCGCGGCTGACGCTTAAGCGCCGCCTGGGAAACCCAGGGCTGGATAACTGGGCACTATGGGGTTAGAGTAGTAAAGACGGGCGCCAACCGCCGGGCTTTGAACCAGGACGATCCGGCTGGGCCCCAATTGAAAGGAGAACTCTTTCCGATGGAAGAGTTGTTCAATGCCCACCTCCCGGGCGGTCAAACGCCCGACATTGAGCTCTGCATTTTCCCCCACCTGAAAGAGTTTCTGGCCATCGATCTGCGGGGGGGAGCGCCCCAGGTGCTGCTGCTACGCACCGAAGACATATTCGTCGAGGACTTTTATAAAACCGTCGAGGCGGAATTCTCCCTAGAGATCCGAGACGAAACCGACTTTCCTTTCGCGCATTTTATCAACCTTCCTTTGCGCCTGGAGGAGGTCGTTCGTGAAACCGCCATGACCTTCATCTTGGAAAAGCTGGGCGTGTATCTGGACGGGGAGATGGAGATCCCCACGGTCGTCGTGTTCGTTGTCAGCGGAGGGGCCTTGGCCACTCAGTCCAAAAGCGTGATTGACGGGCTGAGGGAGTTGGTGAACAACCATTCCGGAGAGCCCATAGAAGAGCAATGGGAAAGCACGATAACCCGCCTGGTCGAGGAAGAAAACCGGGTGCTTCAGAAGCTCAGCCGCCACGAACTACATGCGGCCATGGCCAGCGAATCTCCCGATTATTTCACCCTCTGGGAAAACCGCAACTAGTGCGCTATTCATGACCCAGCCCACCGCGCTGACCTTGGCCGGCCGCCAGGATATCTCCGATAGCGATCTGATAAGCATCGCTCAACTGGCCGAACGGCTGGGTTACCACACCCTGTGGACAGGCGAATCATGGGGACGGGACGCATTTACCGTACTCACCATGATTGCCTGCCACACCGAGTCGATACGGTTAGGAACAGGCATCGTGCCGGTGTTCAGCCGCACCCCGGCGCTCATCGCGCAGAGCATCGCGTCCCTGGACCAAATTTCCCATGGCAGGGCTACCTTGGGCCTGGGCACCAGCGGCCGCCTGTTGATTGAAGAGTGGCACGGTCTTCCCTACCACCGTCCCATCGCGCGGACCCGGGAGTATATCGAGATTATCCGCCAGGCGCTATCCGGCCAAGCGCTCACCTACGAGGGTCAGTTCTTTCGGTTGGGCCGGTTCCGTTTGGGGGCCTCTCCGGTCCAAGCCAACATACCCATATTCCTGGCAAGCCTCGGGCCCAAGAATCTGGAATTGACCGGCCAACTGGCCGACGGCTGGCTGCCGATCTGGGTCCACCAAAACCATCTTCCCAGCCTCAAGGAGCAGGTGTCGAAGGCAGCCCAAGAAGCAGGCCGGGACATTTCCCAGGTTACCGTGGCTCCCCAGATAATGTGCTACGTTTCCGAGACCGCAAAGGAGCAGGCCGAAGTGGACCAGCGGATCCGGGCCCACATGGCCTACTACATCGCGGGCATGGGCCAATATTATTACGACCTGTTTTGCCGCTCGGGCTTCCAGGAAGAAGCCGACGCTGTCCGGGTAGCCTGGGCCAACCGGGACAGGGACAAAGCAGCGTCACTGGTATCCGAAGACATGCTCTCGGGCATAGCGGTGTCCGGCGATGCCGCGACCTGCCGCGCCAGCATGGACCGGTTCCGCCGTAATGGGGCCGACATGCCCATTGTTGCCTTTCCCCACGGCTCCACGTTGGATGGCATCAAACGCACCCTGGAGGTGCTGGCGCCCGCCAAGGTCGCCCAACCCGGGTCCGCGGCCGGTTTCGCCAATTGAAGATCGGCTTGATCTCCGACACCCACTCGGCCGGCAACGGGACCGACCTGCCGGCAGCCGTGCTGGAATCCCTCCAGGGAGTGGACCTGATACTTCACTGCGGCGACCTGGAGTGCCTGGGCGTCTTGGACTATCTGGAAAGGGTTGCCCCGGTGCTGGCGGTACGAGGCTACGAGGACCCCACCGAACCCGGCGGCCGTTTGGCGCAAACCACCCGTGTGGTGCAGGCGGAAGACCTGGCCATCGGCATGGTCCACGACATCCAGTGGCCCAGTCCCCGTATAGACACTTCAAGGGATGGCGCCTCGCTGCAGTTTCCACCGGGATCGAGCAAAGCCACCTTAGCCGCCAAGTTTCGGCAGCCCGTGGACATCGTGGTTTTCGGGGATACCCACGAGGAATTGGTCTGTTTCTTTGACGGTGTGCTTTTAATCAATCCAGGCAGCCCCACTTACCCCGGACGCCGGCACCGTCCGGGGACCCTGGGCACCATCGGATTGCTGGAAGTCCAGGGGAGAGCAGCGAACATTTCTCTGGTGGACCTGGAAGACAGGGGACAGGGACGGTAGCGGACGACACTCAGGTTCCAGGTCGATGCCTCTTATCCTGATAATAGAAGACCATCCAGCCCTGGCGCGGCTCTACCGGACTGTGTTGGAGCGCGACGGCTATCGGGTGGCGCTGGCGGCCGACGGCGAGGCGGGCATCGAGGCAGCACGGCGGGAACACCCCGACCTGGTGATTTTGGACCTGCTTCTGCCGGGGATGCCCGGCACTCAGGTGGCTCGGCTGCTTTACCAGGAAGGTATCTTCCCCAACACTCCGTTGATCATCACCTCCGGACTGGACGCCGAGCAAACCGATCGAACAGGTGAATCACTTAACGCCAGCGCGGTGTTGGTCAAACCCTTCGGCCTCGACGCCATGCAGGCCGCCATCAGGGAAGCCTTGGATTCCCGCAACCCAGGAGCCGCCCAGGAGTAGTAATCGTAGGTCCGAAAAGGGGAGCAAACCGAAAAAAAGAATCAAGGGCACGGTCCCGATGGAATCGAGACCGTGCCCTTAACGATTACACTCTAGTGGAGCCGCGATTAAATCAGGTCGATCAGAGGAGTGACCTTCAGGAATACGGGCGCGAAGACCAGGGACACGATGGCCATCAGTTTCAGCAGTATGTTCAACGACGGGCCCGAAGTATCCTTGAATGGGTCTCCGACCAGGTCTCCCTCGACGGCGGCCTTGTGGGCCTCCGAGCCTTTACCGCCGTAGTTTCCCAGCTCCACGTACTTCTTGGCGTTGTCCCACGCTCCCCCGGCGGTGGCCATCATGATCGCCAGCATGAACCCGGAGGCAACGGAGCCGATCAGCAGTCCCCCCAGCGCCTCGCGGCCCAGGACGAAGCCCGTGGCGACGGGCACTATCACGGCCATCAGCCCCGGTAAGATCATCTCCCGCAAGGCGCCCTGGGTGCTGATCTCGACGCAGCGAGCGTAATCGGGCTTGCCGGTGCCGTCCATGATCCCGGGTATCTCCCGGAACTGGCGTCGCACCTCGTTGACGATGGAATAAGCGGCTCTTCCCACAGCTTTCATGGTGAGGGCCGAGAACAGGAAGGGAAGCATGGCGCCGAGAAGGAGCCCCACCAAAGTGGTGTGGCTCAGCAAGTTGATCCCCCCCGAATTGACGGCCCCACGCAGGCCGCTGGCCTCGGCATAGGCCACCAGCAATGCCAGGGAGGTGAGGGCCGCGGAGCCGATGGCGAAGCCTTTGCCCGTGGCCGCCGTGGTATTCCCCAAGGCGTCCAGCGCGTCGGTCCTTTCCCGAACTTCGGGGGCCATGTGGGCCTGCTCCGCGATGCCGCCGGCGTTGTCCGCCACCGGCCCGTAGGCGTCGGTGGCCAGGGTGATACCCAAAGTTGAGAGCAACCCGACGCCCGCCAAAGCCACCCCGTAGAAGTCGGCCATCTCGAAGGCAACCAGGATAGTTACTCCGATGGCGAGCAACGGGACCACCGTGCTGAACATCCCTGTGGCAATGCCACTGATCATGACCGTGGCCGCGCCGGTCTGGGTTGTTTCCGCGATTTGCTTGACCGGGCCGTAATCGTAGGAAGTGTAGTACTCGGTGGAGGTGCCGATAATGAGGCCAGCCACCAGTCCCACCAGGATGGTCCAAAAGAGCTCGAAGGGAACATCCATCACCAGGACGATGACCAGAGCGAATATTGCCACCAACACCGACGAGGCGAATATGCCTCGGCGCAAGGCCCACAGCAACTGGCCGAAGTCGGCCCGCTCGCCGCTGCGGACCACAAAGGTCCCCAATATGGACGCCAGAATCCCCGCGGCAGCCAGCAGCAACGGCAGTACCGCCATATCGGCGTTGTAGGTTGCTACACTCGCCAGGGCGATGGTGGCAATAATGGAACCCACGTACGACTCGAACAGGTCTGCTCCCATCCCAGCCACGTCACCCACGTTGTCGCCCACGTTGTCGGCGATCACACCGGGGTTGCGGGGGTCGTCTTCCGGTATACCCGCCTCAATCTTCCCCACCAAGTCCGTCCCCACGTCGGCAGCCTTGGTGAAGATTCCACCGCCGACCCTGGCGAACAGGGCGATGGAGCTGGCGCCGAAGGCGAAACCGGCTACCACGGTGATGTCCTGGAACACCAGGTAAAGAACACTGACGCCCAGCAGGCCGATACCTACGACCGTCACCCCCATCACCGTCCCGCTGGAGAAAGCCACCCTCAGCGCAGCGTTCAGGCCCCGTGTCGCCGCGGCCGCTGTTCGCACGTTGGCCCGCACCGCCACGTTCATCCCGATGAAGCCGGCAAGGGCCGAGCAAATGGTCCCGGCCAGGTAGGAAATTGCTGTTTTGGGCACGGCCGAGTCCAACGTCACCCAATCGATCAACACGCCCAAAATGATGGCTACCACGACCACGAAGGGGACCAAGGCTAGATATTCCGCACGCAAAAAGGCGGAGGAGCCCTCTCGGATGGCATCACCGATGGCTTGAATCTGCTCGTTGCCCTTGTCCGAGGCCATGACTCTGGCGGCCGTTATTGCAGCAAAAACCAGGGCAACGCCACCCGCAATGATGGCGATGATTATGGATTCCATAGCCTGACCTTTCGATATTGGTAATAGAGGGGGTTTTTGGGCGTGCGGAATTTATCACACTCCCCCAGGGGTGTCAAGCAAATCGGCTATGGAGCGACGGGAGCCGTTGAGCACGCAAACTGCCCGTCAGGGGAGGTAAACCTCCACTTTCGGAAGGGCAATGGCGATGGAAAACCAGAAGGCCCGGCGGGTGTCCAAACGGGGAAGTTGCGCGCCGGCCAGGGAACCGCTCACCCCCCGGCCGGCCTCGTCCCAACGGGTGCCGGTTTCCCGGTCGAAGAAGCTCTCGGTGTCTTCGCGGTAATCGAATGTCAGCCTTCGTCCATCCACCACCGGCGAAAAGGCGCCCACGGCCCGGCTGCCGGCTCGGGCGAAGACCACCACCGGCTGGCCTCCTACCTGGTGGTTAACCGCCCCGTCGCCAATGATACCCAAGGGAAAGGCAGTAGCCGCGTCTCCTACCTCGACGGTCAAGACGATCTCTCCCTTGTCCAAGCGGTCATCCAGCTTTTCCTCGTCCACGGGGAAAATAAAGCGGCCCTTGTTGATCTGGTCTTGAAAGTTCCCCGGGAAACCTCGACGGTACCGTCCCCCGTCAAAAGCCCTGGGCGACTGGGCCGTTCCCGTCAACAATCGGGTTTCGGGGTATAACCGCTTCCACTCGCCCCAAAACATGGTGGTGGAGGGAAGCAGCTTGAGCCGGGACCCGGTTAGAGTGCCCACCACAGCTTCGCCTGCCACCTGGAACCAGTAGGACCCGGTTTGATGGTCGTACATCACAAGGTCGGACTGGTAGAGGGCGCTGGTATTGCCAAAGGTCAGCAAACGGCCATCCAGCTCCCGGTGGTACACCACTCCGCTGAAACACAGCGGGCAGTAGGTAACCAGCAGCGGTACGCCATCGATCTCGTCGTTGACAATTTCGTGCAGATTCAAAACGTTGATGGGGTAGGCAAAGGCCTTTTCGCCAGAAACGTAACCCATCACCAGGTCACCATCTTCCAGCCAGGACAAATCGTCGCTGTCGCCATAGACCGGGCTGGCAATGGGAACGATGACATCCCGGAAGTCTAGTATCTGCCCCTTCGACGCCCGGTCCAAGGGCAGGGCCCGTGGAAAACCGCCGAAGGTGTCGAAGAGAATTTTGCCCAAGGGAACGCTGTGGATGCTGGTATCTACCATGGGAACTCGTACGGGGGGAATTCTGACGGTCACGGAAGGGATAACCAGGGTGGCTGCCTGTGGCTCACTGGCCGGCGGCTCCGGCGGTGGGGTGGCCGTATGCCCGGCTCCGCTGACCGTAGGGTTGGTATTGGCGGGTGGCTGCGCGGAGATGGTACCCGCGGGCGTCAACGGCGGCGCCGCCGTCGCAGGCGGCTGGGTCGCTGTAGGCACAGCCGAGACGCCACAAGCTATCCCTGCCGCTAAGACCCAGGCTCCGAGAGAGACCAACCACCGCCTTCGGCTTGCCCTCCCCCGGCTACCGAACCGGGTCACATGAACTGGAAGCCTATCTAACATTGGTGTCCATCACCTTCTTTTAGCATCCCTGGGGCGTGCTTAGGAGCGTGCCTATGGGATGCGCCGGAGTTGCCATCGGTGCATCTGTGGAACTTTCGCCCCGACCCCGGTCGGCGTTGATTCCAATTTCATGGCCATTTACCCGGCGGTACGTGATATTATGGCGGCGATGCCATTACGTCTGTAGCAACTGCGCAATTAGCAGGTCACAGGCGAAGCTCTTGGACGATTCGCCGGACAACGCGGAATCGCCGTACAGGACTAGGAGGACACATGACAACCAGTTCCCAGACGTGGACCACCTCTTCGGTCCAGGCAGCAGGCGCCAAGGTTCAGATAGTAAAAGGCGGTCAGGGCGAGCCCTTACTCATTTTCCACGACGAGTTGGGCCATCCCGGATGGCTGCGGTACCACGAGGCCCTGTCCGAGAGCTATACCCTGCACATACCTTCCCACTCGGGCTTCGGGGAGAGCGAGCGCCAGGAATGGATCATGAACATGAGGGACATGGCTGGCTGGTACTTGGATGTGCTGGACGAACTGGGACTGGACCGGGTGAACGCAATCGGTTTTTCACTGGGCGGATGGTTGGCCGCCGAGATAGCAACCATGTGCCCCCACGTTTTCAAGAAGCTGGTGCTGGTGGGGGCAGCAGGTGTGCGCCCACCCGTGGGAGAGATCTTCGACATGTTCTTGGTGATGGCCAAAGAGTTCATCACCAAAGGTTTCGCCGATCCGTCTTCGGCTCCCGAGTTCGCGGAGATATGTCCCGAAGAGCCTTCGCCAGAGCTGGTCGAAGCCTGGGAGGTCGCCAGAGAGGAAGCGTGCCGCTTGAGTTGGAAGCCCTACATGCACTATCCTGGCCTACCCAACCTGCTCCGCCGTCTTAAGGGACTACCGACGCTGATCATCTGGGGTAAGGACGACGCCATCGTACCGTTGAGCGCGGGCCAGTTGTACCAGGAGTCCATTCCAGGTTCCAAGCTGGTGGTTCTGGACAACTGCGGTCACCATCCCGAAATAGAGAAGACCGACGAGTTTCTGCGGGTGGTCCAGCAATTTCTTTCGGCTGCCTAATTCGCGGTTCGTGAGACAGTCCGGGGCCAACTGGCGCAATAGAGAGGAGGTTGGCGATGTTCATAGGGTATTTTACCGAGCGGCCCTATCAAGACCCAAAATCGGGATTTTTCGGGGCGACGGGCAAGCCCATAATGGACCTGACCGTCAGCAACGAGATCTACGACGCCGAACTGGGGGCCAACCTCTACAACCGATACCTGGACGAGAAGCTGTACGCCGAGGAGATGGGCTTCGACGGCCTGATGCTCAACGAGCACCACGGCACGCCCTTCTGCATGGGCGGCGCCATGAACGTGGAGGCGTCCATCCTGGCCCGGATCACCCATCGGGCCAAAATCGTCCTGTTGGGCAACATCCTGCCCATCTGGGACGATCCCCTTTGGCTGGTGGAGCAGCTTTCAATGATCGACATGATCTCCCGGGGCCGTCTGGTCTCAGGTTGGGTACGGGGCACCGGACGGGAGATGGTGGCCCACAATATACCGCCCCACGACAACTGGGAGCGGTTCCAAGAGGCCCACGATTTTATCATCAAGGCCTGGACCGAACCCGGTCCCTTCCGATGGGAGGGCAAGCATTTCCACTACCGCCATGTGAACCCGTGGGTCAAGCCCTACCAGAAGCCCCACCCGCCCATCTGGCTGCCCGGCGTGGTCAGCCGGGACTCGCTGATGTGGGCCGCCGAGAAGCGCATCCCCTACATCATGCTGGCCACTGAAATGGACCCCACCAAGCAGGCTTTCCAGCTTTACCACGACACCGCCGCCGAACTGGGCTACCAATCGGGTCCCCAGAACCTGGGGTACCTGTGGAAAGTCCACGTCGACGAGACCGAGGAACTGGCCGAAGCGACGGGCCGAAAATATGTTCAGGGTCCCAGTAACCCCTTCCTGGCTGGCAACGAGGGGACGGTGAACCCGGCCTTGGTCAACCTGCCGGGCCTTACCTCCCGCAGGAGAGTGCTTCCTACACAGGCGGTGGCCACCGCAGCCCGTGGCGGGGGCGGCGGAGTGGCCGGAGTGTTGGGCCGGCCCTACGAGCAGCAAATCAAGGACTACACCATCATCTGCGGCACTCCAAAGACCGTCATACCCAAGATCCGCCACGTCCTGGAGTACCTACGCCCCGGAGGTATCTTTTTCTGGGACGGCGATGGGGCGATGACCCACGACGACGCCATGCGCAGCTTGCGTCTCATGGGCGAGGAAGTGATTCCGGCGGTGAAGGAAATCGCCAAGGAGTTGGAGCTGCCCGGCCCCTTCGAAGTTGATCCGGCCACCGGCAAATCATTTGAAGACGGCCCTGAAAGCAATCCTTCAAACGGGAGTAGCTCCGGGGACGCGTAGCCATGGGCTGCGTTGTGAGACCAGTGCCTAAATCAGGGGGTCTGCTGTGTGTGCCGCAGGTATGACTTGGTGTCCTCCCACACGTAGATCGATCCAATCGCCAGCAGGGTGCCGACGATAATTCCCAGTATGATGTCCTTCCACCAACCGTGAAGGTTGGGCCGGTGGCTCACAAAAAAGTCCTTGGTCACCACCGGCGCGTTGGTGTAATTGGCCATCGCGGCCACCATGGCCCGTCCACTAGCAATGGCAGCCTCCTCGGACGTCAATTCGGTGGCGATGAGGTTGACCACCACCACCGGAGGCTTTTGCAAGGGCGGCGCCGGATCCATAATTGCCACGGTCACATCCGCCCGGTAATCCAGGGGATTGACGTTGGCAACCTGATAGCTCAGGGCAGCCGTCCCACCGATGAACGCGGCGAGAACCAGTAGGCGCCACCAGCGCCGCAGGTAATCGTAAAGCATCCAAGATTCCTTCATGCACCAGTAACATAGCGCGGGAGCGCATCTAAGTGAAGGGTGTTAACCCATGGGACGGACAGGGAACAGGCAAACCAACATCCTCGACAAAAAATCTACCCTGGCCAGGCCAGCAAGTCTGGCGTAGACCGGCCAGCCGGCTGACCACCATGGAGCAGTCTCACCAGGTCGTGGTCATCGGCGGCGGACCCGGCGGCAGCACGACAGCCACCATGCTGGCTCGCCGGGGGGTGGACGTGCTGCTGCTGGAGCGAGAGCACTTCCCCAGGGAGCACGTGGGGGAGTCCTTGTTGCCGGCCAGCATTCCCGTGCTGGAAGAGCTGGGGGTCCTCCCTGCTGTGGAGCAAGCGGGCTTCCTGCGCAAATGGGGCGCGACCATGGTTTGGGGCAGGGATTCCACTCCGTGGAGCTGGTACTTCAAGGAAACCAACCAGAGGTACCCCCACTCCTACCAGGTCTGGCGGCCCCAGTTCGACCAGTTGCTCCTGGAAAACAGCCGCAGCAACGGCGTCGACGTGCGTGAGGGCCACCGGGTCGTGGAGGTGCTGTTCGATGGCGCCAAGGCCACCGGCGTGCGCTACGGCTCCGGAAATGGGGCTCTGAGCACGGTCCATGCCGAAATGGTGGTGGACGCCAGCGGGCAGGGAGGATTGCTGGCCCGGGAGTTGGACCTGCGGCGTTGGGACCCTTTCTTTCAAAACCTGGCGGTGTACGGCTATTTCACCGGTGCCCAGCGGCTGCCCGCGCCGGATGAAGGCAACATATTCATCGAGGCCGCCGGCCATGGCTGGCTATGGAATATACCACTGCACACAGGATGGGCCAGCATCGGCGCCGTGGTGGACAGTCCCAGGGGGCAGGAAGGAATCAAGAAGGCTGGCGCGGAACGGTTCCTCAAGGCCCAGATCGCCCAGGCGCCCCATACCGCCGGGATGCTGCGCGACGCAGAAATGGTTTCCGGTCCCCACGTGGTCAAGGACTGGTCCTACGTCTGCGACCAATTGGTAGGGGACGGCTACGTTCTGGTGGGCGACGCCGCGTGTTTCGTTGACCCCCTGTTTTCCTCGGGGGTTCACTTGGCCCTGATGTCCGGTGTGCTGGCAGCAGCCTACGTGACCACGGCACTTAAAGACGCCGAGCTGGGCGCCGCAGCGGCGGTGGCATATCAGGAGTTGTACTTCAAGGAGTATAGCCATTTCCGGGAGATGGCCAGGCTGTTCTACTCCAGCAACCTCGCTGCCGAGTCCTATTTCTGGGAAGCGCGGCGTTTGCTGGACGGGGCCGGTAACTTTTCCCCCAGGCACGCATTTATTCAAGCCGTGGCTGGACAGCCTCCCCAGGGGTACGAGCGGGCGGTGCTGGACCAGGGGCGCGCTCCCGAAGATTTCCTGGCCAGCGTCAAAGAGGTTGAGTCGTTTCGGGCAGGCCGGCGCGCCCGTGTTGAAGCCGCCCGCACTGCCCCAGGCACTGCGGCGTCACCCTTGATTCACTCGGTGCCGCGCCTGGCCGAAGGCGTGCGCTTGGAGCGAAAAGCGGTGGTCGGCGCGGGGGAGTTCCTTTGGGGATACGTCCTCACCACCGTTAGCCAGCCCGACGGCACTCCATGTAGCAATCTGGTCGCCAGGTTGATATCCACGATCGACGGCCGGACTCCGGTGTCCCAGATTCTCGCCCGTATGGCCGACACCGGCGGTTCAGGCCAAGAGGCCCAAATACGCCAGAGCGTCTTGACCGCCTTAGAAATTCTCTACGTGGACGGTACAGTGGAGGAGCTACAGGGCTTGTAGGCTTTGCCAGAAGACGCCAGTACCTCGGGGAGCGTGAGGGGCGCACCCGTCACTATCTCCAGGCCGGGTGGGGATTCAAACCAACCGGAGGAAAACATGACCACGAGACAGATTCCCACGGAAGAGGAAGTCCTGGGTTACATGACGTCCCTGAGCAACTGGGGGCGGTGGGGACCCGACGACGAGCTGGGCACACTGAACCTTATCACCCCAGAAAAACGGGCCCAAGCAGGAAGCCTGGTCCGGGAAGGGATCAGCGTAACCTGCTCACGTTTAATCGTACCCGAGGGCGCGGCCGACGTTACCTCGATCCCGCCCCTGCACTACATGATCCGGACCGGGGAGTCAGCGCCCGCCAACGGGCCGGGCGGGTCGTCGGACTTCATCGGGTTTTCCTTTCACGGCCTTACCATCACCCACCTGGATGCCCTGTGTCACCAGTTTTGGGACGGCAAGATGTACAACGGCAAGGCGGCGTCTTTGGTCATGGCCGACCAGAAAGCCACCGCCGGGCATATAGACCGGGCGCAGAACGGTGTGGTAACCAAAGGGGTGTTGTTGGACATCACAAAGGTCCGGGGCAAGGACTGGCTGGAGGCCGGGGAAGGGGTCTTCACCGAGGACTTGGAGGCGGCCGAGGAAGCCCAGGGCGTGCGTGTGGAAGAGGGGGACGCCTTGTTGCTCCGCTTAGGGTGGTACAAGCGGCGCCAGGAGTTGGGCCCGCCCGCCTCGGGACGGCCTGGATTGCACGCCGAAACCCTGCCCTGGCTGCGCGAGCGGGGCGTTTCCATCATCGTGGCCGACGCTTCCCAGGACGCCGACCCCAGCGGTTATCCGGGCTTGGGATTGCCGGTGCACCGGGTGGGAATCGTTGCCATGGGGCTTTGGCTGATCGACGCGGCCAACTTCGAGGACCTGGTCCAGGTGTGTAATCAGCTTAACCGGTGGGAGTTCATGTTTATTGTGGCGCCCCTGAGGTTCCACAACGCTACCGGCTCGCCGGTAAACCCTCTGGCGATTTTTTAATGCCTGTCGAATCCGGGCGCCGAATCTTTTCCGGACGACACCGGGCCCGTTGCTACCGCAGCGGGTTCCAAACCAGGGCAGAGAACGCTTGCAACCGGCAGCCCACCGGGTAAAATTGCCATGAACTCCGTGAGTTTAGCTTACTCGGGGGAAATCCATGCCCAACATCATGTTCCGCACCCTGGTGCCAGGCTCTCCGGAGCAGGTTTACGAATACGTGACGGGCTATCCGGCCAGCGGCCGGGTCAGCCGGAAGGCGTTGGAGGATAAGCACGGCCAGCTAATCGAACAGGATGGAGACGACTACCTATTTCGAGAAGACGCCGAGGGCGGTATCATCTGGCGCTGCAGCTACGACCCCCCGCGGCGGCGGGTCATGCGGGCCCAGGGGTACCAATGGGCCGACCGGATCGACTACTTCGAACCCTCCGGCGAAGGCACCTTATGGACCATAGTTTGGGAACCCAAAGCCATCGGCATACGGTCCTACACCCAGTGGATTATGTTCCACATCCGGGGCAAGTCACAGGTACAAGCGTCGCTGATTATGCCGGTGGTCGAGCACTTCCAGCAGCCACCAACCTCCCCAGCCCGCCGCACCAGGAGAAGGCCCAAGCGCCGCCGATGACTTAGGCCACCGCCACCTGCCGGCCCTGGTCAGCCGACTCCCGAATCGCGTCCAAGAAGCGGTGCAATTCCACCGCGGTATCAAAGTTGGGCTCGCAGGCAACTCCCGTCCGGATAGCCTGGCCAAAGTGGTAATACATCTGGCCGACGTTGTAAGGGGCGCCCCGAGGCATCCCCTCCAGCACGTAGACGTGCCGCCCGGGAATCTCCAGGTCCTGGGGGCTGCCGTCTCCAGTCTTGGCTCCTTGCAGCCGCACGTCACCCAACTGGGGTGAATCGGTGGAGGTGGCAATCAGCGTCCCCTCTCGTCCGAACACCTCCAAACGGTATCCGCTGTCGGCCCAGGGTACACTGGCCACGTGCACCGACACCACGGCCCCGGTCGCCAACCGGCCGTTGACCAGGATGTTGTCGGGCGCGGTTACGTCCACCATCTGCTGGGTGTCGGTCTCGTACCATTGGGGCGCCTGGGTGGATACCACTGAAGAAACGTCGCTGAAATCCCCCACCACATAGCGCAGGGCGTCGATGGCGTGGCCGCAGGCTATGGTCAGGGTGGTGGCGCCCAGGCTGTCGTCTCGCTGCCAGGTGCGGTCGGAGGTTCGCTCCAGGACTCCACCCCGCAGCAGGCTCATGTGACAGGACATGACCTCGCCAACGTAACCCGTCTCGACCAGCTCCTTCATGTAGGTTACCGCCGGCGCCGCCCGGGCCTGCAACCCCACCATGGTTTGCACCCCTTTGGCCCGGCCCAGGTCCGCCAGCTCTTGGGCCTCGGCCAGGGTGGCTCCCAAGGGCCACTCGGTATATACATGCTTGCCGGCGTTCAGGATGTCCAGGGTCAGCTGGTAGTGGGACGGCACCCTCACCACCACCGCTACGACATCCACCTCGGGCGACGCCAGCATATCCATGTGGTTGTGGAACGCCAACCTTGCGCCGAACTTGGCCTTGGACTCCTCGGCGGTATCTTGGTGAGTGGTGCAGACCGCCGTCAACTCGAACTCCGGGCTGGCCAGAAGCGCCGGAAGGTGCGAGCGATGGGCCCAACCCTTGCTTATGTTGGCTCCAATGACCCCAAGACGGATCTTCTCCGATGCCATCAGTTCACCTCCTCGCGTAGGTCATGATCCTGAGAGTAAAATGTCCGAATGAAAATGGGCTTTCGCGCCCTCACACCTGGCCCATATACCACCTTGAGAGGGATGGATTCGATGAAATCGGGGCCGGGGTGAGGGGCCTATCCTAACACGTGCCAGATTCCAGGGCCAGTGGAAACGGCAGGCCGGTCTTGTTTTGACAGCCCAACTAGGAGACCATAAACTGGCATGCGTTGCTCACCGGCCTCATCGACGATCGGAAAAACAGCGGAACACCGGGGCCGGCGGGTCAAAAACCGGAGGGAAATGTGTTCAAAGGTCTGGTGGCGGCTATCGTGTTCGCCTCACTCACAGTCTTGATAGGCTGCACTTCCTCCGAAGATATTGGCCGACAGGGTGTCACCGAGGTAGCTGGCGCCCCAACAGCCGCGCTGCCCACCGCCACACTTCAACCAGAACCGACGCCCCCGGACACTCAACCTGCGCCGACGCCTCGACCGACCCCGAAACCCTTTATGACTCCTCCCATCCTCGCTCCGGCGCCCACGGCGACGCCGGTTCCCACCCCCCCTTCACCTACTCCCCAACCCACTGTCACACCGCAGCCCACGGCCACTCCAGAGCCCACGGCTACCCCGCAACCTCCAGCGACGCCCGTGACTCCAACTCCTGAGCCCGCACCCACGGGCACTCCCGTGCCGACTGCCGCACCGCCCCCACACGTTCCTGACGGCAGTTTACGGGTGGCCGTTACGGGAATTCCCAGCCTGTCTGGCAACGTCAACCTCACCATCAACCCTGGGGCGCCCCTGGCGGGCCGAGACATCTCATTCGCTCTGGACGGTCTCGACCCCTGGCAAGAATTCCAGGTTGAGTTTGTGGACCCCGGGGGAAAGCCCGTCTCTTGGATTACCGCCTACGAGGGCCACATCAGCGGCCGCGATGGTAAGCCGATTACCGCAGAAACCCTTTTCGCGGACGCAAGGGGCGCTGCTGCCTGGCTTCGCATCGGCACTCAGGACCAACCGGGCACTTGGTCGGTACGGATCACCATCGGCGATGACACCGCGACGGTTACATACCCGGTAGGCCAGCTTCAACTGGATGATTTGGGCATCAGACGGGTTGGCATCGCCTTCCTCCGGTACAGTGGCTCCGCCGCGAACACCTACTACTCAAGCCTTGTGCCAGCCACCCTTCCCGTGGACTTGCAATCCCATCTGGCATGGGTGAACAACGAGCTTCGGGATCGTGCCGGGCTGCGAAGCAGTCAGGTTCCCAACCTTTACCTGGCGGGTAACCGGAGTCAGTTGGAAACGGTGAGCAGGTCGTCTGGAACTGAGCTGGGCGAGATCGTCAGCGCATACTATCTCACTGCCGAGACCGGGTCCGGAATCTACATGCACACCGACGCACCACTTACCGAGATCGAACGTACACTAACTCACGAGTACGTCCATCTGGTTTTGGCTAACCTTATCGACACGACTCAGCTACCGACCTGGCTGAACGAGGGATCTGCCCGGTATTTCGAGTTTGAGTTGGGCCGTGACGGTGAGCGCCCCGACGCCACCAAAACTGAGTTTTTCCGCAACGTCGACCGGGCCAAATCGGCGGCTCTGTCGGACGGTTTGATACCCTTGAGATCCCTGGAGGACCACGCCGTCTGGAATTCCCGGACCGGGGACGAAGCAAGGCTTCAATACTCTCAGGCCCACATGGCCGTGACGTATCTGATCGAATCCACAAGCCTCGAAACCTTCATCGCACTGGTTCTAAAAATAGGGAGCGGGGTTGCCCCGGCTCGGGTTATACAAGAGGCAACAGGTCTATCCTACCTAGAATTGGAGCAGCGCCTGGCTCAATGGCTGAAGGCGTGGGAGGACCCCCAGCGCCGAGAGGTCCGCCAATATCTACAATTGCTGACCGGCATCACGGCTGCTCAGCAGTCTATGTTTCAGCAGCCAACGGAGGACCAAGGCGGGGAGTCCCAACAGTATCTGCAGTTCCTCAACGACATCGCAGCCGCCCAGAAGCTCATATTCCAAGCCAGAGAGGAGAGCCTGCGGCCGCAGGTTCTCCAGTACTTGGATTTCGTAAAGGGCATTGCGGATTCACAGCAGTCTCTTTTTGAACGCAGAGCCAAGAGCCAGGGTGAGGAGGCCAGCCGATCATCTAAGACATCGGCACAACGTGCGCTGGTAGACGATGCCCAGTCCCAATTGCGCCTGGTGGAAAACGCTAACGCACCAAACGAGCTGGCATCCCTCCGCTCGGAGGCAACGACCAGCCTCAGCAACGTCGTCCAATGGCTGACCTTCGAGCTGCAATATTTGGAAACTCTGGACAATGTGAAAAGACTTCAGGCGGATGCAATGCTTCCCAAAATCAAAACCCTGGGTAGCCAGGTACAGGAGGCGGAATTATCATTGCGAGCCCAGAAACAACGCGCTCTCGCAGACGATGCCCAGTCCCAATTGGCCCTTGTCGAAAATTCTACGGCACCCAATGCGCTGGCATCCCTCCGCTCGGACGCGGCGGCCAGCCTCAGTGACGTCGTCCAATGGTTGACCTTTGAACTGGAATATTTGGAAACTCTGGACGATGCGAAAAGACTCCAAGCGGATGCGTTGCTTCCCGATATAGAGCCTTTGAGTAACGTGATACTACGAGCAGAGAAATCCGTAAGGAAACGTTCCGATGAGGCGCTGGTGGAAGATACCCAAGCATTGTTGGAGCAACTAGAGAGGGCCACGCCACCCGAGTCTTTGGCATCCCTCCACTCCGACGCCTTGGCAGCGCAGAACGCGCAGGTTCGAAGGCTGAACCTGTTGCTACAGTACTCGCAGACCGGAGAAGACGGGAAAAGAGTTCAGGCGAATGCCATGTCCTCCGAAATAAGGGCGCGGGAATCCTTGTTGCAGCAAGCGATATCTGAAACAGCCTTCATCTACAACATCGAATTTTAGCCGGGGTGCGATCGGCGGACGGTTGGTTCCCCTGATCCTGTTTGCGAAGAGCCATTTAAGCGTGGTAGTCTGGGGCATCCCCTGCACGGAGAGCCACATGCCATCCTCTGAAGAGAAGATCGTCGTTGACGGTCACGATATGGACCTGTACCTCAGCGTGCCCAGCGGCGACGGCCCGTTCCCTGCGGTGGTGGTCAGCCAGCACGGCGGCGGAGTGGACACGTTCATTCGCGAGATGACCGGCCGCCTGGCGGAAGCGGGATTTGCCGCCTGCGCTCCCAACCTGTACCACCGGATCACCGACGATATGCTGGCCGACGGATCCAGGTCCATCCAGCACCTGAGCGACCCCGACATAGTTGCCGATATCAACGCCACGGTGGCCTTTTTGCAGGGCCACCCCGCCGTCGACAGCGAACAAATCGGTGTTACCGGCTTTTGTTTGGGCGGCCGCATCACCTGGCTGGCGGCCTGCGCCAACCCTCATTTCAAGGCCGCCGTACCCTACTACGGCGGCAACATCATGGTCCCGTGGGGTAAGGCTGAAAAGAGTCCCTTCGAGTTGGCGGCCGGGATCAGCTGTCCGATCCTGTTCCACTTCGGCGAAATCGACGCCAACCCTTCGCAAGAGGACATGGGCAAGCTGGACACCGAGCTAACCCGGTTGGGCAAGCCCCACCGGTTCTTCACCTACCCGGGCGCCGACCACGCATTCATGGATTACACCGCCGCGCGGCACCACAGAGAAGCCTCCCAGGTGTCCTGGTCCCGGACCTTGGATTTCTTCGCCACACACCTGAAGGGCGCCGCCGTAAGATAGACTCAGAAGTACGCCAACCAGATGGTGGCACCTGGGCACAGCCCATCCTAAAAGGGGAAAGCATGAAATATGACATCATAATAATCGGAGCCGGGTCGGCGGGCTGCGTGTTGGCTGCTCGCTTGTCCGAATCTTCGTCCCGCTCGGTCCTTTTGCTGGAGGCAGGCCCGGACTACCCGGAGTTCGAAGAATATCCCGACGACTTGAAGTTCGGCTACGACCAGACAGCCTCAGCCATCGACGCGCCCCACAACTGGTCCTTCACAGGCACGCCTACTCCCGAGCAGGCCAACCCCATGCCGGTGCCCAGAGGCCGGGTGGTGGGCGGTTCCAGCGCCATCAACGGCCAGGTACTGCTAAGGGGTATCCCCGAAGACTACGACAGCTGGGCGGCCCTGGGCAATGACGAGTGGGGATTCATCAAGGTGTTGCCCTATTTCCGAAAGCTGGAGACTGACACCGATATACGGGACGACTTTCACGGTTTTGACGGCCCCATACCCGTTCGCCGCCACAAGCGAGAGACCTGGCTGCCCGCCCAAAACGCGTTCTACCAATCATGCTTGGCCCAAGGGTTCGCTGAAGACTTGGACATGAACAACCCGGACTCGGCGGGGGTCGGCCCCATACCGATGAACAACCCCGAAGGCATCCGTATGAGCACGGCCCTGACCTACCTCAACCCCCAGCGTCACGTCCTCAACCTGACCATCAGGCCCAACGTACTGGCCCGGCGAATCGTCTTCGAAGGCAAGCGGGCCGTGGCCGTGGAGGTGGAAAGCGGAGGAGAGACATTCACCGTCGAGGCTGAGGAAATCATAGTCAGCTCCGGCGCCATCGCCTCTCCCCAACTGCTGTTGCTGTCGGGTGTGGGTCCCGCGGACCAAATCAGTGGTCTGGGAATTTCCGTGGTGCACGAGCTGCCAGGAGTAGGCCAAAACCTGCGCGACCACCCCAACGTGCGGGTGCCCCTGGAAGTGTACGATGACTTTCCTCTGGACCCGCATGCGCCCCGGTCCCAAACCGCGCTGCGTTACACCGCCCCAGGCTCTCAGCACCGCAACGACATTCAAATCATGGCGTCCTCCTTCTCCTCCCCGATATCCGGAGATCCTCTGGAGGCCGAGGGCATCCGCTTTACCTGTATCCTGGAGCTGGCCGAAGGCTCGGGCGAGCTTACCCTCGCTTCCAGCGACCCCCACGTTCAGCCCAACCTGGAGTACCACTACCTGGAGGAACCCTGGGACCGGGAGAGGCTTCGAGAGGCGGTACGGTTGTGTGTCCGCTTGTTGGAGCACCCATCATACCAAGGGATGGTGAAAAGCCGCATAACGCCCACCGATGAGGAGCTGGCTTCCGACGAGGCGCTGGATGCCTGGCTGCGCCTCAACGTCACCACCTCCCAGCACATTTCCGGGACCTGCAAGATGGGGCCGGCTTCGGACCCCATGGCGGTGGTTGACCAGTACTGCCGGATCCACGGCCTGGAAGGCATCAGGGTGGTGGACGCCTCGGTCATGCCCAACGTTATACGGGCTAACACCAACGCCACCACCATCATGATCGCCGAGCGAGTCGCCGATTGGATGAAGTGAGCTGCCGGTCTAACGCCGTCCGGGTCCAGGGATAGCTATGCGCTTCGGAACCTTCGTATTTTCCATTAGCGGCGATCCCCAGGAAGATGGCCGCGTCATCGACAATACCTTGAGGGAAGCCGAGCTGGCCGAGGAAATCGGCATGGACGCGGTGTGGCTCACCGAGCACCATTTCGACGGCGCGGTGGCCTACGCCGACCCGGTGGTTTTCGGGGCTGCCGTAGCCGCCCGCACCAAACGGGTCAAGATCGGGTTCGCCGTGGTTGAAATGGCGCTGCACCATCCAGTGCGGCTGGCGGCGCA
>JADFFS010000223.1 GCA_022568195.1 Chloroflexota bacterium | reverse complement strand
CCGGTAGCCATGTTGGTGATAATGTTGGGTATAAAGAAGGGAGAGAGGCGGCCCGGCCCCCTTTCTTGCATAGTCAGCACGGTATTTACATATGTCTCCATACCGCCTATGCCGGTCCCTATGACGGTCCCGGTCCGCTCGGAAAGCTCATCGGTTATCTCAAGCCCCGCATTCTCGAGGGCCAGTTTGGCTCCGGCAATGGCATACTGGATAAACTTGTCCGTTTTCCTCGCCACTTTGGGGTTCATGTATAACTCGGGGTCGAAATCCGTTACCTCTCCGGCTATCCGAGTCTTAAGGGCCGAAGGATCGAACCGCTCGATCTCCTTCACTCCAGAGCGTCCGCTGAGAATCCCGTCCCAGGTCGCTTTATTGCCTACGCCTAGAGGGGTTATGAGCCCGATCCCCGTAACCACTACCCTTCTTTCCATTATTTCTTGTTCTCCATGACAAAGTTAACTGCGTCCTGAACCGTAACAATAGATTCCGCGTCATCGTCTGAGATTTCGAGACCGAACTCGTCTTCCATGGACATAATCAACTCTACCAGATCAAGGGAATCCGCTCCCAGGTCTTCAATAAACGAAGACTCGGGCGAAATTTCGTCATCTGATTTTCCCAACTGTCCTGCAACCATATCCTTTACTTTACCGAGAATCTCTTTTTCATCAGCCATATTCTAATACCTCCTATACTTTTATGTGTATATTCCGCCGTTTACCCGAATCACCTCACCCGTGATGCATGAAGCCTCCTCAGTAGTCAGGAAAGCAACTACCCCGGTTATGTCTTCTGGTGATCCGAACCTGCCCAGCGGTATTTTTTCTCTATAACTTTTTCTTATTTCCTCAGGGAGCTGCAATGTTATGTCGGTTTCTATAAAACCCGGGCTAACGGCGTTTACTGTAACCGAGCGGGGCGCCATTTCCCTTGCCGCGGCCTTGGGCGCCCTGGTTAATGGGGCCATTCAGCCCTTTATTGGCCGCATTTTCGATGCCACCGGCGGTCGAAAAATAATCCTGGCGGGCCTGGTTGGCGTTGGCCTGGTTACGGTCCTGCTCAGCCTCACCTTCCACATCCTGTTTTTGGTTTTCATGTTTGGCGTGGTAGCGTCTTTCGCCGCCGGCGGCGTGTCCATCAACAATACCAGTGCCTTGCTGGCCCGGTGGTTCCGCCGCCGCCGGGCAACGGTCATGGGATTGAATGCTGCGGGAGCGTCCATGGGCGGCATGCTCATAGTTCCCTTCGCTATGTACCTGCTTCAGGCCACCAACTGGCGGCTGACTTGGGTGGTATTGGGAGTAATCATCCTGGTACTGGCCGTCCCTCTGGCATTTATCTTTACCCGGGAATATCCCGCGAAAATGGGTTTGCTGCCCGACGGGGACGAGGAGCCCACCGAAGGCCCCGCTGTTGGGGCTCCTCAGCGCGGGCCTGGACCCCTGGAGACGGACAGGTGGACGCAACCTTTCCGCTCCCTGCCTTTCTGGCAGATGTCCCTCTCCTACATGATCTGTGGCTCAACCACTTTCTTGTTGTCAGTCCACTTCGTTCCTTATGCCATCGACCGCGGCGTATCTCCCAACCTGGCGGCCACCATCTTTGGAGTTATGCTGGGGCTGAACGTGTTTGGCGCGATCGGCGCTGGCTTACTGGCCGACCGGTTTGGCCGGAAAAATCTGTTGGCCTTGGTCTACTTCCTCCGAGGCTCCGGCTACATGATCTTGTTATTGCCGGGAGTGTTGGGCTTGACTTTGTTGTCGGGCAACCTGGGCCTGTGGCTCTTCGCTCTGGTCGCTGGGTTTTCCTGGTGGGCCACTCTTCCTCTAACTTCGTCATTGACCGCCGACGTGTACGGTCTGCGGACCCTGGGGACTATCACCGGAATGTCATTCCTCTTCCACCAAATCGGCGGCTTCGCTAGTGTTTGGCTGGCCGGGGTTCTCTACGATGTCACTGGTTCTTATACCATACCCTTCCTGATTGCAGGCTCCTTGCTGTTCCCGGCGGCCCTCTCTGCATTCACCATTAAGGAGCGCAAGTACTCTACCCGCTACATGGCTCCGGCAGTTTCGGCGGGCGCCACGGCGGATTAACCGGGATGCCGCCGGCGTTTCTCCTGTCCCTGGCTCTCCACCACGGCGATGCGGCGGACCCGGAGTTGTTGATCTGGATCAAGCAACGACTGGACCTCTTGTTAGGGCTGGGTCCCTGGACCGTTGTCGCGTTGGTGGCCATATTGATAGTCGCGTTCCCCGTGGCCCTGGTCCTGTTCTACCTGCTGCAAAACCGCCGCCCTGGGAGAGAGGCCTAGTTTGTGCCTGGCGCCCATCAGTGTTGCCGGTTACCCCGGAACCATGTAGACTATAGCGCGTTGACTAAAACTCGCGCCTGAGAGCGAGGGCATTTCATACTACCAGGGTTGCTAGCAGCCGCTGTTTGTGGCAGCACCAAGCAAATATTAATAACACGGGATAGCCAACCATGTTTGACAAACAATCCTTGGACAGCCTGCTTGAAGAGCTGAGAGACGAGTTCGAGTTGGAACCGGATTGGGAAGACCTCCAAAGGGATGCCCACCTCGGTGTGGCCCGGTCCGACGCGGGCGTTGCTCTGGGCAAGATTGATTCCCGGGTAATCGCGCTGATCGAAAAACACATGCCCGATTAGTCCCGCCGCGGGCGCCCCTTTCGTCTACCCCTCTAAACTTTCCACTTTCACGGCGCACTTCTAGCGGGCGGCCTACAGCCGCCCTTTTATCTATCGGCATGCTCGGCGGCTTAACTCGAAGGGTCTAGAAGGCTGCTGGCTTTCTAGCGCCAACCCAGCCGCTTTGGCTGAGGCGCCCGCTCTAGGGCATTCCTCCATTGCCGGTGGGTCTTCCATAGCCTTAACCAGTTTTAACTGGATGACAATCCGGCGCTTGACAGCCTCGATTGCGGAAGCCTAGCTTGAGATAGGCAGGGACGGACCCGGCCATTGGTCGAGCCGTCCCTTTACTATTTCAGGAGGTGACCGCTGTTGCGCTGCCGACGTTGCCGCTCCCCACGATTGCTCCAATTGGACAAAAAGCTGCCCCAGGACAATAGCGTTTTCCGGTGCCAGGAATGTGGATTTCTGTTTAGCCCTGCTACCGGTCAAGCCGGTACCCCCAGTGACTTGGGCGCGGAAACCAGGGCCTCTCGAACGGTGGCTGTCCAGTCCGGCTACCAGGCCGGCAAGTAACGCGATGCCAGAAACCTCTGCCAGCGGATCGCTGGAGCCGCTTCACTTCGCTCGGGAAATTCTCAACGTGCAATTGTGGAGTAAACAGGAGGAGGTATTGTCCGCCCTGACCGACAACCGGCGGGTGGCGGTCAAGTCGGGCAACGGGCTGGGCAAGGGTTTCTCCGCTGCGGTGGCCGTGCTCTGGTTTCTCTATTGCCATGACCCGGCTGTTGTTCTCAGCACCGCGCCTACCTTCCGACAAGTCCGGCATATCTTGTGGCGGCAAATCCACCGCTTGTACCGCAACTCCAAGACCCCTCTGGGCGGCAAAATGCTGGAGACCCGGTGGGAGCTGGCCGACGACCGCTATGCCATCGGCCTATCCGCCGACACCGCCGACCAGTTCCAGGGCTTTCACAGCGACAACCTGCTGATAGTGGTGGACGAAGCCGAGGGTGTCAGCGACGAGATTTACGAGGCGATCGAATCGGTAATGACGTCGGCGCTTCCCAGGCTGCTGCTGATCGGCAACCCAACCACCGTTTCCGGGGCCTTTCGCCGGGCCTTTTACCAGGAACGCCGCCTCTATTACACCATAACTATATCCGCCCTGGACAGTCCCAACGTGATCGCCGGAACAACCGTTGTCCCCGGTCTGGCCACCGCCGAGTGGGTCGAAGAGCGTCGCGAGACCTGGGGCGAGGACAACCCCATATACCTGGCCCGGGTTTTGGGTGAGTTCCCCGACCAGGCGGAGGACACCCTGATCAAGCTCTCCGACATTGAGGCGGCTGCCCTGGGTGCGTCTACGGAGCGAGCAGCGCCGGACTCGGCCGTCGAATCGACGGACGCGGGTACGGTGACGGACGCAGACGATGAAGTCGTGCTGGCGGTGGACGTCGCCCGCTTTGGGTCCGACAGCAGCGTTATCCTGCGCCGGCGGGGAACCAGGGTCGAGAAGATTCAGACCTACCATAAGATGGACACCATGGAGTTGACCGGTTGGGTGGTGGCCGCCATCCAGGAATGCCGGCCCGACCGGATGTATATCGACGAGATCGGCGTGGGCGCCGGCGTGGTCGACCGTTTGCGGGAGATGGGCTACGGGGTACGCGGGATCAATGTCGCCAAACGCGCCGGACACGATGAGCTATTCGCCAACCGTAGGGCCGAGGGGTTCTGGCACCTGCGGGAACTGTTCGCCACCGGCAGGATCGCCATTCCCTCGGACAACCAGCTTATGGGAGAGCTGGCGGCGCTGCGATACAGCTACGACAGCCAGGGAAGGTTGCTCATGGAGAGCAAGGACTCCATGCGGCAGCGTGGCCTCCCGTCGCCGGACAAAGCCGACGCCCTGATGCTGGCATTTCTCGAGCCGGCCCAACGGGTGAAGCTTTGGATCTGACCCAACTCCGGACCGGGTTCGCCGCCGGTCGGCCAGGCCGTTATTGTCACGGAACCACTGACTTAACCACTGATGGAGGAAGTCAACATGACCGACATCCGGGATTCTTTCCCCTCAATGCCATCGATCTTGCGTGCCGCCTACCAGCGAGTGAAAACGTCAGCGCCGCTGGCCGCGTTCGCAGCCAAGCTGACATCGGGACGATCGCGCCTATCCAGGGAGGGGGGCAGCGGGGGTATCCAGCAGCGTAGCAATCGGGCCGCTGCCTCAGATTTGACCTGGCTCGACGGATTCAGCGGCTCAGGGACCGGCTGGGCCAGGACCGAGTACGGCGAGTATTACGCCACCAGCGTCTCGGTTTACGCTGCTGTTAAGCTGCGCGCGGAAGCCCTGAGCCGGCCTCCGTTGCAGGTGTACCGCCGCGATGCCCAGGGTATCCGTCTGCCCGTAGAGCAAACCCACC
>JADFFS010000058.1 GCA_022568195.1 Chloroflexota bacterium | reverse complement strand
GGGAGGTGGGTCTGGAACGGCAATTCGGTTGGAATCGGACGCAGTTGGGGCTGGCTCTGTCCTTCACCAGGATCGAAGGCGGCATCATGGGCCCGGTGGAAGGGTACCTGGCCGATCGGGTGGGTACCCGGCACATGGTCCTTATTGGTTTGTTGATTGTCGGATTGGGTTTCTTGTTGTTCGGCCAGGTCAGAAACCTGTGGATGTTCTACCTGGCTTACATCGTGATGACCCTGGGCCAGGGACTGGGCAGCTGGGTCCCCATGATGACCCTGTTGAACCACTGGTTTTCCCGGAAGCGGAGCATGGCGGTGGGTTGGGCCAACGTGTGCAGCCGGCTGGGGGCTCTCCTGCTGGTGCCCGCTATCGCCTGGGCAATAGACCCGGACCATGGTCCCTTGGGTTGGTCTATGACCGCCACGGTGCTCGGCATCTTCGCGCTGGCGATAGCCTTTCCCATATCCCGGCTCATCCGCAACCGGCCCCAAGACTACGGGCTACGCCCCGACGGCGACCCACCGGCGCCTGCCAGGACAGAAGCGCGACAACGGGGAGGACAGGCGCCCGCCGCTGCTGTTAGCGAGGATACAGACGCCGACTTCACTGCGTCCCAGGCGCTCCACACGCCCGCTTTCTGGTTTATCGCCTTCGGCCACGGATTCACGTCCATGGTCATTCTGGCCATCATGGCCCACCTGGGATTGTTGTTGGACGACAAGGGGTTCTCCTTGCAAGACACGGGATGGATCGTGGCCGTTTACACCAGCGTCGCCATGGTCTTTCAACTGGTGGGAGGTTACATCGGTGACAGGATTCCCAAACGAGTGGCGATTTTTATCTTCACCACGATCCAAGCAGGGGCGGTGGTGGTTCTGACAATGGCCGACAGCCTGCCGGTCTTCTATCTCTTCGCGGTGATTTTTGGCATGGGGTTCGGCGGCCGCAATCCCCTCACGATAGCGATACGCGGCGAATACTTTGGACGGGCGTCGTTCGGCAAGATACTGGGCCTGTCCACCGTACCCATGAACGTGCTGCTGCTGGTAGCGTCGCCCTTTGCCGGTTACATGCGCGACGTTTACGGCACCTATAACGGGGCGTTCCTGATTCTGGCCGCGTTCAACTTCTTGGGCGGGGTCCTGTTCTTGATGGCGAAAAAGCCGGTATTGATGCCGGTCCAACAACCCTCACAAGCGTCGCTGCGGGCCGGCTAAAGGTTGGTGGTTCCGGCCCGCGACTAGCTCTCGGTAATGTCTATCCCTTGAATCTCCACCTTCTCCCCCGGCGTGGAACGCTCGCCGCCCCTGGCTGCTGAAACTGGAACGTTGGCCAGGGCGTCCAATACCTCCATTCCCGATGACAGCATGCCAAAGATGGTGTAGTTGGGCGGTAGGGGCGCCGGGTCTCCATGGATTATGAAAAACTGACTTCCGTTGGTATTGGGGCCGGCATTGGCCATGGCCAGAGTGCCCTTTACGTAGGACCTGGTCACCGGCTCGTCGTCGAAGCGGTATCCCGGACCTCCCGTGCCATCACCCTTGGGGCAACCGCCTTGGACCATGAAGTCCTTGATCACCCGGTGAAAACCACCGTCCTGATAGAAACCGTCCCGGGCCAGAAAAACAAAGTTGTTGACGGTGGCCGGCACTTCGGAAGCGAACAGCTCCACGGTCAGTTCCCCGTGGTTGGTGCGGATGGTTGCGGAATAGGTCTTGTTGGTGTCGATGGCCATTTCCGGTGGACTGGAATACTGCTTGGGCATGTCCCCTCCTGATAGGCATATAGCCGGACTGCTGGGATTTTAACACTTGGCGTGGTTGGAATGTCGGCGGCCCTAGGTGCATTCTTACCTGGCCCCGCCAAGTCACAAAGGCCCCGCCCCGATTGCATCGGGGCGGGGCCTTCAAGCAATAAGATTGGCGTGGCGAGGAATGTTGATTGGGGGCCGGAGGGAACGGTGACGGTCCCTTAACCCCTGTTGTGGGTCTTGGTCTCCGCCCAGGCCACGATCTTGGGCAGCGCCGCGTCGATGTCCCGTTGGTCGACTTTCCTGGCGATGTTCTCCGCCTCGCACCGGAGCAGCATTATCGGCAACCGGTTGCGAATCTTGTCCAGGGTCCAGGCCAAGGCGTCGCCCTCGGCCGTGAAGTCCAGCATCAGCCGCTCGTTCTTCTTCACCGGGGCGTTGCGGTAGTGGTAATGGGGCGCGACTCTAAAGCAGTCGAAGCGCAGCAGCTCTTTGTCTGGGCCTTCGATCTCGTTGCCGTAGACATGGATACAAACCCCTTCTTCTTCGCCGCCGCGGAGGGTGCGGTATTCCAGACCAAAAGTTACCGCTCCGGCGGGGATCAGCTCTTCGGAGCCGCCGGTCTCGCCCCCCATCTGGGCATGCAACGCTTGCTGTGTCATTCTTGGTCACCTCCTATGAAGCATCGTGCTGGGCATGCGCCCTTCGAGGACGCTTGCCAGAGATTATACTGCTGTCCAGGCTGCTGCTCAAACCCTTTCACGACGAATTTGGGGTGCCAACTTTGAGATGCAAGGAGGAAGGATGTTTGGATGGATTGCCAATAGGTTTATACACCCAAGTGAGTTTGGATAGGTTTATAATGGAATCAAGGGGATCGCGCTAGAACATGTCCGGCCTCGGCCGCCTCGCATCTAAATAGACGTAGGGGCGGTTTTTTTGACTCCCGCCTCGAATGAGGAGGTTTCGAATATGGACATTCTGGAAATCATGAGCGGCCAGGGTTACGAGCAACTGGTCATGTTCACCGACCCGGGGTCGGGGCTTAAAGCCATTATTGCGATCCACGACACAACCCTGGGACCGGCCTGCGGCGGCACCCGCATTTGGCCCTACGAATCCGAGAAAGAGGCCGTGCGAGACGCCCTGCGCCTGGCCCGGGCCATGACTTACAAGTCGGCGGTGGCGGACCTGCCGCTGGGCGGCGGAAAGGCAGTGATCATCGCCGATTCCCACACCCAAAAGACCGAAGCCCTTATGCGGGCTTTTGGCCGGTTTATTGAAACCCTGGGCGGCAGGTACCTGGCCACCACCGACGTAGGGAGCACCGGCCGGGACATGGAGTACATCCACCAAGAAACCAGCTACGTTGTGGGGATGCCCACCACCGCCGGTGGCAGCGGCGACACCTCTGTCATGACCGGTTTAGGCGTGTACATGGGGATCAAGGCCTGCGCCAAGGAGGTCTGGAGTTCCGAATCCCTGCGGGGCAAGAAGATTGCAATGCAGGGGTTTGGCAAGGTGGCTTTCAATACGGCCCATCACCTCCTCAAGGAAGACGCCCACATAACCGTTACCGACGTTTACGATGACGCCCTTGACCGGGCCAGAGACATGGGCCTGGATGTGGTCCCGCCGCAGAAAATCTACGACGTGGACTGCGACATTTTCTCCCCGCACGCCTTGGGCGGCGTAATCAATGGGGATACTATTCCCCGGCTCACAGCAAGGGTGGTGGCCGGTGGGGCTAACAACCAGCTTCTGACCGACGCCGATGGGGATGAATTGCAGCGGCGGGGAATACTGTACGCCCCGGACTACGTGATCAACGCCGGCGGCATCATCAACCTGTCGGCCGAGATCGGAATGCCCTACAATCCGGATCGGGCCCGGGAAAAAACCGAGCGCATTTACGATACCATGGCGCGGATAATCCAGATCTCCAAACGGGAGGAAATCGCCACGGCGCAGGTTGCCGACCGCATGGCGGAGGACCGGTTGGCGTCGGTGCGGGCGGTCAGGAGCTTGTACCGCCGCCGCTAGCGTTCGGGAATTCAGCGCCAATACAACGCATAAAGACCGGCCGGAGTTACGGGTTCCAACAACTCCGGCCGGTCTTTTGTGGGACAGACTTATGCCGCCCAGTCTCCAGGGAGACCACTGGCTACTTGGGGCGGATTAGCGGGCCTTGCTTTCGGCTTCGAAGTTGCACTCCCTATGGGCGCTGTCACAGAATGGCTTGTTAGCAGACTGGCCGCAGCGACAAAGGGTAACCCATTGCCCTTCGGGCTGGGTGTAGCTGTTTCCATCCTTGTCCACCAACTCAAAGGCGCCGTACACGCGCATGGGGCCATTCTCGCGCAGTTCAATCTTGACGTCGGCCATGATTTCCTCCTGTTTTTCGAGTGCGTGGCCGAGAGCGAGCCGCCCCAGGCCAACGATGCTGGTGTCAGCCACAAATCAGCACGGCTAGTCTGCCATCTGACCATTAGGGTGTCAAGCGGTTAGCAACCTGGCAACCGAGCTATCTGGTTCTTCCGCCCGCCCACCCGGCTGACATAGAGGGCTTCGCCCCACACACTCCCGGGGTTCCAAGGGGCCAAGCCCCTTGGCGACCGACTCATGCGGATGAGATTTTCGTTCATTCCGCTTGCTGATCTTGCCCGCTCAGTTCTTGGTCCAAAAGCGCCGACTTACGGTCCACTCCCCAGCGATAACCCCCAAGCCCTCCGTCCCGGCGGACCACCCGGTGGCAGGGGACCACCAGGGCCACGGGGTTGGCGGCGCAGGCCGCAGCCACCGCGCGAGCCGCCTTGGGGTTGCCCAACTCCTCAGCCACCTGGCTGTACGAACGGGTCTCGCCCAGGGGGATCGCCTGGAGCTGCTGCCAGACCCGCCGTTGGAAGGCCGTTGCCTGTATATCCAAGGGCAGGTCCAGGTGGGGAAAGATGCCTGAGAGGTGCTGAAGTATCGCACTCACCCAGTCCGTCAAAGCGCCGCCAGGCCCGTTAATTATCGATCTGGGATATTCCGCTCTTAGGCCGGTCTCCAGTGCCGCCACGTCGTCGCCCAACTTGACGGCGCAGACACCCTTCGCCGTGCCGGCTACCAGAAGCTTACCAAGATAGCAGTCCACAATGGTGTATGCCATCTCGGCGCCTTTTCCGCCGCGGCGGTACGTGTCCGGGGTCATGCCCAACTGAGCCGACGACTGCTCGTAGAGGCGGCTGCTGGAGCCGTAGCCGGAATCGTACATCGCTCCGGTCACGTCCTCGCCCGCTCGGAGGTTGCCCTTTAGGCGGTCAAGGCGGCATGCGTCGGCGTATTGGCGGGGGGTGATGCCCATTACCCGCCTGAAGACCCTGTGCATGTGGTGCGGGCTGAAGGACACTTTGGATGCAATGTCGGCCAGCCGGGGAGGCCGGTCCGCGTGGTCCTTGATATGCTGGCAGACCTGCCTGACCATCTCCAGTTGAGGGTCCGCTGGGGAGGGCAGGTGAGGGCGGCAACGGAGGCACGGGCGGAATCCTGCCTGCTCCGCCACCTCCGGTATGGGGAAGAAAATCACCTGCCTCCGGTTCGGCCTCCGGCTGGCGCAGGAGGGGCGGCAATAAATGCGCGTCGACCTGACCGCGTAAACGACCACCCCGTCAAACTCAGCGTCCCGGGCCAAGATGGCGCTCCAATAGTCCTCGTCACCCAGCATTGTGTGATCGGTTTGCCGGATTGTGCCGTTGGTACGGTTCTGTGTTTCCAAGGCCGTCACCTTTTTTCGCATTTTCAAATATATGCCTATAGGGAGCTAATTTAAAACGGCCCGATGCAGTAAGCGTTAGCCCAGGTCCTTTCCATCTAAAGCTCGGCCTTCCCCCTGGTTGAAAGGGACTCTGAATGGTGGGAGCCAAGAGCCGGGAAACCAATTTCCGGAAAGAATTCCACGACCCTCCCCGCCAACCGGGCCAGGAAAGGCATTTTGCGTTCCGAGGGCCCCGAAATGTCCAGCACGGCGACCCCGGTTCCACACGGCGCTTCGCTCCAGGGCGCAAAATCAAGGTGCTGTTGGGCGGTTGTTGTTGCCATGATCCACCTCTCGACAAATGATCCGAATGTTTGTTCAGAATGTTCCGCCGGCGATCCGATGTCTTAAGGGTATGCCATGGCAAGAGGCGAAAATATCCGAATCTTGCTTTCAAAGTTTACTTGATCACGTTGCTGATCAAGCTCAGCCCTTGACGATTTCCCATCTGTCGAGTAAATTCATGGGAGTGATTTAGCCAATGGCCCTTAGCACTGCCGTTGTTGCCGGGTGGCGACAACCAAGTTAATAGTCTAGGAAGTGTTTGCGATGCCTTTGTACGAATACTACTGCCCCACCTGCCAGCACAAGTTCGATAAGTTGCAGCCCATGAGCGCCGACGGAGCCGACTGCCCCAACTGCGAGCAACCCGCCCGCCGGGCCATCTCGGTATTTGCTTCGATCTCCGCGGGCGCGTCCAGTGACACCGGGTTCAGTCCCCTGCCGCCCATGGGCGGTGGTGGCTGCTGCGGCGGCGGTTGCGGTTGCGGCCCCTAGCCAGAAGGGCTTATCCTCGACCCCTTCTCTCCAACTACCGGCCAACCAGGCCAACCACCGGCGGCGCAGCAAGTAGCCGCCGCAAGCTGCTGTGAGCACCGCTGCCCCGGCTACCACCAGAACCACTACGCGCATGGTCACGTCGAACCAGAAGCCCTGGGGAAACAACAACAACAAGTAGTCGGTCCTTGGGTCTAGCAGCCAGAAGTCGTTGGCGAAGCTGACCTGATGGAACTTGAGGAACAGGCTATCGAACCCCGTCAGGGCAAACAATCCCACGGCCACCACCAACCCCAAAGTTAGACCTCCGCCCCACAACACCCGCCGGGCCAGCCGTGGTACGAATCGGCGCCTGGAATCCAAACCCCACGCCGTGGTTGCCAGCAGGTACACACCCGACACGAGGCACAGGACGTAGACCCACTGGACCAGCCGCTTGACGTCCGCCATGTGCAGCACTTCCCGCGGTTTGAAAATGGCCTGTTCCGTGCCGTAGACCCGGGTGACCACCGCCAGGGGTTCCTGCCGGGAGTTGAAGTAACCGCGCAGGTCGCCGGCCACTTGGCGCAGGTCCGCATCGGTGATACCGGTTGTTCGGGAGATGCCGTATTTCTGGAACCCCCGGTGGTACACCCCCGGGTCGTTGAACGCCCAGGATACGCTGGCGGTCACCAAGAACACCGGCACCGACAAAACAAACAGTATGGCTGGGATCCAGGTAACGCGATACATGACGACAGCCTCGCAACTCTGTAGATGTGATTAGGCTGACCGGGCATCTAACGTAGCACCTGTTGCCTTGTGAAGCAACGAAACCCATGCCTATAATGCCAGCATGTCAAGCCAACCGGTTCCCGAAAGCGAGCTAGGCGACTTCCAAACACTGGTGGACCTGATCGCGCGTCTTCGCGCTCCCGGCGGCTGTCCCTGGGACCGGGAGCAAACCCACGCGTCTTTGAAACGAAACCTATTGGAGGAGTGCTACGAGGTCATGGAGGCCATCGACCAAGGCGACTCCCCCGGGTTGTCTGAGGAGTTGGGCGACCTGCTGGTCCAGATTGCTTTCCATACCCAGATAGCCAAGGAGGACGGCGAGTTCACCCTGGAAGACGTGCTGACCCAAATCAACGGCAAACTGATCCGGCGCCATCCCCACGTGTTCGGTGATGCCACCGCCGCCGATGCCAGCGAGGTGGAGCGCAACTGGGAAAGACTGAAGGAAGCCGAGCGAGACCAACAGGGCATCCGCAAATCTCAGGTGGACGGTATCCCGGGGGACCTGCCGGCGCTGTCCTACGCCCAGTTGATGCAGGACCGGGTGGGGCGTGTTGGCTTCGAGTGGGAAGACGTTTCAGGCGTGCTGGACAAGCTGGTGGAGGAAGTGGCCGAGCTGCGGGAAGCCTCTACCGATGAGGAGAGGGTGCACGAGTTTGGCGACGTGCTGTTCACGATGGTGAACCTGTCCCGGTGGCTGAACATCCAGGCCGAAGACGCCCTGCGGCAAGCTAATCTTCGCTTTCGGCAACGGTACACGCGAATGGAGGACCTGGCCACGGCTCGGGGCCAGGACTTCGCCCAGCTTCCCCTGGATGAGATGGAGAGCCTGTGGCAAGAAGCCAAGGCTCTGGACAGTCCTTAGCGGTTACCCCTCCTGGTGGCGGTAGTCGCCAGCCATGAAGGACGGCTCCAGGTAGTAAATCCCCCCTGATAGCAAGCGCCCCAGTTCCGTGGCGATCAAGTGGCCGGTGTCGTGGCGGCTTCCCACGCGGCCCAGCAGCCGGGCGGAGAAGGGACGCGGCGGGCGCACCCACCGTGGCCGGGGGCGGGCATTGCCCAACTGGGCGGCGGCTTCAAGAGCATCGTCGAAGCTGCCCAGTTCGTCCACCAAGCCGACCTCCTGTCCCCGCTTGGCGGTGAAGACCTCGCCGGTGGCCAGTTCGCGGACGCTGCTTTCCTCGATGGGCCTGGCCCGGGACACCACGGAGACAAAGTTGTCGTATATCTCGGAGAGAAGACCCTGGAACTTGTCTTCCTCTTCCGAGGTTGGTCTGCGCCAGAAACCGGTCATGTCCTTGAGCCGGCCCTCTTTGAAGACGGAGAACTCAACCCCCACTTTCCCCAGCAGTTGCTCCAACACTGGGCGCAGGTAGATGACCCCGATGGAGCCCACCAGGGCCGTGGGCAACGCGATCACCTTGGTTGCCGCGCAGCACAGGTAGTAACCTCCGGAGGCTCCGATGCCCCGAACGTAGGCGACCACGGGTTTACGTTCCGCTACTTTCTGCAAGCTGTAGTAAAGAACCTCGGAGCCCGAAGCCGAGCCGCCGGGGGAGTCGATGTCCAGGAGCAAAGCCCGGTACCGCTTACTGCGGGCGATGGAATCGAATAGCCTGGCGTAAACCGGGATGCTGACTTGCCCGCCGATCACACCGTGGACCTCCACCACCGCCACACCCGGGCGTCCTCTGAAGGGAAACACCATCGATCAAACGCTCCTCAATCGGGCTGTAACCATTTTACCCCATGGCTATTCATTATAGGCATTAAAAAAACCAGCCCCGTCCCGGATGTTTCTCCAGGGCGGGGCGGACTTGCTTAACGCCGGATTAACCTGAGGACGGTTAGTCGTCTGCTGGGGCGGACACCGGCTCGTCGATGCGGTTATCCACCAGATCGGCCGAGCACGCTGCGTCGGTGAGCAAACCCCAACGCACCATCCAGTTGTAGGTGTCTTCCACTATCTCGTCGGTATAAGGCGTTGGTTCCACGTATCGCAGGCGTGGGAGGTGGAAATCCTCAGGAGTCAGGCCACCATATTTGGCGGCAACGGTGGCGAAGCTAGGGTCGTCGATCATGTAGTGAACGTATTTACGTTTGTCGGCGTTGATCATCGCCACTGCGTTGCTCACCGCCCGGTTGATGGCGGCGAAGGTTTCCGGGTCCATGTCGTCGCTGGCGCTCTCGGCGCCAAGGTAGTGGCCTTCGCAGACCGCTTTGCAGCCCAGTTTTTCTCCCAGGGCGATCCAGGGCTCCATCACGGCCGCGGCAGCGACCTCGCCACTCAGCATGGCCTCGAAACGCTGGGCGGGGGAGCCGTAGTGGACCAGCTTGATCTTTTCGTTGGGCAGATAGCCTTCCAGCAACCTGAGAGCCACGTAGTGGGACCCGGCGTGGAAGTTAACGGCGATGGGTTTGTTGCCCAACGTTCCGGGATAGTTGTCCGTGGATTCCGGCCGCACCATGATGGCCTGGCTGGCCACCGCCGACCGCAAGGCGATGATCTTCGCCCCCTGCTTACTCTCGTAGGCCCGACGGACCTGACCCTCTTCTCAAGCCCGGTAGATGGAAACCCTGCTTTCTTCGAAAGCAACGTGGCCCAGGATGGGGTTCACGTCCTGGGGGTTTTCCGTTTGCTGCACCGGGCCGGACCGCTGGGCACTGACGAACTCCATGTCGATGCCCTCGGCCTCGAATAGCCCCTGGTCTTTGGCCACCAGCCAGGGGAGGCTGAAAACGATCCCGCTGATTTCGCTAACCACTTTTTTCATGCAACGTTATCCTGTGAGCCAGATCAAATATTTGGGGCCAGTGTAGCACCGGCCGGCGGCTTAGTCGATAATCCTCGGCTTTGCCTGACTCTTGTTTGCATCCTCAACCCGCTGGCTCCTGGGTCTTTCTGAAGGCGGGTATGACGTGCTTGCCAAACATCTCGATGGATTTCAAGACGTTCTGGTGGTCGACGGTTTCGGTGGCCATCAAGAACTGGAGCTGGTCCACACCGGTGGCCTCGTGAAGCTTGACCGCCTCAATGCAGCTATCCGGGTCTCCAGCAACAATTATGCCTCGTTCGGCCATGGTGGCAGCGTCAAACTCCTCCCAAATGCGTTGCGCCAGGGCGCCGCCGCCCGACAGGTCGAAGGCAGCCGAGGAGCCCCCGTTGGCGCTTCCGACTTGACCCTCAACATCGATGTACCGTGAGAAGTTCTGAGCCAGGTGGTCTGGGATCCCACCCCACTGGTCCAAAAGGCGAGCGTACACGTCCTTCTGGTCCTGTACGTAGGGTCTGCCGGGACCGAAGAAGGTCTTGAGGGACCTTGCGCACAACTCCTGGGTCTGCTCGTTGTCCTCACCGCAGAGGCCGAAACAGGAGCTGAGCCACTTATTGTTCACGAAGTTGCCCACCGGCTTAGCGTCTTTGATGGTCTCCCGGTAGGCTTTAATGTGGGGCTCCAGCACCGACGGCGCGCTCACCCCCAGGGCCATGACCCCTATGCCCTTTTCCGCTGCAATCTGGTAGGTGGCAGGCTGCAACGCGGCAACCCAAATCGGCGGGTGCGGCTTCTGATAGGGTTTGGGCAGGACCTGGCGCGGCGGAACGCTCCAGAAGCGCCCTTCCCACTCGAAGGTGTCCGACTCCCAGATCTTGGGGATCATGGTCAGAGACTCTTCCCACATCTCCCGGGTCAACCTGGGGTCTATCCCCATGCCGGTTTGCTCGTAGGGCGCGGACCGCCCGGTACCGAACTCGACCCTGCCGTTGGATATGTGGTCCAACATAGCCACGCGCTCGGCCACCCTTACCGGATGGTGGTAGGGCAGGATGACCACGCCGAAACCCAGCCTTATGCGCTTGGTCTGGGCGGCTATGGCCGACAGAATCACTTCCGGGCAGGGGGACATGGAGAACGTGGTCAAGAAATGGTGCTCAACGAACCATATCGAGTCGAACCCCATCTCGTCGGCCAGTATGCATTGCTCGATGGTCTCTTCAATGACCGCGTGATCGTCCAACTCAGGACGCTGCATTTCGTATGCCAGGGAGAACTCCATGGTTAAAACTCCAAACGCCGCTAGGTTAAAGAAGGCAACGGGTGACGGGCCAATTCTAACGCCAATTCAACAGCCGGGCAATCGAGAGACGCCGCGAATGCAGAGGTATGTGGCAACTCCGCGTTGCCGCTATGTCGTATTTGGTAGACCCACGTGATTGCGTTGGCTGTAGACTCGTTGCTCGCGGTTCCGGTTGGGCTCTATCCCGGCCGGATCAGAACCACCTCTCGTTGCACCGGTGACGAGGCGTAGGGGCCCTCCTCGGACATGTAGGCGTCGATCTCCGACCGGACCCCGAATTCGGGAAGGTAGATCCCCGGCTCGATGGAGAATCCGATGCCGGGGATGATCTGCCGGGTGTCGTGGGTCTCGAACCCGTCCAGGTTTACTGCCTCGCCATGGACCTCGTAGCTGATGCTGTGTCCCAGCCGGTGGGTGAAATACTCCCCGTAGCCCTTCTGGGATATGTGCTCACGAGCGACCTCATCTGCCTGCCACCCTTGGACGGTGACCCCTTGCCGGTACGAGTCTTGGAGGTAGGCCAGCGCGGCATCCCGGCTACCGATGACGATGTCGAAGATCTCCTGGTGCCTGGCTGGAACAGAGTCTCCGACGTAGGCCACCCAGGTAATATCGGCGTAAACGCTTCCCGCGCTCGCCTCCATCAAAGGGGAGTCGGGGAGTCCGGCAAGAGGGAGTCCGGGTTGTCAATCTCTTTGGCCCAAAGGTCGATCAGGACCCAATCCCCCGGCCGTACTAGGCTGCTTCCTTGGTCAGCGGGTTCGTAATGAGGGTCTGAGCTGTGAGCGTTGACGGCCACGATGGGCCCGTCGGCGGCTTCCAGGTTTTCCTCGGCGAAGCGACGGCGAATAAACTCCGCTACGTCGTATTCCGTTACGCCGCTGGCCATCTGTTCCCCGATGTATTGGAACGCCTGGTTCACGATCTTACCCAGCAAATCGGCGCTGCGGCGATGCCCCTCCAGTTGGCCAGGGGTCCAGCGCTGGGTAGCGTACTGCATCAGGTCGGCTGAGGAGACTACTTCAACTCCCAGGCTGCGCACCAGCTCGATGGTCCCGCCGTCAACTCTGGAAACCCTGGGCAGGGCGTTCTGCGGGGAGTATTCCATGGCGACCTGGCTTGCTCCGGACAGCATCTGGCCCAGCGAATTGATCATTCCATTCCGGTCTCTGTACACAAGCAACTGGGCTCCCGAGTCGGCGAACTTACCTGCGTCCACGTGATGGACCAGCAAACGGGCCGGCCCGGTGGCGGCCAGGTATAGGAAACAGGGACGGGTGACGTGGCCCGACGCGGGGACCACCTGGGGGAAAATGGGATTGGAGTGGCGGTAGTCATAAATCAGCCAGCCGGGCAGGCCATGCTGGCACATGTAGTCCTGGGCTGACTGATAAACCGCATTATGGGCCATCACAACCTCGCCAATGAGCCCCGGTACATCCTGGGTTTAGGCCCTAGTTGATGTTTTGCAGCCGGCCACCGTCGATGACCACGTTGGTGCCGGTTATGAAACCGGCCCGGTCCGATGCCAGAAAAGCCACCAGGTCCGCAACTTCCTCGGGCAGGCCCAGGCGCCCCATGGGAATCTCCCCAACTGCGTCTAGGACCACTTCTTCGGTAGTCCTCCGCTGCTCTTGGGCCCGCGTTTCCATGGACGCCGACAGGAAATCGGTCTGGATTGGACCTGCAACCACATTGTTGACTGTGATGTTGAACGGGGCCAGCTCGTTGGCCAGCATTTTGGAATAGGTCGTCAAGGCAGCCTGGCAAGAGGCAGACAGCGCGGACCCGTTGGCAGGATGCTTAACATCGGTTGGAAGCAGGTTGATGATCCGGCCCCAACGTTGTTGCTTCATGTAGGGTATCGCTTCCCGGGCCAAGCGGACGGCGCTGAGAAAGCCCTGCTCCAAAGCAGCCATGATGGTGTCGTCATGCAACTCGGAGGGACGCGCCGACGGTTCGTACCAGACGTGGGTAACCAAAATCCCAATTTGGCCGAACCGGTTTAAGGTGTCGCGCACCACCCGCCGAATGTCCCTGGCTGATGACAGGTCGGCCGGTATCGCCAACACGTGGTGTTGGGAGCCAATCCGGGCCATCTCTATTTCCGTGCGGCGCAGGTCCGCCTCGGTCCGCGCCGAGATGGTGACGCTGGCGCCCTCGTGAGCGAAGGCCAGGGCAATGGACCGCCCGATTCCCCGGCTGGACCCGCCGACGATGGCGACCCGGTCTTTCAACCCCAGATCCATGGTCGCTAGACTACCTCAGTGGAGAAATTCGCTCCCATGATAATCCCAGTTTTGGCCGTAAGCAAGACGAAAATTTCGTGGAGGAAAAGCCGGACAGCGGCATTGTCGTTACCAAGCTCAGGAGTGGTATCCGTGGTGAAGCTCTGTTCAAACCAGGTTGAGCTGGGCAGGGTTTCCCGGGGCTCTAGATAATGGCGTTCTCTTTCATCTCATCGACCTGGGCAACGGAGTAGCCTAGGTCCTCTAAAATTTCCTGATTGTGCTCCCCCAGCAACGGCGGGTGCCGGTCGATGCGCCCAGGCGTTAAGGAGAACTTGATGGGCAGGCCGGTTTGTTTGATGGAGCCCAGGGTCGGATGGGGAATTTCCACGTACATATTTCTGGCCAGCACCTGGGGGTCGGCGAACACGTCCGCCAGGTCGTTGATCGGCCCGCAGGGAACGTTTGCCTCCTGCAAGTCTTCCACCCAATCGGCCACTGGCCGCGTCAGGAAGTATTCTTGGAGCATGGGCACCAGCTTGGCCCTATTGCGGACTCGGTCGCTGTTCACCGCGTATTCCGGATCGTTCTGCAGGTCTTCGCGGCGGACGCCTTGGCAGAACCGCGCCCAGATGCGCTCGGAGCCCACGGCGACGTTGATGTACTTGCCGTCCTGGCACATGAACGCTTGGTATGGGACCAGCGTAGGGTGGGCCGCGCCCATTCGCTTGGGTGGCTCGCCGTTGGCGAAGAAGTAGGCCGCTTGGTAGGTCAGCCAGGCAACTTGAGCGTCCATCATGGAAACGTCGATGTACTGGCCCTCACCATGCTGTTCCCGGTGGTGTAGCGCGGCCATAATGGCGAACGCGGACCACATTCCCGCTCCTATGTCAGTCACCGCTATCCCAATCTTTTGCGGCTCGCCGTCAGGCTCGCCCGTGATACTCATCAAGCCGCTTATTCCCTGCATAATTTGGTCATAAGCAGGCCGGTTCCGGTAGGGGCCATCCTGTCCAAACCCTGATATCGAGCAGTAAACGATCTTGGGGTTGGTTTGTTTGACCTCGTCGTACCCCAAGCCGAAGCGTTCCATGACCCCGGGCGTAAAGTTCTCCACAAGCACGTCGGAGCTTTCGGCAAGCTTTAAGAAAATCTCCTTGGCTTGGGGTTCCCTCAGGTTCAGGGTCAGGCTTCTTTTGCTCCGGTTGATCGAAAGGAAATAGGCGCTCTCCTCGCCGATGAAGGGAGGCCCCCATTTCCTGGTGTCATCTCCAGAGCCAGGCATCTCTACCTTGATCACGTCGGCCCCATTGTCGCCCAGCATCAGTGTGCAGAAGGGACCCGCCAAGGCCCGGGTCAGGTCAAGAACACGTATCCCTTCGAGCGCCTTCATATCATTGCTCCCCGTCCACAGCGGTCCCTGGGTGCGGAGTTAAATCGGGGGGACGGGACCATCGGCCCAGTCAGCCCAAACGGCGGCCTTAAAGCTAATTGGCCAAGCACTGTGGAACGCCGACCAATGGTAACACAAGGGTGGAACCATCGGGGGTGGGGCAGCCCTATTGGATCGAGGCCTTTACATTGTCACCCTGAGCGCCAGCGAAGGGTCTGGGGAGGGGCACGACCCCGGATACCTCGCTTCGCTCGGCATGACAGAAAACGTGAGTCTCGCGACTTTGAAAAAGCCCTGCCTATTGGGCCGAGGTCCGAACGTAGCTGGGAAGAGCATGGGAAAGCCGGCCGTTGAAGCGGCAGTCTGGAGACCGGGGAGGCCCAGCCGTGTTAACAGGAAGGGGGAGGGACGCTCAAACCAATCGCTGACCACTGCTTCAAAATGATTTCAGGCAGCAGATTGGGTCCGCGAGTCCTGGTTGAGATTGAAAGCGAAAGTCCTGGCGAAATGCCGCCCGCCGTGGGATATGCGCCGCCGCTTCTTTCCTTCTTCTTGGACCAATGGGGCGGCCACTTGGGGTCCGGACCCCATCCTCAGAGGCTCTCCCAGGTTGCTCACGAAATCCCTGGCCAACCCACATTGCAAGCAAGACACATATGCGCCGTATTGATCTTGGTCGCTGTATAGATCTCCCGAGCAGCGTGGGCATCCCTTTAGCCAGAACATCGCGGCCTCCCATCCTTTGCGGGCTGGATTGCGGTGGTGCCGAATCCATCTTGATGGGGCGTGCGGTTCACCGACAGGGGAGCAGCACCTATCTGTCCTCGGGTGAATCTCCCCCGGGCCCTTGGGCCTTGTTTGCAGGAGGCCGCGGCAGGAAGTCCTCCGGTTCCCCAGCGGTGGAACCGGCACACGATCATCAGATGCCAATTGAGTCTGCGAATGTAGCGGATGCCAGCATCCCATCTACGACGGATCAAGTGGGCGTTCCAGACGTTGAACCTGCTATGGAGTCTGTTCCAACAACGCTGTCAGTTTCATCGAGTCCTACAATGACCGTGGTTGCCTGAGGGAGATAAAGCTTCTGGCTCGAGTTTAGCTCGGCCCGATTCGGTCGAAATTGACATCGGTGGAAATTGACAACGGCTGGAACCCCACATAGACTTGCCCTTGGCTCTCACCCCGCTCAAAACGGCCCGGAGCAAGCCCCCATGTGCCTAATTCGGGTTGTGGAATGAGGAAATGACCAGAGGAAAGAGAACTGGACCGTACGGGATTTTGATTCTGGTGGTTTTGCTGGCCTTGATGCTGTCAGCTTGCGGAGGAGACGCTCCTACGCCCGTGGCCCCCGACACCTCGGCCGCGGTAGCTCAACCTAGCCCTACTTCGACGCCCGCCCCGACGGCCACCCCGAAACCTCCACCGGCAGCTACCGCGGCGCCTACCGCAGCGCCTACTGCTGCTCCAACCTCCACGTCTCCCCCCGCCGACACACCGGTTCCCACGGTTGCGCCTACCGCCACGCCTCGGCCCGCTCCCACCCCAACCACCGCTCCCACCGCCACGGCCGTGCCTGCCGTGGCCCCGACTGCCACACCGGCTCCCGTGCCACAGGCAGCGGCGTTCGATGGAGTATATGTCCTTGAGGTGAAACAACCCGATGGTGGGCACTTTGCCGGCAAAGAGGTTAGTTTCAAGTTGGGCGAGTTGGACGCCCCTGAAAAAGCGACCTGGACCCAGGGCGCCGTGGACCAGTTGGACCTGACTGTTTCCATTACCGGTATGGGCTCAATTGGATTTTTGCCCGGCGAAGGGATGATTGCCCAGGAGCCGAGTTCAAGGTCCGGAGGCCCGTTGTCCAGCCCCCCGCAGCAGGGGCAACCCCAGCCACCCCACGTGTTTGTGGGGACGGCAGCCATCAACGGAGTGCTGGCTCCCGAAGGTACTATGGTTACGGCTTGGATCGATGGCCAGAAGGTGCCCGGTGCGGAAGCGGTGGTGGTTTCCCGGCCCGCGGCCCTTTCCGGGGGAGACCCGGTGGGCCAGGCTTTGCAACCGTTGGGGGACAGCCTGGTGCGGGTGTGGAAGTTCGACCCGGCTAGTCAGGCATGGTCTTTCTACGACCCTCGCCCGGCGATGTCCGTCTACAGCACCATCGACAAGATCTCCAAAGGGGACTTCTTGCAGATGATACTCAACGCCGGCCAGACGGTGACGCTCAACAACGCTGAACGCACCCTGTATCAAGGCGTGAACTTCGTGTTCTGGTAGTCACGGTGGCATCGGTTTAATCCGCAAGCCCATCGAGAAAGGCTACTGCCGGTCTCCGGCGGGCCAATCGCCGAATTTAACCGATCAACCAGCCGGTTTCCCGCTGGCTGTGAAGGCGCACGAATTTCAAGCCTGGAAACTCGTCGTCCCGTATGATTTGTTGAAATTCTCTGCGGCGGCGATGGAACGTGGTGATTACCCACTGCAAGACCGATTCTTTACCGAAGAACGCTTGGGCACGGCTTTCCCGGTTGCCCGAGAACAGCTCCTGTCCAGTTAGACTCCGGGACAAGGTCCTGCGCAGCGCGCGATAGAAGACCACAGGGAAGGAGTAGTCTAGCCAGATTACTGTTGTGGCCCTTTCCCAGACGATGTCTCGCACCAACAGGTAATTTCCGTCGACCACCCAGCGGTCTTGGGCCACGACCGCTGCAGTCAGTTTTCGCAGTTCCTCAGATGGCCTTTGGACCCAGTCGGGCATCCAGTGAATCGCGTCCAACTCTATGTGTTGGCTCCCCAGCTCCCCGGCTATCTGCTTGGCCAGGGTGGTCTTACCCGAGCAACTGGACCCAATGACTACTATTCCGCTCAGTTCAAAGTCGAGTTCGTTGGGTTGGTTGGTCATAGGCCGGGCCGTTAGCGGCGTCCATCCTGCTAGGGAAGGACTGAGTGGTCAAGAAAGGCCCGGTCAGCAGAGCAAGTGCTGCAAATCGACCCCGTACCCTTGAGACAGTTTGCGGCTGACCGGCCAACGTGGCACTTGACTGCCCAGGTCATCCGGCGGAATATGGGGGTCCGGTCCATGCTGTTCGGGTCTGTAGCCAATAGGAGAAGGGGATAACCATGGTTTCTCAGTACGAAGACGTCAAACGCCAGGTGGCCGTGGCCAACCGGATTCTGGCCGACGTGGGGCTGGCGGTCGGTATCAGGTCGGCTCTGGGCCACGCCAGCCTGCGGGTCCCTTCAAACCCGGACCAGTTTGTGGTCAAGGGCAGGCAGTACGCTGTCGACTCCCTGGCAACAATGCGGCCCGAGGACATGGTGGTATGCGATACCGAAGGGTTTCTGGTGGAAGGCAGCCCGGGCCTCACCCAGTGTTCCGAGATCAAGATCCACTCCTGCATCTATAAAACCCGCCCCGAAATCCAGTCCGTGGTACACGTCCACCCCAGGTATACGGTGTTAGCCAGCGTGCTTGGTTTAACCTTGCGGCCCATGTGTCAGGAAGGTATTGAATTGGTGCGGCGCCCGCTGCCGGTCTATCCCCACGTGAAAACCATCCAGAGCGACGCCGAAGGGATGGAGTTGGCCAACCAACTGGGCGCTGGCGCCACAATACTGCTCCAAGGGCACGGCGCGGTTACCACCGGTGAATCCCTTTCCGAATCGGTGACGGCCATGATCCAGTTGGAGGAGCAAGCCTGGATGAACTACCTGGCCTTCTGCGCCATGGGACGGGATTATCCCCAGGTGCCCGACCACTTGATTGACGAAATGACCGACCGAGCCCCGCTCCACGAATTGCCTCATTTCCAGGAAGTTCTACAAGGCAGGCCGCCCCAGCGGGACGGTATCTGGAACTACCGGGTGGAAAGAGTTTCCCAGGGCCTGTAGCGGGGCGATTGCCGCCGAAGGCTGTGAAACCGGAGGGTAGCCATGCTTATCGTCGACACCCACGTCCACCTGGCTTTACACATCTATGAGCCTGTGGAGATTCTGCTGGCCCAGATGTACCACAATGGTGTGGAAAAGGCCCTGTTGGTGCAGTCCACCACCACCACGGACAACAGCTACCTGATCGAATGCCTGCGCCGGTTTCCCAACCGGTTTTCCGTGGTGTGCCGGGTGGACACCGACAGCCCTACCGCCCTGGACGACCTGGAGCGCTGGGCCGGGGAAGGAGCAGAGGCCATCCGCCTGCGGAACTTCCAGCGTTCACCGGGAGACGATCCCTGGGCCATCTGGCGCAAGGCGGAGGAGCTGGGGTTATCGGTCAGCGTGGGCGGCCCCATCGAGGTCTTTGCTTCCGACGATTTCGCCGGGCTGGTGGAATCCCTGCCCAGCCTGAAAATCGTCATTGAACACCTGGGTGGCGCGGGTGTGTGGGCCGTGGGCGAGACCGAGCGGCCGGCTCCTCCTTACACCCGGTTCCGGCAGATGCTAAAGCTGGCCGATTACCCCAATACCTACATCAAAATTCACGGAATCGGCGAGTTATGCCCGCCGCCTTTTCCTTACCAGGACATCCCGCCCTTCGTGGACCTGGCCTACGATGCCTTTGGTCCCCAGCGAATGATGTGGGGAAGCGACTACCCGCCGGTAAGCCTGCGAGAGGGGTACACCAACGCCCTCAGGTTTCCCATGGAGCACATGCCTTTTTGCAGCCAGGAGGACCTGGAGTGGATCTTCGGCAAAACGGCCCTGTCCGTGTGGCAGTTTCCCTAGGATTCTCCCGGCTACCGCCGGACTGCCTAATTGCCGCGAATCATTTGCAGCATGGTGGCGCCGAGGGTGAGCACGATACCCATCACGGCCAGCATCGTCGGGTCCATCAGGTCGTTGGCCGTGCCCAGACCGCCGCCGGTGGTGTGGGTAAACAATCCC
>JADFFS010000057.1 GCA_022568195.1 Chloroflexota bacterium | reverse complement strand
CTTGACGCCCAGGGCGCGGGCTTCCTCGGCCACTGATTCGGCTTCCTGCTCGTTAGACCGGGCGTTAACCACCACGTTGGCGCCCTCGGCTGCCAGTTTCAATATCGTGGCACGGCCGATGTTGCGGCCGGAGCCGGTGACCAGAGCCACTTTGCCTTCCAAGCGGTTCAAAGGTGGCACCTCCTAAACGAACGGACTGTCAATTTCGTTTACCCAGGCTGCATAGCGGCGTCTTAACAGAGTCTTCCGCGCTGGGATTATAGCATCCTTCCGAGGAAGGACTGTAACGAAAACCGGATGCCTGCGATGTTTGTCCTGCAATGGGAGCCTATACAACAAGTAACCGTTGACAGCCACCGAACCCCACATTACACTCCCGTTCAGCTATCCATCCTTCAGCGGAAGGACTCGGTGTTGTTCCACTTGGCCAACATCCCTTGAAATAATGGGTCGAAATAACGGGTTGAAATAATGGGCTGGTTCGGCACTTTGCATTGGCTCGTGGCCCGGCGTCTTCGCTCATCTTGGCCACTGCTGCTGATCACCTCCTTCGGCATCTTGGCTGCGGTCACCATGATGTCAGTGGGCGCGATCTATACCCGTGCTCTGGCTGAAGGCGGCTTGAAGCACATGCTGGCCTCTACTTCACCCAGGGTACTTAACATCCACCTGATAACCCAGAACCGGCCGCTGGGTCCCGCGGACTACCAGGCGCTACGTTCAACTGTGGAGGAGATTGCCCAGGACCGGATGGGATTCATGCTCCGAGCCATGGAGCGCTACGGATTCAGCCAAGGCAACACAAGGATGATGCGTCCTTCCGCTGAAGGACCGGCCCAGGGGTCACCAGCGCTGGATGCCCCCACAGGCCGCCCATTTTTTCTAACCGGGTTTCAGGACCACTCCGAAATCGTGGCAGGAAACTGGCCCCAAAGCGGCCCGGCACTTCACGAGAAGGGCGTCGAGTTGGAGGCTGTGATGGGAGAGCGGGCCGCTAAATCGATGGCGTTGGACGTGGGGTCCAGGGTGGTGCTTGTTCCTTTTTTGACCGACCCAGAGGAGCGAATCGGGATTACCATCGTTGGGCTGGCCGTGCCCACGGATCCCGGGGAAGAATACTGGATGAACTCTCCGCTGAACTTTTTCGATGTTGTGGACACCGACGACCGGATCATAGTCCCCTTCTATGTCACGGAGGAGTCTTTTTTCGGTGGCATGGGCACCAAATATCCGTCCCTGGTAGGCGACTTCACCTGGTGGCTCTTCTTGGACACCAGTATGATGAACGCTTCCAACGTCGTCTCGACCAGGGAGGCTTTGCGGGGATTGGAGAGCGATGTGAACCAGAAGTTCCCCCGGACTTTGGTGCTCAGTGGGCTCAAAGTGACTATCAAGGATTTCCGGCGGGAGCTGTTGCTGGCCCAAGTGCCTATCTTCCTGTTTCTCTCCTTGGTGGTGCTGGTTATCCTCTATTTCCTGGCTCTGATTATGGGGCTGTTGGCGGGAGCTCGATACGACGAGGCCGCCTTATTGCGCAGCAGGGGCGCGAGCATCCTCCAGGTCACCGGTCTATTGGTTTTTGTGGAGGGCATAGTGGCGTTGGCGGCTATGATAGCTGGACCTTTCCTTGCCTTGGCCATCGTTCGTTACCTGCTGCTGTCGACCATAAATCCCATAGGCGATGCCGAGACCACCCTCCCGGTAGGAATTTCGTTGGATATGTTTGTCATGGGAGCCATAGGGGGTGTCTTGGCGTTGCTGGTTCTTGTTGGCTCCAGCATCAACAGAGCCCGGCCGAGCATGGTGGAGTCGCTGAGGGATAGGGCTAGGCCGCCCACTCTACCTCTGCTGCAGCGTTATTACATTGATCTGGTGGTATTGGCGGCTGTTGTTTTTGTGCTGTGGCAGATCCAGGGAAGGGAAGGTTTCGTCGTAAGAGACCTGGCAACCAAGGATGTGAAGGTGGACTTGGTGCTCCTGGTAGGGCCCATTTTGGTGTTGTTGGGTGTCGCGGTGGTGGTGATGCGGGTATTGCCTTGGCTTGTGCGCATCATGGCCTGGATGGGGGAGCGGGTGGCGCCCGCCTGGGCTGCCTTCGCGCTGGCGCGCCTGGCTCGAGACCCTATTCCGTATGGTGCCCTGGTGATAATACTGATGCTCTCCGCCGCTCTGGGCGTATTCGGTGCCACTTTCCAAGCCACCCTGTCCCTGAGCCAGACAGAGCAAGCGTTATACCGGGCGGGCGGGGAGGTGGTGATAGGAGGTCCGAATCTGTCCCGTTCTGATGTCGACAAGCTGGCAGACACACCGTTTATCCGAAGCTTCACCCCCGTGGTGCGGGTATCGGCGTCTTTGTTGGACTGGCTTCCTGGAACCTCTGTCACTCTGTTGGCAGTCGATCCAGAAGCCATGGTGGATATCGTGTGGTTTCGGGAGGATTTCGCCGAGGAGAGCCTTGCCGGGCTGATGGCAACACTTAGGCCCCTGTCCTTTTCCCCCGCTGGTACCGATGAGGATGCCTTGGGCATTGGCCTGCCAAATGACGCCGAAAGCCTGGGTGTCTGGCTAAACCTGAGCGGCCTGCATGAGAATACACCTCTGCCCGGCTTCAATTTCTGGGCTCGAATAGTAGATTCCCGGGGACGAATGCACAACATATTCATGGGGGAAATCACCCGGCCCAGTCCAAATACTCCTGGTGGTTTGGGGCAGAATACTCCGGCGGGCCAGGATGGGTCTTGGACGCTCTTTGAGGCCGAGATTCCTGAGGTCGTAGTTGCCCAGGGGGAGCAAATCCGGCTGGTTACCCTTTATTTCAGCAGAAAGTCCTTCTCCCGGATTCCGCCGGGCAGAATCATGATGGACGATATCACGGTCAAGAGTGCCTCGGGCCCGCCTGAAGGCTTGGTAGTGGAAGGATACGAAGGGCCCGGCCGGTGGGTGCCTTTGGTGAACAGAGGGCAGGTCCTGGATCAGGTTGAGTATACGCCTCAAGCGGCCAGATCCGGCACCAGGGGACTGGTGTTTTCCTGGGGGGAACAGTTTGGTGAGTCTCCCAGGGGCATTCTGATGCCGGGGGGATCCTTTCCCTTGCCGGCCGTTGGCGGGCCCGACTTTAACATTGGCGATATAATTCGAGTCAAGGTTCAGGGGCATCTGTTCCCAATCATCATACGGGAAACCACCAATTTCTTCCCGAGCGTGGACCCTACCAATAAAAATTTCCTGATACTGCCCATCGAACAGTACCGGCAGTACGTGCGCCGTGCGTATAACGTTAATATCGACGATCCGGGGGCGTTCTGGTTGTCGCTGGTCCCAGGCGTGGACCGCGAGCAGGTCCTAACCTCGGTGGCCGAGAGGTTCGGATCTTTCGCTTCCTACCGGGACAGAAACGTGCTGGTTGAAACCGCCCAGCGCAATCCCTTGACAGGCGGCGGTTGGAATGGTTTGACCATCTTGAGCCTGTCCGCAATCACTCTGGCGGTACTGCTGACCCTTATCATTCACGCTGTGGTGGCGATACACACGGGGCGGATAGACCTGACCGTCGCCCGCACCCTGGGCTTCTCCAGAGTGCAAATTTTCCTGTCTCTGGCATTGGAGCGGGTAATGGTGGCCGCCATCGGGTTGGGTGTGGGTTCCGCGGTGGGGGTCTGGCTGGGCCGGTGGGTGTTGGGGTTCTTGGACATTACCTCCAGAGGCCGCCCAGTGGTCCCGCCCATGGTGTTGGTGGTTCAGGAGTGGCTGGTAGCTCTGGTTCTGTTCGGCTTGGTGGCGGCGAGCCTGTTGGCCATTTTGGTGGCCGCGGTGTCTGCCCATAGGCTCAGGTTGGCCGATGTTCTTAGGACTGGAGAGTAGAAAACAGGTGGCGTTGGCATGATGGCGCAAGCGCGATTGGCCTACATCATCGCCGTCCGGAGAATCATCTCCGGATGGGGGTTGGAGCTGATCCTGTTCTTGGGCATGCTGATGGCCGTTGCCTTGCTCTCCAGCGCGGTGATCTTCTCCAATCTGCTGGCAGAGGCGGCCCTGCGACATGCTTTGTCCGAGGCGACTCCCGAACAAGCCAATTTTTGGGTCCGGGTCTTCAGCGGTCAGGATGCGCCGCCCACCACGGAAGGACGCAACTCCCTTTACAAGTACACCTTGGACTTCGCCGAGGACCGAATAGCGGCGCGGGTCAAGCCTCATTTGAGGGACCAAGGCCGATTCTTTGAGACATCCACCTTCTTCTTCACCGGGCACCCGCTGTTAGAGTTGGACAACGAGGTGCGTCCCCGGGGAGAGATAAAGTACGTTGCCGGGCTGACGCCGGAGCGTATGGAAGTGGTGCAAGGGCGTTGGCCTCAAATCGTCAACCCTGGTGCTCCCTTGTCCCCCTCCAATCCGCTGGAAGTAGCCCTGGATATCTTGGGAGCCGAACTGCTGCAGCTTGGTCCCGGCGACGAGATGGGAGCCTTTCCGGCGGCCTCGTTCACGGACCCTGAATCCATACCGGTCAAGGTTGTCGGAGTATTCCGCAGGACCGACCCAGATGACGAGTTCTGGTACGGCGCAGAGCGGACCTTCAGCTATAAAAACGACCAGTGGACCATCGTGCCACTATTCACCACTGAAGAGGTGATCCTCAAGCAGATTTTCCCCGTCTATCCCAGTTTGTATACCGACACTACCTGGTTCTATTACTTGGACCGGAATTCGGTCCGTGCGGCGCAGGTGGACGACCTCCTGAACTCTCTGCGGTCGATAAAATATGACGTGCGCGCCAACCTGAACAACTCCAGCAGCCGTATCAGGCTTGATCGGTTGCTGGAGGATTACAAGGAGCAATTGCTACTGGCCCAAATCCCGCTGTTCCTGATACTCTTCCTGATGATTGGCATACTCACGTACTACCTGGCCCTGATTACCGGCTTGGTGGTAAAGTCCCGGGCGGCCGAGATCGCGATGTTGAAAAGCCGGGGAGCCACCACTGGCCAGGTGGGGTCACTGGCGCTGGTTGAGGGGCTTCTCCTGGCCACGCCGGCCGTAATCCTGGGGCCTTTGCTGGCCATGGGAGTGGTCAAGCTCCTGGGCAAGGTGTTTTTCGGGTTGGGCGGGGGCGGCAACCTGTCCACGGTGCCGGTGGAGCTGTCATCCTCGGCCTTCCTCTTGGGCCTGGCTGGCGGCGTGTTGGGGGTGATCGTGCTGACCGCCTCCACTTTGTTTGCCGCCAGGCAAGGGATAGTGGAGTTCCGCCAGATGGGCGCCAGGCCGCCCAAGACTCCGTTCATACACCGTTACTACCTGGACATCGTGTTTTTGGCCCTGATAGGGCTGTTTTTGTGGCAAATTAAAAGCCAGGGCTCGTTCCTGGTCCGGCCCTTGGGAAGTCAGGGGCTTGAGTTGGATTGGAGCCATCTGCTGATCCCGCTCCTCCTCTTATTGGCCATTGGACTCCTGGTCATGCGTCTTTTCCCCATGGTTGTAGGTGTATTGGCCAGACTGGCCGAGACCGTGGGGCCCTCTTGGCTGGTGCATGGTCTAAGGCACGTGTCCAGAGACCCCATCGTGCCCGGGGCCCTGGTTGTGCTGCTCATGCTGGCGACGGCCCTGGGGGTGATCGGCAGCGCTTTCAGCTCCACCCTGGAACGAAGCCAGAGGGACCGGGCGATGTACGCCGCCGGTGCCGACCTGCGCTTCGAGTACTCCGGGAACAATACGCCCCGGCCTCTGCAAGGCCTCTCCGAATTCGTGAGGCGCACAGGGCTGACCAACGGTGTGGCCGAAGTGCAACGGACCACCGGGCACATAACAACCACCGGGTTCAGCACCAGCGGGGTCCTGCTGGCGGTGGAAGCCAGAGAATTCTCAAAGGTTGCTTGGTTTCGCAACGATTTTGCGGATGGGATGCCCCTTGGCGAAGTCACAGCGCTGCTGGCGCCGGGTCCCGATTCCAATCCGCCGGTCTCCCAAGGGATCGAGCTGCCCGAGGACGCCACCGCATTGGCGCTTTCGGTCCAGGTCAGCAGACCGAACAACAGGCTAAACCTGTGGGCCAGGCTCCACGACTCCCAAGGAATTTATTTTGATATCCTGATGGGCGATTTGAAATTCGTTGGCTGGCAACGTTTGCAAGGAGAGATTGTTCCTTACCGCCCTGTGCAGTTCATCCGTGGCAGGGACGCACAGGAGGTAAAGCTGTCTCGGCCATATTCCCTGGTATCCTTGCACCTCTCCCGGCGAGGCGGCGATGCCGAACCCGGAGCTTTGTTTATGTCGGATCTAGTGGCGGTGGGTCCCCGGGGAGAGGAGTCGGTTGACGATTTTCAAAGCATAGACGGCTGGCGGGTTGTGGAAGACTACTCCAAGCCCGGGTTGAGTGTCTTGGAGTCTAGTGAATCGGTGGCGACTCCGGGGTCCGCCAAATCTGCACGGTTTAGCTGGGCGCCCGGGAGCATCGGGATCAGGGGCATTCGACCCGGCCCGGAGGAAAAGCCCATCCCTGCCTTGGTGAGCCGCCGTTTCCTGGAGGTGGCGGATGCCAAAGTCGGAGACGTTCGCACAGTGGGCTTGTCAACCTTTGCTTTGTTGGTGCAGATCAAGGCAGTGGTAGACTACTTTCCCACGGTGGACCCCAACCAAAAGCCCTTCGCTATAGTCGACTTGGAAACTTATATCCAACAGGCCAACTTGCACAGCCCCAGACCCTTTGGCGGGTCCAACGAGTTGTGGGTGCACCTGCCTGATGGTAATTCCAGCGTGGATGCGGTGACCGCTGCCGTCGACGGTAAAGGAGCCCGGGTCAGAGAAACCTACGTGGCGTCGGACATGGTGCTCCAACGGGTGGAACAACCCTTGGTGACCGCAGGCTGGGGCGGGTTGCTGGTCCTGCTGTTCTTGGCCCTTGTTTTGGCCAGCGCCTCGGGAGTTATGCTATTTTCTTTCATTGACAGCCGGGAACGGCAAACCGAGTTCGCCCTGCTGCGTACCCTGGGTTCTTCCCGCAGGCAGTTGAACGGGGCTGTATGGTTCAATATTGTTTTAATCGCCATCTGCGGCATTGTCTTGGGAACTGGTGCCGGACTATTCATCGGCGTCAGCCTCCTGCCCTTGATGGAGGTAGCCGAGGAAGGGACCAGGGTCACGCCCAGTATGGTGCTTCAGATCGACTGGCTGACCATGGGGGTGTCCTACCTGGTTTTGGCCACCGGCACGGCGGGCACCGTGGCGTGGTTGGCCTGGTTTACCGCAAAGATGCAGCTACACCAGGTGTTGCGGATTGGCGAGGGCTAAGCGATGATGGAGGCCGGCTCCAGGCTGGCGCCCCCGAAATTCCAGCCGGTCTTGCAGCCGGTCCTTGAATGCTAAACTGAGAGGCTAGCAGTGGCACAGTTGGGAGAGTTTCCCCGTGTTCCTGAGACGATGGACGAGGACCGGTCCCGTACCGATGATCGGGTGGAGCCCTACATCGAGTGCAGAGACCTGTTCAAAATCTACAAAAGGGCGGAGCTGGAGGTGGTCGCGCTGCGTGGGCTCGACCTGGTGGTGGACCCCGGCGAGCTAATAGCCATCATCGGTGCCAGCGGCAGCGGCAAAAGCACGCTGCTTAATCTGTTGGCGGGGTTGGACCGGCCCTCGGCGGGCCAGGTCAGGGTAGGTTCGAGGGACTTGCTGGACATATCCGACCGGGACCTGGTGATGTACCGCAGGTTGGAGGTGGGGTTTGTTTGGCAGGCCACGGGGAGAAACCTGGTTTCTTATCTGTCCGTACGAGACAACGTAGAGTTGCCCATGGCTATGGCGGGGACCAAGACCGGAGACCGGCGCAAGTGGAGCTCCGAGTTGCTGGCCGCCTTGGGTTTGGAGGGCAAGGGGGACCGGCTTCCCTACCAGCTTTCCGGCGGCGAGCAACAGAGGGTGGCCATCGGAGTCGCCCTGGCCAACCGCCCGCCTTTAATCCTGGCCGACGAGCCTACCGGCGAGTTGGATACACAGACGGCCGCCCAAGTATTTGACCTATTCACCCAATTGAACGATCTGTATAGTGTCACCGTGGTGTTGGTCACCCACTACCCGGGCGTGGCCCAATATGTAGACCGGGTGGTCCACATTCGGGACGGGCGAATAAGCTCGGAAAGCTACTCCAACCCCACTTTTCAACGGTCTGGAGAGACGGTGGAGGACGAGTATCTGGTGGTGGACCGGGCGGGCCGAATCCAACTCCCGCAAGCGCTGTCGGAGAAGTTCCAGGCAGGTGGACTGGCCATAGTAGACTCCGATGGCGAAAACGTGACCATGCGTCCCGTGGGCGAGAGGCCTCGCCCGGTGCGGAACAGCCCATTGAGGCGAGGACGAGCACGGCCGGAAGAGAGGGAAACCACTGGTTAATTCCGGAGACATCAATCTGGCCCAATCCCCGCCCTCGGCCCCTGAACCGATTATCTCGGCTCGGGGGCTGTCCCGGGTTTTCGGTACTGGAGAAAAATCGGTGACCGCGGTCAACCAGGTTACGCTGGACATCCATCCCGGGTCCTTCATGGCGGTTGTGGGCCGCTCCGGGTCGGGCAAGACCACTCTGTTGAACCTTCTGTCCGGCTTGGACCGGCCCACCGGCGGCGAGGTCTTCTTCCAAGGCCGGGACCTGACCACCCTGCCCGAAGCCGAACTGGTGGAGTTGCGCCGGAACAAGATTGGCTTTGTCTTCCAGTCGTTCGGGCTGATGCCGCTATTGTCGGCGTTGGAGAACGTGGAGCTGCCGTTGCACATACGAGGAGTTTCCTGGCGGGAGCGCCGCCGCCGGGCCTTGGAGGCGTTGGAGACGGTGGGCCTGGGGCCCCGGTCCCGGCACAGGCCTTACGAGCTATCCGGAGGAGAGCAGCAGCGAGTGTCCATCGCCCGTGCCCTGGTGACAGGCGCCGACGCCATCTTTGCTGATGAGCCCACCGGTGAGTTGGACACCACCACGGCGGTGTCAATCGGCGAAATCCTGCGGGACGTGGCGCGAGAGCGGGGAGCTACTGTAATCGTGGCCACCCATGACTTGGTCCTGGCCGAAATCACCGATCGCATCGTGGAGCTTGTAGACGGGCAGATCATCTCAGAAAAGTAGCCCGGGAAGAATAGCCCACGGACGGCTCCCGCTACCCTACCCGCACTCCGTTCGCCAAGCCAACTCCCGCGCATAGGCCCGTAGCGCCCCGTACTCCGGATTGCACTTGGGGTAGCAATGTCTTGACCCTAGGTGAGCGGTTTAGCTTCACTTTTAGCCAAACGGGCGGGTTCTCCTGCTTCCGTAAGATCCACCAAGCCTTGACCGGCGACGTAACCGTAGAAACATAGTCTGCGGAGCCAACCACCGGCTGTCACACCGGAGATGCAACTCGGCCCAAAACGATGCCTGACATGCGGCGTGTTATATTGCTGTATGGCTCCGGGTCCCGGATTATTTTGCTAGAATAAATTGTGGCATTAAACGTTTTAATAGGCATTGTCCTGCTGGCCGGGCTCACCGGTTGTACGGGGAGGCCGCCAACTCCGACACCTGCTTCCGCCCTGCCGGCTCCGACGATAGTCGTTGAGCTGCCCAGCTCGCCCACACCGGTTCCTACCGCTACCCGGCCTATCCAGCCCCCTGCTCCAGCCGCGCGAGCCGCCACCCCAACCCCCACCCCCTTCGCCACGCCGATCCGCACGCCTCTGCCAACCCCCACCCCAACACCCACTCCTTTCGCCACGCCGACCGAGACACCTGTGCCAAAGCCCACCCCAACGCCCGTCGCAATGCCAACCCGAACACCCTTCCCAACTCCAACCCCTACCCCCACTCCTTCGCCGGCGACGCCGGTTCGGGCTTCAGACATCGTCAACTTCAACCTGGAAAGCTTCACGGTCTCGGTGGGCACGAAAGTGACCTGGACCAATAAGGATGCGGCGCAACATACATCCACCTCTGGGGTGTCCGATAACAAGGACGGGATTTGGGACAGCCCAATCCTAAGGCAAAACGAGATGTACAGCTTCACCTTTAACCAGCCCGGCTCGTTCCCGTACTGGTGCACTGTGCACCCGTTCATGGTTGGAACTGTTACTGTGGAACCATAGCCGACCGCCAAAGACCCCGGTGCACAGTGGCTTTCATAACGCAGCACCAGCGAGTCCTTTGGGAGTCCCACACTTTCAGGGCGCGTGGGTGGGAATTGAAACCAGAGCAGATTACCCGATAGGAGTCTCGCAATGTTGATCGTCGACACCCATTGCCACGCCACGCCATACTGGTTCGAGCCTATAGAGATCCTGCTGGACCAGATGACCAGAAACGGCGTGGATAAAGCTGCCCTAATCCAGATCAGAGGCGTCTACGACAACGCCTATCTGATCGAATGTATGCGCCGTTTCCCCGGCCGGTTCTCCGTGGTGACCATTGTCGACACCGACCGGCCCGAGGCCCCGGACCAACTGGAGGAATGGGTGCGCCAGGGCGCCGAAGGCGTTCGCCTGGCCCCCACGGTGCGTTCTCCGGGCAGCGACCCCCTGGCCATTTGGCGCAAGGCGGCCGACCTGGGAATCGTGGTCAGCAGTCTGGGTTCGGCGGAGGAGTTCGCCTCACCGGAGTTCGAGAGCATCATCAAGGAGTTCCCCGGCCTCAGCATCATCATCGAGCATCTGGGAGGGGCCGGAGGGGATAGGACTCCGCCCCACAACACCTACCGCAAGGTGTTGTCCCTGTCCCAGTATTCCAACACTTTCATGAAGATTCCCGGGTTGGGCGAGATCTGCTCCCGCCCCATGCCCTTCATCCAGCCCATGCCGTTTTCGGACATTCCTCCGTTGATCGAGATGGCCGTGGAAGCCTTCGGGGCCAAGCGGTTGATGTGGGGCAGCGACTTCCCACCGGTGGCCGCTCGGGAGGGTTACCGCAACGCCCTGAGGTTTACCATGGAGCAGGTCAAGTTTGCCAGCGAAGAGGACAAGGAGTGGGTCTTCGGCAAGACCGCGGCCACCCTTTTCCGGTTCGGGGCTTAGCGCCTATCTCAAAACTTTGCCCGTTCGTGGTGAACCCTTCGGCTACGCTCAGGACAGGCTTGTCGAACCATGTTTTTTGAGAGATTCTTATTGCACTTGTCAGCAGCTAACTTTGAGTTTGCCACGCCCTGAGAGCCTCCTCCCACTGGGTTGACAGCCTCCGGCGGGCGGCTACAATAAACCCTAATATGGCCAAGGTCAATATAGGGAGTGGGCAATGATTACAAAATTCGATAGCCTTTTCGCCGGGCACGTGGACATGGACAACGTCGGATACGCTGGGACCGCCGTCAACGACCGATCCTTCTCCGACGAGCATCTGGCCACGGTGTTCGACAAGACGGAGGCCATCGCCAAGCTCTTGGACCACCTGGGCTTCGATACCTTTTGGATGGCAGAGCACCACTTCCAACCTGAAGGGTACGAATGCATTCCCAACCTACTGCTGTTGCACGTCCACCTGGCCCACCTTACACAAAACATCAAGTTGGGGTGCGCCTTCAACATTGCCCCCATGTGGCACCCCCTGCGGCTGGCGGAAGACTTCGCCACGGCGGATATCCTCACCGGTGGCCGGGTTGTTTTCGGCGTGGGCCGCGGCTACCACACCCGGGAGGTAGAGAGTTTCGGCAATCCCCTGCTGGACCAGGACGCCAACCGTGAGCTGTTTGAAGAGCAAGTAGACATCATGTTCAAGGCCTTTAACGAGCGGTCCTTCTCCCACCATGGCACCTACTACGACATTCCGCCCAAGGTGCCCTACCGGGGCTACGAACTGGAAGAAATTACCCTGGTCCCCAGGCCGGCCAACCTGCCGGTGGAGTGCTGGCAGCCCATCCAGGGGGGCACCCAACGGGCCTTGGACTTCATGGCCAAGCACCGCATCAAGGGGATCATCGGCGGCGGTGTGGCCGAGGGCGGCGTCATGGACGCCACCATGCAAGACTACCAGGCTGCGCTACAACGCACCGGCCGCGACGTCGAGCTGGGCGAGGACATCAGCGTTGGCTTCCATTTCTTCCTGGCCAACACCCAGGAGGAGGGCATTAAGCTGGCCGCCAAATACTACGAAGAAAACGTGAAGATGTTTGGTCCACTGCGGCTTCACCGGGGCCTTAGCGAGCAACAAATGTTGGACATCGCCGACCCCGCCCGCGCGCCCTTCGCCGGGCTACCCAGCCTGGAAGACGCCGTCAAGTCGGGGGCCGTGCTCTGCGGTCCACCGGAACGGATAATAGAGCAGCTCAAGGTAGTAGAGGAAAAGTATCCGGGATTGGACCGGGTGGGCATGAGCCACCCGGTGGGCACGCCTCAGGCATTGATCCTGGAGCAACTGGAGTGGTTGGCTCAGGAGGTTATGCCGGCCTTCAAGGGCAAGGTGGAGGCAGCGGTACCAGCCGACTAGGGGGCTAATCCCCCGGACCGCCTTTAGCAAAAAGGCTTGAGGAAATTGGTTCGGGTCCGGTTCCGGCGGCTGCCAGCGACGGCTAGCCTTACTCGACTATGGTGGCTCGTGGTTCGACGGGCTCCCCATGAGCGATTCAACGCGCGACCCTGCAAACGCCCCGCCGGGTTCCCTACGCGAGAGGTCGTGACACCGGCAAACGCGGCATTGCTACGGTAGCATCTTCACGAGTAGCCAGTTGTTTGTTGACTCTTGGCTTCTCCGGTAGCGCAGCGTATCTAAAAGCGCCCGAGCTACTTTCAGGCCCCGTCCGCTTTCCAGTAGGTCCGTATCCGGGCCTGGAGACGTTTCTGCGCGACTGGCCTCCTCGTCAAAATAAGCGCCATCATCCGTGATTTCAACCTCGACCCTGTTGCTGTATAACCTGAGGTGTAACTCCATGGTTCCTTGTTGAGGAGAATCAGCGAAAGCGTGCTTGATGATGTTCGCGCAGATCTCCAAGAGGGCGGTGTCGAATTCCAGTTTCCACCTGTCTGGAACGGAGGTTGGGAGCTTGGCTTTCGCAAGGTTGCAGAATTGTTCACACTCAAAATGGATTGCCTCCAGCGTCGCGGGGACCGCCGGCCGGTATTCAAAACCTAGGTCGAGCAACGGGCGTTCAGAGGCCAACGAGTGCCTCTTCCACTGTGGGATACAGCTTCATGACCTTGTCCAGGGTCGTTAGCTCGAGAATAAGACGTGCCTGCTCCCCAACTTGGGCGATACGGAGGTCGCCCCCAGCAAGCCGGGTGGCTTTCATGCCGCTGATGAGGGCGCCCAAACCCGAGCTGTCCACAAAAGGGACCTTGCTCAAGTCCACTACGAGAATCCTATCGCCGGCGTTAACGGCATCATTCAACGCTTGCTTGAACTCGGACGCTGAAGCCAGGTCCAATCGCCCTTCCGGGGTGACGACCGCAACCTGCCCTTCACGTCTTTCGATGTTAACCTGCATATTGCCCTTCCGCGATTAGAGTCTAGCGCCGCCCTCCCCCTATCCGCGCAGTGGCCTGCGCCACTTCTAGCGTGGCTGTGCCTAAATGCGAGAGTCCCGCAGGTACTCTGGAACGGCGTGCTAACGCGTCGACTATCACACTTAACATGGCCAGATTATAGCAAGTCCAACCAACATTGGTTAGGATTGCAACTCCGTCTTGAGAGGTGCCGAATGCAAGCCTGCCCAACCCGATCAAAGCGCCGATTATCAAGACCAAGATGACGGCCAATTGGGGCCAGACCAGGCGCACGTCGCTGCCGGCCATCCTCGTCTTGGATGTAACAGCAAAGTTAAGGCGTGTTCCCAAGAACACGTTTTTAACGGCGCTGACAACCGCCATGATCCAAGTGGGGAAAAGCGCCAAACTGTATTGTTGCCCCCGCCAGGTGGGCATCCCCCATCCAACCACAGCAAAAAACAGTTGGTTGACGGCAAGATATGGCAGTAAGTGAATGAAAAAATCCGAGGAGTAAGCCCTTACAGGTAGGACGCCAAAAATCAAAAATAATGGACCCGCAGCAAGGTAAATGACCGCGGCGAAGCCGTACATGTAGCTCCACATGGTTTCGAAGTAAGACAACCGCTGCGCAACGGTGAGCCCTCCCATGGTAAGCGGATTTTGGCGAAGCAGGACCTGAATCGTTCCCTGGGCCCACCTGAGTCTCTGTCCGATGACCGAACGCAGGTCCTCAGGAGCCAACCCTGAGGCCAGTACTTTGTGGTGGAAAATCGACCGCCATCCAGCCGCATGGAGCCGCATATTGGTAGCGAAATCTTCGGTTACGGAAATCGTGGCCATTGGCATCACGGGCTGGGCCTCCTGCCACACGTCTAGGTCGATAGATTGCAGAAGTCCCCGGACGCTACCCAAGGCGCCCAAAGGAGACCACTCCCGGCTCGCCAAGACCCGAACGGTCTCCGAATCCATCTGAATCGGATCAAATGACTGATTGACGTTTTCGTCATCATCGGTCAGGATGCTGGATAGCTCCGCTCTGGCTCCCGTCAATTCACGTTCGATAATCGGCTTCGCCAGCATTTCCGCCGTTCGTTGCAGTTCCCAAGTGACCTCTTGGGCGGATGCGCCGCCGCTGAGACGGGACCGTGCTTGACCCAGGGACGCCCGCAATCCTCGCAAAGCTTCCTGTACTTCAGGATCGGTTGCCGTACCAGAATGGCGCTCCGCCGACGCCACTATGCTATTTCCCGCGTCGAGGGCGACGTTCAGACGCCTTAGAAGGTCCCGCGCATAGTACCGGATGCCAATTTCCATAAACGCTTCCCGGCGCAAAACTGCGTTAGTGCCGCAGAAAAATGCCGCGTTCCAGCCGTCCTTGGCTTGCTGGATAGGTCCATAAAAAAGCGGGGCCTGGCTTCCCAAGTAATCTCCTTTCGGTACGTTGTAGAACCACTGCGGGGTCTGCACCAACGCGACCTTGGGGTCAGCAAAATACCCAAGGGTCTCGTCAAGGATCTCGGGCGCTGCAAGCTGGTCGGCATCGAGGATCAAGATGAACTCGCCCTGGGTCTGAAAGAGCGCGCTGTTGACGTTCCCCGCCTTGGCGTGCCGTTCGTGCCCTGCCCAGTCGTCCGGCCTGACGATGTATTTCGCGCCCTCGGCAAGTGCGGCCTCCTCCATCTCACGAGAGTTGCCGTCGTCAAGCACATAGGTGTTGTGGGGGTACTGGATGGCAACAGCGGCTCGAACGGTCTCCCTAACCAACTCGACCGGCTCGTTGTAGCGGGTGATAAAGACATCCACCGCCGCGCCTGGCATGGAAGGCGGCGGGTTGCGCCGGACCTTCAGGCGCCACAGCATAAAACCGAACAACCAGATACTGATGAAGCTGTAGGTCTCGGCAGCGAGCAAGGCGAGAGACATCGGCCAGTAGTCCCAGTTGATGGAGAACAGGTATCGCCACGAGATGTAATAGGAGGCGAGAGCCAGGTTGGCAACAATCAGGGCCCTCAGCAGATGCTTCCTGAGAACCGGTCCGTCGGGGGAATCCTCCATCACTATGCGGGCGGCCAACCCGTTTCGTGATGGCACGCCGGTGATGGATTGAGCCTCTACCGTGGTTCCTCCCGCCAGGCGCCATCGCCACCGGCTGAGGGCATAGATCAGCAGACCAGCAAGGAACAGCGTGAGCAGCCCGATGCCAACCGGTTGCCAAGTGCTATGAGACCAGGTGATCAGACTGATTACGGGCATCTGTCTATGCTCAGAGGCTTGCCGACTACTTGGCAGGTACCTTGATGTCTACCCGGTTGAGGTGCAAGTAAGAGTGAGAACGGTTGCATCGTCATCACCGCTTCTGTGCCGGCCGGTGGCTTCGATAAGGCTGTCCACGATCGATTCCGCATTTTTGAAGCCTTCGCCGTTTGTAAGCAAGGTCCGAACGTCCACCATTGTACCGTCTTGGGCTTCAACTAGGCCGTCGGTATACAGCACCAACATATCTCCATCTTGGAGAGTCACCGTGGACTCCTGTAGCTCCGAGTCGGGGAAGACGCCCAATGGTAGGTTCCGTCCCTCCAAGGGTTCAGTCGAACCGGCGGCGCGCCGGATGAAACCAAGTCCGTGGCCGGCGTCGACATACGTGAGACGGCGCTCTTCGATTTCCAGGCGGCCATAGAATAATGTGACGAAACTTTCGGCCTTTCTAAGGTCGTTTCCGATGGCCTGTTCCACCTGGCGAAGCACCTGAGCGGGCGAGGGCAACTGCGCAGAGGCCCGCAGGGCCGACCGGACCGTCGCCATCAGCAGCGCGGCAGGCATGCCCTTACCCATTACGTCGCACAACACGAAATCCAAGGTACCGTCGTCCTTTTGTTGCCAATCGAAAAAGTCGCCAGCGACGTCCCTTGCCGGAATGCACCGGGCCGCCAGCCCAAAGTGCGGTATGTTGGGTGACTGGCTGGGTAATAGCTCAATCTGGATACGCGCGGCCCTTTCCAGCTCGTCGCGTAGAACCTCCTCCGCCTTTTTGATTTCGGTAAGGTCCTTTACGATGCCTGTAAATATGGGGCCGGCTTCCCGGCTCACCTCGCTCACTGACAAGTGCACTGGGAACGTGGTGCCGTTTTTACGAAGGGCCACCACCTCTCTTCCGATTCCGATGATGCGGGCTTCGCCGGTCCGAAGATAGTTGGCAAGGTATCCATCATGAGCGCTGTGGTATGGCTCGGGCATTAGGATTTTAACGTTTTGCCCGATTACCTCTTCCGGGTCGTATCCAAATAGCCTCGAAGCGGCGTCGTTAAAGGACTGAATCGTCCCGTGTTCGCCGATTGTGATGATACCGTCAGCCGCCGTATCAACTATGCTCCGGTGCCGGTCTTCGCTTTCTCTCAGCGCCTCTTCAGTCCGCTGGCGCTCGCTGACCTCTTCCTCCAGTTGCTGGTTTGACTGGGAGAGCTCCACTGTCCGCGTGGCGACCAGCCGCTCCACGGCGGTGGCGCGTCGCGCCGCCGCCAGGAAATAGGCCGACAACAGGCCGGTGAACAGCAATCCACCCGCTAATGCTGCCCAGGCTTGCCAGATTGACCATACGGACAACCCTGCGTCAGGTGATGCTAAGACCAACTCCCAGGTACGGCCAGCCACGTCAAAGGTCCTGGAAAGGCTCAGGTGCGGCGGCGCTTGCCCTGCGGTGCCATTGACGGGGTTTGTCGTAAACAACAGTTGTTGTTCCCGGGGAGCCGACCTGTCGTAGAGGCTGACGTCCAGGCCCGGTCCGCCAGTCTCCACGCTGGACTGCGCCAGCGAGGCTTCCAGCATATCCGTTATGCGAAAGACGCCGAGGGCAAACCCCGCCAGGTTTTCCCGCCTTTGGGCCACAGTCTCCGCCGGAAACCCCTTGCGGTAAATGGGCTGGAATACCAGGAAGCCGAACTGGTCTTCGGTCTCCTGAACGAGGGTGATCCGAGCGGTGGCCACGCCCTGGCCGGTATCCCGTGACTTGTTCAGGGCCTCCAAGCGAACGGGATTGGACGCCAGGTCAAATCCCAGGGCCGCCTCGTTGCCTTCATAGGGTTCCACATAATAGACCGGAAAGTACTCCTCACGGACCCCGGCCGGCACCATGGTTCCCTGGGTCTGTCGCTCCGCAATCCGGTATTCGGGGAACCCATCTTTGCGTGCGGCACCCTCATGTGCCGCTCGCTCCGAGGCAAGCACTCGAGGAATCCATTCCAGCGCTTGAATACCGGGGCTTTCCTCCAATTCATGCTCGATAAAGGCGCGGAACTCATCTCGTTCGACATCCTTGGAGGCCTTGTACAACGATTGGATGTCCTCCAGGGCCTCCACGTTGTCGGCGATGCTGTGTTCCAACGCCAACGCCCTGTCTCCGGCGGTCCTCTGGAAATTCTCCTCTATGTCATTACGCTCAAAATTGAGTAACAGGATAAACGCCCCCACCGACAATACCGACCCTGTGGCCGCAGCCAACAAGACGCGAGCATAATACCCTTGCACGCCTAACGTACTGATCACGCGGTTCCAATTCATTCTTATCCGCTCACCCACCGGACCACTCCAGCCCCCGTTCAAACAGAACACCGTCCGGCGGGGTGAAGGATCGGCCTAGATGGCGGCCCCTTCTCTGTTGCCTCGAAGTTCCTGGTCTGCGCAGTGTAGTAGCTATTCGGCTCATTCTGCGACTTTCCGCCAGATGCCCCTTAGGGATACCGAGTCAGGTCGCCATTTGGATTTACTCTAGTGCATTCGGCAATGCCGGCGCAACCAAATTTGGTAAAGCCGAGATTGGTGGCCTACATCAAGGTAGGAATAGCTTTCCATTCCAGCAATACCATCTCCAGCTTGGCGGGTTGGTGTAATTCATCCCTCCCCCGTCTCCACCATCAATGGGATCAGGCCGCGTTCGAAAACCGATTAAGCCAATCGTCGCCCACCGCTAGAACAACAATTCCCGAAGCCAAAATATATGTCGGTGGCGATTGCTCAACCCACCACGAACGGAGCAGAAAACTGACTCCAGGTCACTGAAATTATTTACTCCGCTGAAATCCTCACGCGACCTCACATTAAGAAAGGGCTCCGAAACTCGGAGCCCTTTCTTAATGTGAGGCGTAGGACCCGCGGCTGCCCGCAGATCCCAAAACCAGTTGTACTGGCTATTCGTCACGGATCAGGGATTTTACCTTCTCGACCATCTCTGGGGTGATCTCCGTGATGCCGTGCACTTCCTTGCCGTGCTCGGCCCCTATGGCCAACACCTCTTCCAGGGTTTCACCCCTGGCCACGAAGGCGCAGTCGGCTCCCATATCGCTACAATGTATCGTTTTTGCCATGGTATCTCCTTCCGTTATTAGGTGAGTGTCAGGGTAGATCTCGCTGGGTCGGGTCCTACTTAGCTGCCGGATGCGAAGAACCGCTCCAGGCCATCCAGGCAACCATCCCAACCAGCTTGGTGCTCGTCTCGCATGTGATCGTCGGGGAACCGCTCGTGGGTAAGCACAACTTCGGTGGCCCCGTCCTTGTCGATGAACTCCACCGTGACCAAGGTCTCGGCGGGGACGAAGTCCGCATCATCGCCAGGCATCTTCTCGAAGGCCCAGGTGAAGACCAGCTTCTCGGGCGGTGTCACTTCGCGGTAGGTCCCATAGGAGACATAGGGAGCGTCTTTGCCGGGCTCCAGCATGCCAAATCGGTATTTGCCGCCCACTTTCAGGTCAACCTCGGCTATCGGCGCCGAGAAACTCTCGTGGGCGCCCCACCACTGGTGAAGCATCTCGGGCTGGGTCCAGGCGGCGAACACCCGCTCGCGGGACGCCTTGATGGTCTTGGTGACCTTTAAACTTATGCCGGTCTCCGGCGCTGATCGAGTCATGGTTTTTCTCCCTCCGATTCTTCCTGTTCGTCATCTCCAGTTTCTGGTTCAAGATTTTCCAGATAGTTGGCCAGCGAATCCAGTTTGTCCTCCCAGAACCGCTGGTACTGGGCGATCCATTCCACGGCTTCTTTCATGGGCAAGGCCTCCAAGCGGCACCGCCTAACCCGCCCATCTTTCTCTTGGGTCAACAGCCCGGCCCGTTCCAGGACCCGTAGCTGCTTGGAGATGGCGGGCAGCGAAACATCGAAAGGCGCGGCCAGGGCCGTGACTGACGAATCGCCGAAGGATAGCCGCTCCAGGATGGCGCGCCGGGTGGGGTCCGCCAGCGCGGCAAAGGTGTGATTCAGTGTTTCTGCTTGATAGTTAACCATATGGTTAAATAATAACAGAGGGAAGAGGATTGTCAAGGGGCGCAACGATAATCCCCCAGAGCCCCCTTCGCAAAGGGGGGTGGGGGGGGAGTA
>JADFFS010000056.1 GCA_022568195.1 Chloroflexota bacterium | reverse complement strand
CTTATCCCGTGGAGCCGCTGCCCTCGGACCAGACCGATCTGGGCATCCGCGCCATCAACTTCGACGGTCGCCTTCCCTAGGACCCGCGCAAGACGTTCGTACCGGATTTCATCAAAGACATTCCCGACTCGGCGGCCCTGGTCTCCTACCGCATAGAGAAGGCCACCGGCGCGGTTTTCTTTGCTGCCGACGGGGCCGACTTCGCGCCCCCTTCCGATAACCGGCTCAACGTCTTCCAAAAGGACAATTCGCCCTCTGTTGCCACCGACCTGATCTTCGACTTGACCATGCGCAAGAACCGGGCAGCCATCGAAATCCTCAAGGTTCAAATCCCGGCAGGCTATGGCATCGGCGGCCAGTCGTTGGCCTTAGGTGTCGACGTGGGAAAGCTCACCATCCGCTTCTCGACGGACAACCCCTGGCTTTCCGGCCAAGTCCTTGAGATAGTGGACATTCCTGTCGAAGCGAACGGCGAGGGCGACGAGTGGAAGGTGGAGGTGGACTACGCTTTGGCTGCCCCCATCGGCGGTACTGCTAAGCCGGGCGTCTTGCTGGATCCCACCAACACCACCGGCACGGCTCCCAAACTTACCCACACCATCAGTCTCGCCCAGCCTACCGCGGAGACCCCCGGCACCATGATACTAACCATGGCCCGGCCAACAGTGGATCAGGTTGCCCAAAACCGGGCCACCGAAACCTGGACTCTGACTTTCTTTGCCCAGGCCGGCGGTGGAAACCTGATTTTCAATCCCAGTGTCAAAAAGGTTTACCGCTGGCTGGCCGAAGAGCAGTCCACCATCCAGGTCGAAGGCGGCTTCGATAAGGTGGCCGGCAAACAGGCCGTGATCATCAAGCCCGGGACGTCAAGCAGCTCGTCGTCCTCACCCACACAACTGGCCTTCCTGGTTCAACCCACCAACACAGCAGCCGGCGCCGCCATCCCAGAGGTCAAAGTTGAAGTACGGGATGCTAGCGGCAACCCGGTCACCACTGCCACAAACAATATCACCCTGGCAATCGGAGCAAACGCCGGTGTAGGTACTTTGTCAGGAACCTTCACGAGTGTTCCGGTCTCAGGCGGGATCGCCACCTTCTCGAATTTGAGCATTGATACGGCCGCAACCGGCTACACCCTGACTGCCAGCGCGACTGACCTTCAAAGCGCCACCAGCGCTGCTTTCGCCGTAACGACCAACACCGCTCCGAGCGTGAATATAACTTCTTTCTCTGTCACCAACGCCGATTTGATTACCACGGCTGCTACGGCCACCGACCCGGATGAGGCTGATGGGAATCTGATCCTAACGTGGACCCTCACCGACCTCTTTACGCCCTTCGATTCCTTCACGATTAACGGCAATACAACAGCCCTGGCCTCGTTCAACCTTACGACCATCAACTCAAGCGGCCCCATACCGGACGGCCTATATAGGCTCACAGTCTCAGCCACCGACAGCTCAGGGGCCGCCACCTCGGATACCGACATCAGCGGGCTGAAGAAGACCGGTGGGACCGCGTATACCAAGTTTGCTTCCTCAGGGGTTGTTACCACACCTAGCACCATCACGGGACTTAAGAGTGAAAGCGGTAACACCCGTTCGTTCGTCGTAACCCTGGTCAGCACCCCATCGGCCGACGTTACAGTGGTGCTTACCAGTTCCTCGGGGCAGGGGTTGCTGCAAAAGGCAGGCGATGGGGACATTCCCAAGCTCACCGAGACGATCGTCCTGACGATCGGCACGGCGACAACCGGGAAGACCATAACGGTCGTCGGTCAATCAACTACGGTGGCGCCCTTCACTATTTCGCTGACGACCACCAGCTCGGACACCAACTTTGATGGGATTGCTATCCCGGTGGCCGTCTCGGTTAACTAGGACGCGGTCAACGACAAACCAGCACTATCTGAATCTGGCGGCAGGTCCGAGGGTTCGGCCTACCGCCAGCTTTGGTGTATACGGAGTCGTCGGGGGGGTTGGGGAACAGGGGAACACCGAGGAGACCAACAAAAAGGGGGAGTCTGGCCTCTCCCCCTAAGCGGCCATTTGCCACGGCTTGCGCCACGACAGACCACATACCGAGGATGGGCTATTCGGAGATGTTTGTATATTCGTAGTTTTACGTAGACCATTCTGTTACACGCCTGGCCGGCGCAACACTTCTTCACCCTTGCGCCGCGCATCAATGCGGTCTATTCTACTCGGCGCGGGAATCTTTCATCATATTCCCAGGAGATTTCGATTCGATATGACCCAGGACGCCGGAGAAACACGACAGGGCGGGCGGGCCCAAGGGATGTTCGGTCCCCAGGCCGCGGAGTACGCCGTCAGCCGGGTCCACGTCAGCGACGCCAGTCTGCAGGAGTTGCGCCGGCTGGCCTCCAACCCGGACGGGGACCCTTATCCTTGGGTCGTGGACCTGGGGACCGGCGCCGGATTCACTGCGTTCGCCATGACTGAAATATCCCAGCGAGTGGTGGCCACAGACGTTACCCTCCCGATGCTGGAGCAAACCCGCCGCCTGGGACGGGACCGGGGGCTGACCAACCTGCAACTGAGCCGCAACGCCGCCGAGTTTCTACCCTTTGCCGGCAACTCCGTGGACATGGTCACCAGCCGCGTGGCCGGCCACCACTTCGATGACCTGGACCGGGCGCTGGATGAAGTGCAGCGTGTACTGAAGGTGGCGGGGGCCTTGGTCATGGCCGACAGCGTCTCTCCCGAGGACGGCGCGGTTGCCGCATGGATGAACGATATAGAGGTTCGCCGAGACTTCAGCCACGTCAAGAACCGGAAAGTGTCCGAGCTTGAGGCCATGGTCGCCATGCGAGGAATGACTATTGTGGAGCGGCGAAGCCCCCGCATCCACCTGGAGTTCAACGCCTGGGTGGCGCGTACCGCTACTCCCGAAGATGAAGTACAGAGGCTGCGCCGAGACTTTTTGGAGGCCCCGGACGCGATGCGCGAAGCCTTCAAGATCGAGCCCGTGAACGGAGATATCAACTTCTCCTGGCCCTGCCTGGTTTTCCGCGCGATCAAGGCATAACCGGACAGCGTCAGACCGGCCATTCCTCCAGGGAATACGCCATCTCCCAGAATTGGTGCTCGTAGCGGATGCTGGTCAAATAGACATCGGCCATGGCCACCCGCTCGGCGGGACTCGCCCCTTGTCCGACGCGATTCGCCAAATCACGCATCTGCTGAGCCAACTGGGAATACTCGGGCGAGGAATACATCTGAATCCATTGGCTGTACAGGGGTGCGCCTTCGGGTTCCCCACGGCGGGCCAGGTGATCCCCTATCTCCCAGTATCCCCACAGGCAGGGCAAAAGACAGGCCACCACCTCGCCGAATGTACCTTGGTGGGCCACCTTCAGCAGGAAACTTGTGTACCCCACCGTGGTCGGCGCGGGACTGGTGGCTTCCAGGTCGTCCCGGGTAATTCCGAACTCGGCGCAATAGCTTCGGTGCAGCTCCATCTCTGTGTTCAGAATCTCGTCCAGGAGGCTGGCGAACCAGCCCATGGACTCCAGGTCCGGCGCCCGTGCCGAGGCCAGGGCCAAGACCCGGCTATAGTCGATTAAATAGACATAGTCCTGCTTGACATAGTGCTGGAACTTGTCCACCGGCAGGGTCCCGTCACCGATGCCGGTAATGAACGGGTGAGCCAAAATTGCCTGCCGGATGGGCATGGCCCTGCGCTCGATGTCGTCGGCGAAGCTCATTTCCGGGCTCCTGATGGGCTATTGCCCAGTGCTGGACCGATTGTAGTGGCGGCACCGGGGAGCGTCAAACTCATCGGCGATCACCAGACTCTGATACCCAGCGCCTGCCCCGGCCACGAAAACGAACTTTCGCCAACCCAGCAAATTGGTCAAATTCCCCTTGACACATGGTTTGCTAGATGCCTTATCGTGTGCCCGCGTACGGCAGCGGGTAGTTTGGTTGTGGGACTGGGCACACTGTCGTACGCGCCCGTCTTTCACCCGGATTTCGCTCCAGCCTTCAATCCGTGGCAACGGCCGGTTTCGGGATCGGTACAGTCTGGATTATAATGTAACTAAATTTCGCCACTGTTTGAAGGGAAAAGATATGGAAGTCATTTTCACAAGAGACGTAATCAACCAAGCCAGGGCCGGCGAGGTTAAGCGGGTGTCGGATGGGTATGCCCGGAACTACTTGATTCCCAAGGGGCTGGCGGAGATGGCCACCCCCGAGGTTTTGAAGCGCCTGTACAAGATCAAGGCTGTCGGAGACGAGACCCGGGTCCGGGAGACCGGAGTGATGGAGGAGCTGGCCGAGGCACTGCAGGATACCAACATCACCATGGCCGCCCGAATAACGCCCACGGGCAGGTACTACGGGGCCATCACCAACGCCCGGATAGCCACCGAGTTGGCCGCCACCGTGGGACGGGACATCGACCGCCGGCTGTTCGAATCCAACGAGCCCATCCGTGAGCCCGGCGAATACGAAGTCGTATTGCGGTTGTCCACCGACATCTCGGCCACGATTCACATTACAGCGGAGGTCGAAGAATAGGCCAATGTACGCGGAGAAACTCCTGCCCCATGATCTAGAGGCGGAGGAGGCGGTTGTCGGGTCGTTGTTGATCGATGGGGAGTGTTTCTCCCGCTTGGCTCATCTAATCAGGCCCGAGGACTTCTACCGGGAAAAGAACCAGATTTGTTTCACCGCCTGCTCGGCTCTGTTCGAGCGGGACGAGGCCATCGATCAGGTTACCTTGGCCCGGGAGCTCAGCCGGACCAGCCAGTTGGAAACGATAGGCGGAATGGCCTACCTGAGCCACTTGGTTTCCGTGACGCCCACCTCAGCCCACTCCGAGCACTACGCCCAGCTCATATCCCGAACCTCCATCATGCGGCGGCTGATCGACGCCGCATCCCGCATCTCTGCCATAGGCTACGATGATACCGATGACATCGACGCCACGCTTCGCCAGGCCGAAGACGTTCTATTCTCGGTGCGCTCCGGCCAGGCCCAGCGGGGATTCATCCCTCTGCGGCAGATTTACGACCAGTATCTGGAAGAGCGTGCCGCCATCATCGAGCCCGAGTCGGAAACTCAGGCGCCCCTGCTCACCGGCTTCAACGACTTGGACGACCTCTTGGGCGGGATGCAGCGGGCGGACATGATCATCCTTGGCGCCCGGCCAGGCGTGGGCAAGAGCACCCTGGCCCTCAACATTTCCATTACCGCAGCCAAAAACGGCGCCACCGTGGGAATGTTCAGCCTGGAAATGAGCCGGGAGCAGTTGGCGTTTCGAATATTGTCCGCCGATGCTGAGATCGACTCCCACCGCCTGCGCTTGGGCTTAAACACCGAGGCCGAAGAGCAGCGGATCATCGACTCCATCGGCCGGCTATCCGAGCTACCCGTGTACATCGACGATACCCCGTACCAGACCATGATCGAGATGCGCAGCAAAGCCCGCCGGCTTTCTCTGGAGCACGGCTTGGACCTGCTGATTGTCGACTACCTCCAGCTGATCCAGGGGAGAGGCCGGGGCGGCGAAAACCGCGTTCAAGAGATCAGCGAGATCACACGCTCGCTCAAGGGGCTGGCCCGGGACCTGGACGTGTGCCTCCTCGCCTGCTCCCAGCTGAGCCGTGCGCCGGAAAACCGGCCAGTCCATCGCCCCCAGCTATCCGACCTGAGAGACAGCGGCAGCATCGAGCAAGACGCCGACGTGGTGCTGTTCATTCACCGGGAAGACATGTATTTCACCGAAGAGGAGTGGGAGCAACACTCCCCCGGCCGCCCGTACCCGCACAACATCGCCGAGATCATCGTAGCCAAGCACCGCAACGGGCCCACCGGCGCTCTGAAGCTATTTTTTCGGGACACCCTGGTGAGGTTCGACGCTCTGGCTAGAGTGGATGATTTCTGACCATGGCTTCGGACTCACTCACGGGCGCATTCACGGGATTTACCCGCGACACACTGTATACCCCCGTGCCCAATCCCTTGTTCGGTCCCTTGCTGGAGGAGATCCAGGACCAGGCCGAGTTGAAGGTTACCCTGCGCGCCCTCTGGCTTCTGCACCGCAAACGGGGATGGCCCCGAATGATCGCCCAGCAGGAGTTGCTCAACGACTTGACACTGACCCGAACCTTCAGTGCCGCCGGACAGGACTCTATGGAGGAAATCCTGCGCGGCCTGCGTTTGGCGGTTTCCCGGAGAACTCTGCTGTCCCATCAGGCCGTTGCCAATGACGCCGCCCAACAGTTCTACCTGCTAAACACCGACAGCAACCGAAATGCCCTGGCCCGCCTGGGAACGGGCGTCACCATCGGCAGCGTAGAGGACGGCGAAAACCTTGACGAAAACGTTGGCGTGGAAGCGCCCGATAGCGGCAAACCCAATATATTTGCCATGTACGAAGAAAACGTGGGTATGCTCTCTCCTATTCTAGCCGAGGAGCTCAAAGAAGCCGAAGACCTGTACCCCTGGCAGTGGGTATGTGACGCCTTTGGAATCGCCGCCGCCGAGAACAAGCGAAGCTGGCGCTACATAGCAGGCATATTGCGCCGTTGGGCCGCCGAAGGAAAGGACCATGGAAAGCCTGGGCGACATCCTGAGAAGGATAACCGTAAAAAATACCTTGAGGCCTACGAACGGCGATGGGGCGCCCCGTCCCCATAGCGAACCCGAGGTTGAGGTTTGCGCCGATTGCCGGGGTAGCGGATGGGTCAGCAAAAAGGTCCCGGTGGGCCATCCCGACTTCGGCCAGGCTTTCCCCTGCCAGTGCCAGCAGGCCAAGGACCCTACGTCCCGCATCGATTCCCTGCGCCGGTACAGCAACCTTGGGTCCCTGAACCGCATCACCTTTTCGTCCACCCGTCCCGACGGGCCGCTGCCCGACGTAGGCAGCCGAAACCTGTTCCGGCGGGCCTTGGATGCCTCGGTGGAGTTTGGGGACAAGCCCTCCGGTTGGCTGGTGCTGGCCGGGCCCAGCGGCAGCGGTAAGACCCATCTGGCCGTGGCGGTGGCCAACCGTTGCATCGAGCGCGGCGAAACCACCCTGTTCATCGTGGTGGCAGATTTGCTGGACCACCTGCGGGCCACCTTTTCGCCGGATAACCCGGTTTCCTACGATGACCTGTTCGAGCAGGTGCGCAACGTTCCCGTGCTCGTGCTGGACGACTTGGGCAGTCAGAGTACCACCCCGTGGGCTCAGGAGAAGCTGTTCCAAGTGATCAATCACCGCTTCAACCGCGCGCTGCCCACGGTGATTACGGTCCGGGGGCCTCTGGAGCGTTTGGACGAGGCCCTGCGGACGCGGATAGAGTCCGTTCCAGAATTCTCCCGAGTTTTCTTGCTGGGTCAGTACAACACCCGCCTGGCCCGGGGGATTGGGGAGCTTCCCGCGGACATGAGGCGGCGCATGACCTTTGCCGAGTTCGACGTGGCCGGCAGACGCAACGCCACGGCAAATGACCGAGAGTCCTTGGAAAAGGCCCGAGCAGCGGCCGAGACCTTTGCCGCCGACCCCGACAGATGGATCCTGTTCACCGGACCCCGGGGTTGCGGCAAGACCCACCTGGCGGTGGCTATCGCCGGGGAGAGCCTGCGGCGGGACCGCCCGGTGTTCTACGCCTTTGTTCCCACCTTGCTGGACCACCTGCGGGCCACTTTCAGCCCCAACAGCCCCATCGGCTACGACGAGTTGTTCGAGCAGATCAAGACCGTACCCCTCCTGGTCCTGGACGACCTGGGGGCGGAGAGCAGCACGGCCTGGGCCGAAGAAAAGCTGTACCAGATCGTGGTGCACCGCCACGAGGCCCGGTTGCCCACGGTGATTACCAGCGCCTTTACTAGCCTCGAAGAATTGCAGGAGGCCAAGCCGCGCATAGGATCTCGCCTGATGGATAGCCTTGTGGTCGACTGGCAACCCATTACTGCCGGCAACTACAGGGACCAGCAGCGGGACGTCCTTCCGCGGCAGGACCGGGCGGGCGGAGGACGGCAAATCCGATCCGTCCCCGGCTCACGGCCGCCTGCACCGCGTCGTAGGAGGCCCCCTGAGACATGAGCGCCCGGTACGGCCTTAAATGGATCAAATGCATCGACCGGCCAGGCTAATACAGTATCGAGTTGATTGTGATGGATTGGCCGGTTTTATCTGCATAGTATTCTGCCGATAATGTCATGCTGAGCCAGCCGCAGCGGCGAAGCATCTGGGGTGGAGCCGTTCCACCCATCCCCAGATTCCTCCCTTCGGTCGGAATGACATTGGCCGTTTTCAGATTGATATGGTGCTTAATCTGCCCCTTGTGCTTTCGGATGCTACATCCAGGTCACCGTCCCAGACGTATTTATCGTTAACCCGGAGGCTGAAGTCCTTGGGCAAGGGTTTTCTACCACCTTGGCTGGCCACAATCCTCCAATTGACATATAGGTTCAGAAGAATTTAAATTAAGGCTCTCCAACAAAAACGCCGAGTGTCATTCTGAGGAGCGCAGCGACGAAGAATCTACTCCCACCGCGAAGGGAGATTCTTCGGCTTGGTCAGAATGACATTGTGTAAGTTTTGTTAGAAAGTCTAAGTCGCAGGGTCAGATTCCAAGTTTTATCCGGCGTAGGAACCAGGCTTTTTATGGACGGCATAACGAAATCCTTTGCTCTCGCAGTCACCACCCTATCGGCGGCGGTAATCTTTGTCGTTGCTTTCGCTTGGTTCGGGCCGGGCGCGAGTGGAGTAACTTCGCCAGCCAAGGCCGCCCTGTTCGATGAAAACCTGGTTCAAAGCATTTACCAGAAAGCCAGCCCCGCGGTGGTTGACATCAACGTGGACCGCAAAGTCGAAGATGCCTTCGACCGCTTGGGCTTTGGCTCCGGGTTCGTCATCGACAAGGAAGGCCACATCGTGACCAATAATCACGTCATCCAGGGCGCCGACCGGATTCGCATTGGCTTCCAAGACGGCACAAAGGTTGAGGCCGAGATTTTGGGAACCAACCCGGCCAACGACCTGGCCCTGTTGAAGGTGCCCAGCGAAGCTGTAGCGAATATTACGCCATTGACCCTGGGAGATTCGTCCCGAGCCCGTCCCGGGCAGTTAGCTGTGGCAATCGGCAGCCCATTCGGCCTGGGTGGATCGGTCACCGTGGGGGTGATCAGCGGTTTAGACCGGACCCTCAACAGCGACATCTCCCGGCCTATCTCCGGAGTCCTGCAAACCGACGCGTTGATCAATCCGGGCAATTCCGGCGGCCCTTTGCTCAACCGCGACGGAGAGGTAGTGGGCATCAACACCGCTATTCAGGTCTCTTTCCAGCAAATCACCCCGCGCAACCTGGGGCGCGGGTCTATCGGGTTCGCGGTGCCCGCAAACACGTTGGCAACCTTGCTCACCAGGCTCAAGGAAAACGTTGTAATCAGGCCGCCATGGCTGGGAATCAGCGCCGCCAGCCTGGAATCCCTTCTGGCCGAGTCCTTGGACCTTCCGGTGGATAGCGGCGTGTATATCACTCAGGTTATGACCGGAAGTCCCGCCGACAAAGTCGGTCTGGTTGCCTCTGGCGCCGGTCAGGGGAGACTGCCCGGCAAAGGCGGCGACATAATCGTGGCCGTTGACGGTGTGCCTGTGTCTGCGGTGGCTGATCTGATCGTCGAGCTAAATAAGCATCTGCCAGGGGACGAGGTTACCTTGATAGTAGTCCGGGATGGTGAGGAGATTCGGATCACTTTGGCCCTGGGCGAATGGCCCGAGGACCGTGAACTTGGATCCCGTCCGCGGAATTTCCAGCAGCCGGGACCCCAAGACCGGAACTTGCCGAGACAACCTCTGACTCCGTCGACCCCGGGATTCTCCTTTCCTGATCTGTTCCCGGAGAAAGCTCCCCGGTAGGACGTGAGGTTTCCTCATTTTCGATTAAACCCAAAAAGGGGTCCTCCGCTTGGAGGGCCCCCTTTCTTGGGATCATAAAAGATTTCGGCTAGCCCCGGCGCCGGGGTTACAAGGGCAACGCTATAGCCCGGCCGGTCTGGGCGCTGCGGGTCACCGCCTCGGTCCACTCCATGTAGTGAACGCCCACATCGAAGGGCGTCCGGGTTATCTGCTCCTGGCCACGGATGGCGTTGGCGAACTCCTCCTCCACCCTCCAGTAACCTTGGCCTTCTTCGGGGTTGGGCACCTCGGTCAAGGCCGAGTCGCCCCGCTTGCCGGCGTAGACGTTCAGCCGGTGGTCTAGCCTGATGGTGCCTTCACTGCCGTAGAGCCAGACTTCGTTGCCGGTGGATAGACCCGTGGCAGCGCTGAACCGCATGTGGGCCTGGGCCCCGTTGGCCAGCTCGCACAGTACATCGGTGTGGTCCGGGATGGTGACGCCGACCATCTCGCCGTTTTCATTCCGCCGGTAGGGCACGTTGATCTTGGACATAGCCATCACTTTGGTGGCCCGTCCCACCCAGCGGATCATCGCCTCGTACCATATACCTATGTTCAAAATGTTGTAGCCGCTCAAGTCCCGGTCGTGGCGCCATTGCATGGGACCATCGGTGTCGACGAAGTTGGGGCCCAGGGACTGCAACTCCACCGATAGCAGCTCTCCCAGGTACCCGTCCCCGATCATTTTCTGCAGCAGGCCGTCCACTTTAAAGGTAAAGGGCGACGGCACAATCTGGGCCACCAGGTCGGGGCGCAGGCGGGAGGCGTTCAGCATGTCCCGGGCCTCTTGGGCCGAGGTGGCCATCCGGGCCTCGCACATAACGTGCTTGCCTTTCTCCAGGGCGGCTACCGTAAGAGTGCGGTGCATGTTGGGCCAGGTGCCGATGCAAATAGCGTTTAGGCTTTCGTCCTCCAACAGCTCTTGCCAGTTGTCATAGACCGTTGGAATGTTGAACTGGTCGGCCACTGCTCTGCCCGACTCGCGGCTGCGGTTGGCCACCGCAGCGATCTCCAACCCTTGGATTTTCTGAAAGCCGGGGATGTGGCGCTCGCGGGTGTTCCTCCCTGCGCCGATGAGACCGACTCGGATTTCTTCGTTGGCCATGGAAAGCCTCCTTAAATTGTTGCTCCAGAAAGTTTACAGTGGCAGGGAAATCGCTTGTCCCGACTGGGCGCTGCGGATTACCGCCTCGGTCCATTCCATGTAGTGAACGCCCTCGTCAAAGGGCACCATGGTAATTCGCTCATTGCCTCGAATAGCGTTGGTGAACTGCTCTTCTACCCGGTAGTATGCTTGCGTCTCCGGGGGATTGGGCACTTCGGCCAGCTCGGTGTCACCGCGGCGGCCCGCGAAGACCCGTCTCTCCTGGTCGACATGGATGGTCCCCTCGCTTCCATAGATCCATGTCTGGTTGCCCGTGGACAGTCCGGTGGTCGCGCTCATCCTCATGTGGACCTGCGCCCCGTTGGCTAGTTCGTAAAGGATGTCCACGTGGTCGGGGATGGAGACGGAGGTCAATTCACCCTGCTGGTTTCGCCGATAGGGAACGTGGACCTTGGCCATGGCCATCACCCGGGTGCCGCGGCCCAGCCAGCGCATCACGGATTCATAAGACGCTCCAATGTTCAGGGTGTTGTACCCGCTCATCTCCCAGTCGTGGCGCCAATGGAGGTCGCCGCCAAGGTCGGCGAATCGGTTCTGCAGCGCCTGTATCTCCACCGACAGGACCTGTCCCAAGTAGCCTTCTCCGATTAACCGCTTGAGCACGTTGTCTATCCTGTAAGTGGTGGAGGTCGGTGTTAACTGACAGACCAACTCAGGATGCCTTCGCGCAGCGTCCAGCATATCGTGGGCTTCCTGGGCGGTGGAGGCCATCCGGGCCTCAGTGAGCACATGCTTTCCCTTGTCCAGCGCCGCCAGAGTAAGGGTGCGGTGCATGTAGGGCCAGGTCCCAATACAGACGGCGTTGATCTCGTCGTCCTCCAGCAGTTCCTGCCAGCCGTTGTAAACCCGGGGGATGTTGAACTGGTCCGCCACGCTGCGGCCCGACTCCAGGCTGCGGTTGGCCACGCCGATGATCTCCAGGTCATTTATCTTTTGGAAACCGGGAATGTGGCGGTTGCGCACGTTGCCGCCCGCGCCGATGAGCCCCACTCGGATTTCTGCGTCGGCCATTAGATGCCTCCTCAGGCAATCACAAAGGCAGGGATATAGCCTGTCCTGTTTGGGCGCTCCGGGCTACGGCCTCGGTGAACTCCATGTATTGAACGCCCACATCGAAGGGGGTGTGGGTGACGGGCTCGTCGCCCCTGATGGCGTTGACGAACTCCTCTTCCACCCGCCATCCTCCCCGCTTTTCCTGAGGAATAGGGATTTCCGAAAGCTCAGTGTCTCCCCGGCGTCCTCCGTAGATGGTGGTAATAGGCGGCCCCTTTAAATTTAGGGTCCCAGCGGTGCCAAATAACCACAGTTCGGTGCCTGTTTGCAGGCCGGCCACCGAACTCCAACTCAAGTCGGCTTGGGCGCCACAGGCCATCTCACACAGCACATTCACGTGGTCCGGAATAGACACGGTTCTCATCACGCCGTTTTCGTCCCGTCGCTGCTTCACGCTGACCTTGGTCATGGCCATAACCTTGGCGGCGGGCCCGACGTAACGCATGATTTGCTCGTACCAGATGCCCATACTCATGGCGTTGTAGCCACTGAGCTCCCGGTTTTGGCGCCAGTGGAAGGGGGCCTCGGTGTCCGCGAAGGTGTCCTCGCGATTTGCCCGGCCCTCGGTATTGGCGACCCTGAGGCGTACCCCCAACAGTTCGCCCAGATACCCGTCGGCGATCAGCTCTTGCATCACGGTGTCTACTTGTAGCGTCCCCGGCGCCGGAACGATCTGTGTAATCAGGTGGGGGTGTCGCCGGGAGGCGTCAAGCATATCGTGGGCTTCCTTGGCGTTCATAGCCATTCGAGCCTCACACAAGACATGCTTGCCGTTTTCCAGCGCCGCCAGGGTCAGCGTCCGGTGCATGTAGGGCCATGTTCCGATGCAAACGGCGTCGTTGGCATCGTCCTCCACCAGCTCGAGCCAGTTGTCGTAAACCTTGGGGATCTCGTACTCTCCGGCTATTCGCTCGCCCGATTCCCTGCTGCGGTTGGCCACGCCGGTGATCTCTACCCCTTGCTGCTCCCGCAAACCGGGAATATGCCTCAGCCGGGTGTTGCCGCCTGCCCCGATCAGGCCCACCCGGATTATTCCGTTCGCCATGATGACCCTCTCCTGATGTTATGTTGAGGATTAAATCCCCCTCTGTCCCCCTTTATTAAAGGGGGATTCAGGGGGATTTGGCCGCGTCATTATATGGTGACATTGTGGCTATCGTCCAGTAGACCTACGCGGTGGTGCATTTGAGGCGTCAAACCTGATTGAGAGCGTGCATTGCGGCCGGGTTGGGGAACGGCCTACAATGGCGCAAATCCGAGGCGCAAATCCGCCCGGTTCAACAGCGGTGGACCATGCTAAACCCGGTCCGAATCGCCCAATCCCTGGCAGACCTGTGCTTTTCTTCCCGCTACAAAGTGGAAGGGGACAGCATGTTGCCGTCCCTTGCCCACCGCCAATACCTCCTGCTGGCCCCATGCCGTTTTTCTTGGAATCGCATCCATAGAGGGGACATCGTGGTCTTGCGGCATCCCGATCGGCCCAAGGAGGTCTACGTCAAGCGCGTCGTTGGGCTCCCCAACGAAGACCTGCACATTGACGGTGGCGTGGTCTACCTGAATGAAAACCCTTTGGAAGAGGCCTACCTAGCCGACACAAAGGCAGGCGCCGAGGGATCGATACAGGCATGGTGGACGGGACCGGACGAATACGTGGTTTTGGGCGACAACCGCGCCGCCAGCACGGATAGCCGCACCTTCGGAACAATCGGCCGGCGGCAAATCATCGGCCGGGTGTGGTTCCGGTTTTGGCCGCCGCGGGCCTGGGGACGGGTCGCCGGCCCGACTTAACTGGGTTGATAGACGTACCTGATTGATGCACCTGATTGATACAATGGGACTATGCTGGCCAAGTTATTCATATTGATAAAGGCCGGCGTTGGCCGGGTGAAAGCTTGGTTTAGCCACGGCCCCCTGAGCCGCAACTTCGTGGCCGTCCTGTCCTGGCGTGTGTTCAAGGAGTTGGGGGATGACGACGCCACACACCTGGCTGCCGGCGTGGCCTACTATTCCTTGTTCTCCTTGTTTCCCTTGCTCCTGGGGCTGCTGGCTATTGGCGGAATAGTCCTTGAATCCGAGACCCAGCAGCAGGAATTCCTGAATTTTATTACCGACAACCTGCCGGGCTCTCGGGGGTTCGTTGAGGAAAACATTCAAGAGGTAGTTCAGTTCCGGGGCATCTTGGGCATCGGGGCCATCGTGGGTCTCTTGTGGTCGGCCAGTGTCGGGATGGGCGCGGTAGCCCGGGGCGTTAACCGGGCGTGGGATATCCACCAAAACCGCCCTTTTTACATCGCCAAGCCCCTTCAGATTATGATGGCTCTAGCGGTGGGGGTCCTGTTTTTGATCTCGACCTCAGCCACCTCCGCTATAGAGGTGATTACCGATCCCCAGCGGGACTTGGGGATTCCCGCCCAGGAGTTCTTCGTGGGGCTAGGCCTGGCGGGGGTTGCACTGCGGCTGATCCCGTTCAGCATCAACCTGGGCATCTTTCTATTGATCTACTATTTCGCACCCAACTGCAAGACCTATTGGCGGTACGTGTGGACCGGGGCTGTGGTCGCGGCCTTGCTATTCGAAATTGCCAAGGGGCTTTTCCTGTGGTACCTGGACAACCTGGCATCATACCGCCAGGTGTTCGGCTCCATCACATCGGTGATGATCTTGTTAATCTGGATCTGGGTGTCAGCCTTGATCCTGATCCTGGGCGCGGAAATCAGCTCCGAGTACGGGCGTATGCGGCGGGGTGTGGCCAGAGGCGTATTGCTGCACCCATTAGGAATAAGCGACGCCGGCCAGCCAGACGAAAGCGGGACATAGCCCTGGCCAGGCTCAGGCAGCCCTATGAGCTAACGGGGCCGCCGCCGCCCGAAGCGGCTACACATTCCAAAAATTCCCTACCTGGCAGATCACGTCCACCTTGTGGATGGACTCGGCGGGCCAGCCCACCATGTTGATCCAGTCCTCGAAATGGGACTGCTCCACCGCCTCACACTCGGAAATCAACCGGCCATGCTCCAGGTCGCCATAGACTTTCAGGATGGTGGTGCGCCGGTCGGGCCGCCACTTGCTGACCCCGTTCAGCTTTTCTCGAAAAGCCTCCTCGGTTATTCCCGGTACGTTGTGTATTGCTATAAATCGGGCCATGTTGTTCGTTCACCTCATTACCGGTATTCAGCGGGCAGCAATCCCCTCATATCAGAAGCCCTGACCGCCCTGAAGCGGCCAAGCCATAGGGCGGGCGTACCATTGGCGCCGCCCTGCAGTCTTAGTCCGCCGGCGGGACGAAGGGGTAGGGGATATCCGGGCCGTCTTTGAGGGGCAGCACCACGGTGGCGCTGCCGGGCATGCTCTCTACACTGTCGTGGGTCTTCATGCCTATATCCAGGTCTATGAAGCCCATGCCGCCTTTTTCGTACTTACCGGTGACTATGCCCCACACTATCAGGACATCGCCGGGCACCAGCATTGCCCGGTGCTCGAACCGCGCTTTCCAGGGCCATCCCTTGGGCAAGGTCCAGTCTTTCAGATATTGGGGCACCACGCTCTGCTTCCAGGAGCCGTGGACCAGAACGCTGGGATTCTTGTCGTGGTTCATCCCGAAGTCCAAGTCGTAGTGGATCCGGTGGAAGTTTTCGATGGCCGCGCTCCAGCGAAACAGGTGGGTCGGCGTGGGCCGGTAGATGTACTTCGGCAACTCCATCCCTTCGGTCACATCTTCGTAGTAGGTTTGCACCTTGTTGCGCAGTTGCTCCGCCGTCGGCCTCTCGTTACGGGCCCAGATCTCCTCGGGGGACATCTTGAGCAGTTCTTCAAGTGCGATTGTCATCTCGCCACCTCTCTGGATTACCTAATATCTGCTGGGACCCTGGGGGAACGGTCGCTGCTAGACAGGGTGGTCTCACCTCCGGTCTAACGCCGAATCGAGGACGCCCGGGTTATGCACAGCACTTCGTCATTCTGGTTCTTGTAGGTTGTCTCCGTGGTAATGATCAGGAAGGGCTTGCCATCCCGGCCTACCCGCTCCCGTATGTCCGAATACTTGTGTTGGAAGAACACCTTGTCGCCGATGCTGGGGTACCTGTAGATTTCCAACTCGTTGCCGGCGTTCAACACCCGCACCAAGTCCGTGGGAATTCGGGGCAAGGACCCGGGTCGCTCCACCCTGCCGATTCCGTCGGACATGGGGTCTTCTTCGAAGGCCTTGGTGATAGGGTCTTCCTGGTCCGGGCGGATTCGGCTGGACATGTAGCTGACCATGATTGGAGGGGTAATTATCTCCCCGTACTGGGTGGTTTTGGCAAAGTCCTCATCCCAGTACCGTGGGTCAGGGTCCATCACGGCTTGGGTAAACCGGCGTAGGTATTCCTTATCAACCACTCCCCAACCTTCAATCACCTCACCGGCGACGCCGATCATCGCCTTGACCTCTGGGGTTAATGCCGACTGGGTCTCCTGAGTCATTTTCTCACCACCTTAGGCGAACTTGATTCAGACTACCCCAGTCTCACCAACCTAGTCAATACAAAGCCTATCCGGCGCCTGGGAAGTGGAAACACCCCACTTCCTTGTGATTTAATCTGCCCTCGGTTAACATTGCCCTCGAACGTTCGGTTCCTAGCCTCCGGCGGACCTGCCGGAAAGGAGTTGGCCGATGCGCCAGAACCGGGTCAAAAAGGTCATGGCGGAGGGCAAACTGGCCGTCGGCACATACGTGGCCCTGGCCGATCCTCAAATCGTCGAGATTATTGGACTGGCGGGCTACGACGCGGCGTTCATTGACATGGAACATACCGCCTTCGACCTGCCCTTGGTCGGAGAGATGATACGGGCTGCGGACCAGGTTGGGGTGACCTCGTTGGTGCGCGTTCCGGGCAACGACGCCAACCTGATCCTACGTTTATTGGACCTGGGCGCCGAGGGTATCATCATCCCCCACATAGACGGCATCGAAGGGGCCAAGCAAGCGGTGGACGCCGTGCGCTACCCTCCATTGGGACACCGGGGCGCCGCCGGAGGCACCCGGGCCGCCCGCTACGGGAGTGTGCCGTGGGAAGAGCATATCCGGCAATCCAATCAGGAAGTGCTGCTGTCGGTGATGGCGGAGGACGCCAAGGGAATCGACGACATAGGGCGGATCGCCGCCCTGGATGGAATAGACCTGGTGGCCATCGGTCCCACCGACTTCTCGGAGTACATGGGCATCCGGGACCCCAGCGACCCCCGGCTGAAGGCCAAGCTGAAGGAGCTGGCCGACCAGGTCAAACAGGCAGGCAATGCCAAGCTGGCGGTCACCATGAACCACGCGTCCATGCCGTTAACGGCTCAGGAGCTGTTGGAGTTGGGCGTGGGATATTCCCACGTGGCGCCGCCTCCGACGTCCATTTTGCTGGCGGCGATGCGGCAGAGCGTACAGAACATACACCAAGCCACCGGCCGTACATAGGCGCAGCGTAGGCCTTCAGGCGCCATGATTTCGAGAACTGGGAAGGGCAACCTCCCCTTCGTTATCCTGTTGGTTATCCTGGGTTGCGCCGTGGCTTGCGGCGGCGGCGCGGGAAACGATGACAAGGCATCCGGCTCAGGAACTACCAAGATTCAAGAGATCGGCTCAAATCCCTCCGACGCCCAAATACCGGCTCAGGCACTCGAATCGACGCGCGGGGACCCGGTGCCTACACAAGAGCCGAGTTCGACACCCTTGGCTACAGCACTGTCTCAAAAACCGCCTTCTACGCCTCCGAACACGCCCTCTGCCGTTCCCGTCGTAACGTTGGGCGGAGCCTCTTTTAGGATGGAACTGGCCGTGACGCCGGACCAACGTGCCCAAGGGTTGTCCGGTCGCGCCAACTTGGCAACCGGGACCGGGATGCTGTTTGTCTACAAGAACGAAGTGAGTCCTCCCTTCTGGATGAAGGAGATGCGGTTCCCGCTGGATATCGTGTGGATCGACGCCCGGTGTAGGGTGGCGGACATCACGCATGATGTGCCACCGCCGGCGCCGGACCAAGCTCTGGGCGACCTGCCCACATATTCGCCATCGGTTCCGGTGCAGTACGTGCTGGAAATCAACGCCGGCGAGGCCATGGCCGCCGGGCTGCGCCGGGGAGACCCCGTGGAGTTCCAGGGCATCTCTGACTGCCCGTAGAATTGCCCTAGTGCTCGGTCAACATTATTATGATGTCATTCTGAGGGAGCGTAGCGACCGAAGAATCTCCTCGCGTGGGTGAGACCCTTCGCTTCGCTCAGGGTGACACTACTATATTATGGTTGACTGAGTACTAGTGCGGCAATCAAGCCCTTTAGGATGATTATCGATGGACGTTTTGGTTTCGGGTTCCCTGGCCTACGACCGGATCATGGATTTCCCCGGTCTGTTCTCCGACCACATAATGGCCGATCAGCTGCACAACATCAACGTCAGCTTCACGGTCAGCAGCCTGGCTGAAAAGTATGGGGGCACGGCGGGCAACATCGGCTACTCTCTTGCCCTACTGGGGGAGAACCCACGCATCCTGGCCACCGTGGGCCACGATTACCACCAGTATTTCCAGTGGCTTGAAGACTGCGGCCTTGCGACCGAAGACATTCGCATCATTCCCGAAGAGCTCACGGCCTCGGCTTACATCACCACCGACACCGACGGCAATCAAATCACGGGGTTCAACCCCGGCGCCATGAAACACCCGTCTCTATGCGATCTGAGCAAGTTGGACCCCAGCCAGTGTGTTGCCATCGTGGCCCCCGGCAACATCCAAGACATGGCCGAATATATCGGCGTCTATCAAGACAAAGGTATTTTCGCCATCTTCGATCCCGGCCAGTCCCTGCCTGCTTGGGGCGGCGCCGACCTGGCGGCGGCCATCGGGCGGTCTAAAATGCTGGTGTCCAACGACTACGAGCTGGGCCTGATCAACAACATGACAGGCCTATCCGTCCGCCAACTGCTACAGAACGTTGAAACCGTCATAACCACAAAAGGGGACCAGGGCACCGAAGTAACGAGTCAGGGCGGGGCCGTAACCGTGCCTGCGATACCCACGGGAAAGGTGGTTGACCCCACCGGCGCTGGCGACGCGTTCCGGGGAGGGTTGATCAAGGGGTTGATCCAGGGGCAACCGGTGAAGAGGTCCGTGGAGATGGGCACGGTATGCGCCCACTACGTGATTCAGACCAAGGGGACCCAGGAGTACCGCTTTACATTGGCCGAGTTCGAGGCCACCCTGGCCCAGCATTTCGGCCCCGATCCGGCGTTGTAACCTGCCGGGCCGGCTAGTATCTCCTTGCAGAAATCAGCGCTACCAACCCCGTTCGTGGTGAGCCTGTCGAACCATCCTTCCGCGGAAGGACCCTTCGACAAGCTCAGGGCGAGCGGAAAATTCTAACGGCTATTTGCAAAACTAGGTATTAGGCGCCTGGTTTCGGAGTCCAGGCGGGTCAAGGCCCTTCTCGAGGCAGAACGATGTACACTTCGTTCTGAGAGCTCTGAGACCCTCCTGGGGTGGGGCCGCCGGCCAAGACGTAGATTCGTTGGCCCAGGGCTACCGCCGCATGTCCGTGCCGGGCCGTTGGCAGGCCGGGCGCCGGCGCCCAGCCGCCGGTGGCAGTGTCATAACGCTCGTTCTCGTCGAAGGTGCCCGCCGTAGCCTCGCCACCGC
>JADFFS010000222.1 GCA_022568195.1 Chloroflexota bacterium | reverse complement strand
TGGATACTCGCCGTGCATACCGCCTTTCACCGCGTTTCCGATGACGAAGGCGGCGCCCGCAGACCCGTGGTCCGTGCCGGACCCGTTGTCGTGGGCCCGCCGGCCAAATTCGGAGAACATCAGCATGATCACGTTGTCCGCGGCGTCGTGCTCTTGCAGGTCGGCAAAGAAGTCGCCCACGGCCTGAGATACATCGGTCCACAGGTTGGCGTGCATGCCCAGTTGGTTGGCGTGAGAATCGAAGCTGCCGTAGTCGCAGTAGAAGATCCGGGTGCCCAGGTTGGCCAGGTGAATCTGGGCAATGCCCTTGAGCCGCCGCGCTACCAGAGTATCCGCGTACTCGATGCTGGAGGAGTAGGCCTGGGGCGCGGCCTTCAAGATGTCCGCACCCTTCATCGCCTCCAGACCGGTTTCTCCCAGGTAATCCATGACCAGGTCGGTGCCAATGGCCGGCGAGTACATCTGGGTGAACCTGTCCAGGATCTTGTCCCGGCGCTGCTGGTTGGAGATCCCGGTTAGCAGTCCGTAGCTCTCCAGGTCGTCCACCGCCGCCACCGGGACCCCGGCCACCGAGACGGCGCGGAACAAGCTGGGCCCCATGCTGACGGTGGTTACCACGTTCTCTTTGTTGGGGTCGATGTCCCGGGTTGCCAGGCCCAACCAGCCTTCCGTGCCCATCTTATCCGGCTCGCAGGTGTGCCAGATGTCCATGGAGCGGAAGTGGGACCGGATGGAGTTCGGGTAGCCTACCCCGTGGATTATGGCTACCTTACCCTGGTCGTACATATCTTTGATGATCCCCATGCTGGGATGCAGGCCGATCTCGCCGTCCAGCCGGATGATTTGTTCATCCGGGATGCCCACGGCGGGACGGTTGTCCCGGTACCGGGGGTCGGTGTAGGGGATCACCGTGTTCATGTAGTCGTTTCCCCCTGACAGTTGCAGCACCACCAACACCGGGTCTTTTTTGTTGGAAGTCATCTTTCCGCTCCTCTGGTCTAACACTTGGGTCTCGAGACCGTTACCCGGCCCACCTCGGGGAGTGTGAGGCGCGCGCCCCTCACCGGTCATTCTTCGGGCGGGTGGGTATCAGCAATAAAGGTATTCCCGCAGAGAAACAATCAACTGGAGCATCTCTCCCACCTGCTCCGACGAGGAGGCGGCTTCCCGCTCGGTGCTCCAACGCAGGGCGCCCGACTCGGCGGCATGGTCCAGTAATAGCTGGCGGTTCTCCTGTCTCACCTCCAGCGGGCCCAACAAATCCAGGCAAGTATCCACAAAATCTTCCGGGCCCACCTCACCTTTAGCCTTGAGGGCATTGATGATGATTTGGATCCCTGGCCGGTTAACATCGCCTACCATGTCGGCGGTAAAGTTGATCCGCTTCATGAGGGAGCCGCTGTTGATCCACTCCACTCCCGTGTGCCAGCCTTCCACACTGGGCGGGTTCAACAGGTCCTGCCCCATGTATCCTGCCTGCTTGGCCATGTCTCCAATCCCCGGCGCCGGGAACTCGTAACCACCCACCGCCCTGAGGGTCCCCACCACCACCTCGGCAGGGCTCTTGATCTTGGCGAACTGGGAGTCCTTGAAGAAGTCTGACCGGAACAAGACACCCAGCGTCGAGCGCATATCGCACTTGGACTCGGTAAACGCCGTGGCCAGCGTATCGATGGCTTCCGGGTCCCGTGGCGGCGTAACCGACCAGGCGGCGACCTGGGGCTCATCGGCGACGAAGAAGTTGTAGAGGTGCCTGGCAATGAACCGGGCGGTGGCCGGCTGCTGGCAAATGATGTCTATGATGTCTTCCCCATCAAAATTGCCGGTATGCCCCAGAAAGGTCTTTTCGCCGTCGTCGTGGTCCTCTTCCCTGTAATCGAAACTCCAGTCATAGCGGCCGCTGGCGCCCCGGGGGATCATGGGGGACAGGGTCCAGCCGGTGAACGCCCGGGAGCATTCCCTCACGTCGTCCTCGGTGTAGTTGCCCACGCCCATGCTGAAAAGCTCCAGCAACTCCCGGCCCCAGTTTTCGTTTACCGCATGGGCATGGTTGTCGCAGTTGTCCAGCCAGTAGATCATGGCGGGGTTCTTGGCCAACTCCACCAGCAGCTCCCGGTAGTCTCCCATGCCCCGTTCCCGGAACATGTCGGTCTGCCGGATCACCTCGTGGTAGTGGTCGATCTTGGACTGGCCCGTGGCGAAAACGTGGTGCCAGAACAGCACCATCTTCTCCTCCAGGACCCTTTCCGTGTTGACCAAGTCATGTAGCCAAACCGCGCTGCCCATCCCCGGCGAGGTCACCGGCTTCCAGAAACCCGGATGGTAACGCAGGAACTCGTACCTGTCCGCGGGTTGCTGGTCTTCGGGGCGCAGCAGCTCCTCGACCGTGGCCTCGTAGCCCTTGGCGACCCGGGTTTCCAGCTCCTCGCGGGTGGCCCCGAAGCCGGCGCGACGCATGAGGTGAGCCATCAAAGCTATGTCAACGTTGGCCATTTCAACCATCCTAGTCCAGAATTCTTCGCTTGGCGCTATGGAAATGAGCCCGTGGCAAAGATCGAAAGGTGGATAATTTCACCACCGTGGATTCTGAATACGAATTATCGTGAATTGCGGTTTGTTCTGTCAAGTTGGCTGCGAGCTACAAGTCACTCTTGGCACTTTATTGCCAGTTGAAGCCACAGAGGCACGGAGACACAGAGCCATCAAAAGACTCTGTGACTCAGTGTCTCCGTGGCCCAACGAACGGCAAGTGCGGGGTCGAGAGACCGGCAATTAAGCTGGCGGCGCCTGTAGCGTTGCCGGTCCCCTCGGTAGCGTGGTACTATTCCCGCCAAACTCAAGAAACTGCTGGAGGTGCAGCGATGTACACGTTGGTCAAAGCCATCCCTTTGCGAAACTTGGTGCTTGAGCAAGCCCCGGCCCTGGGAGTCTCCCTGGTCATCGCCGAGATGTTCTACAAGTTCCACAGCTTCACGTTGGAGACCCTCGCCTTCCTAGCCACCTGGTTTGTCGCCGACGGCCTCATTTCCTTCGTGCGACGATTGCTCAAGTCTTAACACCGGGCCCGGCCAACTTTGCAGGGCGGCAAGAGCCAGCGGCTGTCTCCTCCCGGACGGTGAGCGGGTTTGAGGCCCGATGTTTATCCGTTCAGACCCAGAGGAGAAGCTGTATGACCCAGCCGCGACCGAAGATAGACGACCCGCTTAACGCCTTTTGTAAAGACACCGACGCCTACCTCGAGGGGGCGGCCGACGGCCCGCTGTCGGGCCTGACCTTCGCCGCCAAGGATATTTTCGACGTGGCCGGACACGTCACCGGAGGAGGCAATCCCGACTGGAAAGCAACCCACCAACCTGCCGGTAAAACGGCATGGGTGGTGCAGGTCCTGGTGGACGCCGGGGCCACCATGGTGGGAAAAACCCTGACCGACGAGCTGACCCGGGGCATCTTCGGGGAAAACGCCCACTACGGCACGCCGGTCAACCCAAACGCCCCGGGCAGAGTGCCCGGAGGCTCGTCCAGCGGGTCGGCTTCGGCGGTGGCCGGCGGGCTGGTGGATTTCGCCCTGGGCTCGGACACCGGCGGCTCGGTCCGCGTACCGGCCAGCTTCTGCGGCCTGTACGGTCTGCGCCCCACCCACGGAAGGATTCCCCTGGACGGGATTCTGATCCAAGCGCCCAGCTACGACACCATCGGGTGGTTCGCCCGCGACCCGGAGACTTTTGCACGGGTGGGGCAAATACTGCTTCAAAACTCGACGGGCTCCATAGTCCCGCCCCGGCCCCGGCGCCTGGTCATCGCCCAGGACGCCTTCGAAGTGGCGGATAAAGAGGTCGTGGACGCCCTGCAACCGGTGGTGGATGTTGTAGCGTCGTTGATCGGCGCCTCCACCACAGAACGGTTGTCCCCAGCCGGACTGTCCGGCTGGCCGGGCCAGCAGCAAGTCCTTCAAGGCCGGGAAGCGTGGGAAACCGTTCGGGACTGGCTGGACCGCACCAATCCCCGGTTCAGCTTCGAGGTAACCGAAAGGTACGTGACGTCCCGGGCGATCTCGGATGAGGAGGTTCAGGCGGCGAAAACTGCCAAGATGGAGGTGGTGGAGAGAATGAAGGATGTCCTGTCCGGGGACACGGTGGTCTGCCTGCCGACCACGGCCTCGCCCGCGCCTCCAACCGGACAGCGAACGTCGGCCCGCAACGGAATTCGGCAGCGAAACAGCTCGCTATGCTGCATCGCCGGAACCACCGGCGGTCCCCAGATCAACCTGCCCTTGGCCCAACTGGATGGATTGCCGGTGGGGCTGTCGCTGCTGGGGCCACCAGGTTCCGACGAGGCCCTGATCGGCTTGGCCCGGGAAGTCGCGGCCGCCATGCAAGGCTAGGGCCAGGGCAAAAAGTTCCAGTAGCCGAACAGGGCCCAACCCCACAAGACCAGCATCAGAAAGATGGTCAGCGGCAGTCCGTACTTGATGAAGTCGAACACGCTGAGCAGCCTTTTGCCCGTGTCTGGGTCTTTGGCCATGGCAAAGACGATGGCATTGTTGGGGGTCCCCACCACCAGCACGTTGGCAAAGGAAGAGGCAAAGGATACCATCAGCCCCATTTTCCAGATGGACACATCGCCCATCTCGGCCATCGGCAGGACCAGCGGTCCCAAGGTGCCCACGGTAGCCCCGTCGCTCATGAAGTTGGTCAGCACCCCGGTCATGATGCTCACCGCCATGACCAATCCGTTTCCTTCGCTCAGCGGACCGGGCAGCCTGTCCGTGATCTCTGTCGCCATCCACAGTCCGCCACCGGTGAAACTCAAGCCCACCGCTATGGCGGAGGCGGCTCCATACAGCCCGACCACGTCGAAGGCCACCCCGCCCTGGATGTCGTCCCAGGTGACGATGCGAAAGAAAAACATGGCGCATACCGCCGCCAGGGTGGCGCCGCCCATCCCAAAGTGATCCTGGAGCGTCATCCAAGCTATGACCAGGGCCACCAGGATCGCGGCCATGACGGCCTCGTTTCCGCCGAACCTGGGTAGGGCCGCGACCTCGCGTTTGACCACCTCGCTGGGGTTCACGTTGCTGGCCTGTAGCTTCCGCTTACAACGCACATACATGTAGGCCCCGACCGTGACCGCTAGC
>JADFFS010000221.1 GCA_022568195.1 Chloroflexota bacterium | reverse complement strand
TCAGGCTGCCGGTAGTCGCATAGCCATTGCGTCTTGCACCCCCGTAGTAGCTGGGCAAATTTTGAGACGTGAGTACCCTTGAAAACGTAAAATCACGAGGTCGATCCCGCCACAAATGAGCAGAAAATTTGTGCCAGAGCGGACTTTACTCCGCATAGGGGCGGTGTCGGCTGTTCTTGGCGTCGTCATCTTGATCGGGGGCAGTGTTATCCATGGTGGCGACGACCCAGCTAACCTCGTAGTTAGTCTTACTCAGTACGCTGCTAATGCCAATTGGGTGGTGGCCCATATTCTACAGTTCTTGGGCTTCTTCTTAATTGCAGGGGGTCTGGTAGCTCTACGATGGTCCATTCCACGGGAGCCAGGCGCAGCATTGGCGCGACTAGGCTTAGCGAGTACCTTGGTGGCCGTCGGGACCATGAGAGGCGCAGCCCCTCACGGTCTTCTTCGGCGCGAAAGGAGAATTAAGGAGGGACAGCCATGAAGTACGGATTCACCCTTCCGGGGCGGGGCCCGATGGCCACGCCGGAGAACCTGAGCGCCATCGCCCGCCGTGGAGAGGAGTTGGGCTACTATTGCCTGATGGCCAGCGACCATATCGTGGTGCCGCGTCACATCTCATCAACCTACCCCTACACCGAAGGCGGAGAGTTCCCCGGGTCCGATTCTGGGGAGTCGATGGAGCAACTCACCGTCTTGTCATTCCTGGCCGGGCAGACCAAGACCATACGGCTGGCCACCAGCGTCATGATAGTTCCCCATCGTAATCCCGTGGTAACCGCCAAGGCGTTGGCGACCCTGGACGTACTTTCCCAGGGGCGAGTTATCGTGGGGGTAGGCGTGGGCTGGATGCAAGAGGAATTCGAGGCCCTGGGCCTGCCTCCCTTCGCGGAGCGAGGGGCTGTCACCAACGAATATATACGGGCATTCAAGGAGCTTTGGACCAGCGACAACCCCACCTTCGACGGCAAATACTGCCAATTTTCCGATATATCCTTCCTGCCCAAACCGGTGCAAAAACCGCACCCGCCTATCTGGGTCGGCGGTGAAAGCCGGCCGGCTATACGGCGGGCCGCCAACTTGGGCGATGGATGGTACCCCATAGGCTCCAATCCCCAGTTTCCCATGGGAGAGCCCGAGCAGTTGGCGGCTGGGCTGCGGCGCCTCTTCTCCTACGCCCGGCGGGCAGGGCGAGACCCAGCTGACCTCGACGTCATCTACCGGACCCACCGGTACGAGCTGCGCCGGGATGGGGCGGCTCCCTCGTTCTCCACCTCCGAGGAACGGCGGCTGTTCACCGGTAGCGCCGACGAGATCGCCGGGGACATACGCCGGTATGAGGAAATGGGCGTGAGTCACCTGACGTTGGACATGGTGCGTATCAGCCCTGACCTGGACCACATGCTGGAAAACATGGAGCAGTTGGCCACCCAGGTGTGGCCGAAAGTTTAGTGGGGTGGGCCACCGCCGTATGCGGCTAATCCGACAACCAGGCCCGCTGGTTCGATCCGGCGGGGCTAATACCCTTTTGGCTCCCTTTGTTAAAGGAGGGATGGGGGATTTTGCTACCTAATCGCGAAAATCACGATTGTACAATTCTCTTAGCCGGTCTAATTGGCCGGATGAAATCTGGGGCAGGTCAACGGCGCCGGCGGTTTCTTCGGCTTCCGCCACGTTCTTGACACCTGGAACGGTGGTGTGAATGTCCTGGTTCATCAGCGAGAAGACCATGGCCGCTTGGGACAGGGTTCGGACGGGACTCTCAAGTAGAAAGCCCAAGGTCCGGGCCCTGGCCAGATCTTGCTCCAGCAAACTTCCCGAAGGCACCGGCCGGTCAACCTGGGCTGACAGTGCGCCGGCCGCGTGAGAGCGGATCCCGATCACGCCCATGCCCAGCGACTTGGCCAATGGAATGTTCTGGCCGTTGTCGAAATATGTTACTCCCGGCGGAGCTGGCTCCTGGGCGGTCCAGTTGAGCAGGTTGTAGTAAGCCAGCACGGTGTCATAGTGACCGCTTTCCATGATCCGCCGCAACGTGGGGACGTGGTGGTCCATGGCGGACACGCCGATGAACCGGGTTTTGCCCGCGGCCTGCACCTTCCGATAAGCCTCCAGCACCGGACCCAAAACATCGTCCGCGGACAGAGAGTCGGTGGACTCGCCCCGGAGGGCGGTGAACCGGTTGTGCACGTGGAGCACATCCACCGAGTCCATCCTCAGGCGTCGCAGACTGGTCTCCACCGAGCGTTGCACCGCGCCGGTGACGTCGCTCATCTCGCCGGCGCGTAGCCGCACCTTGGTGGCGACGATAACCTGGTCCCGCCGCCCTTCCAGGGCGGCTCCCAACACCTCTTCGGCCTTGCCGTTGCCGTAGCCGGGAGCAACGTCGAAGAAGTTGATGCCCAGGTCCAATGCCCGGTGCACAGCCCGGACCGACTCCTCCTCGGTGGTGGGTCCCCAAACCTGGCCGATACCCCCGCCGCCGAAGCCGGCTCTGGAAACACGCAGTCCGGTACGCCCTAGCTCGGTGTATTCCATGTCTTTAGCGCCTGCTGAGGGAGAAGTAGTACTCCTCCCATCGGGTCCGCATCTGATCTTCGGTAACGTCTCCCACGTAACCGGGGGAGATGATGGGCAAGGCCCGCTGGACCTTTACCATCACGAAGGACCGGATTAAGCTGGTCACCCTGGACTGATTCCCGTTTCCGCTGCCGTCATATTTCTCCATCACGGCATCAAACCGGGGTCCCGGCGGCAGGATTTCGGCGGTGCCCTTGAACCGGTAGCCTTTGCGGATCAAGGGGTCGACTATGTTGATCTCTACGGCGGGATTTTGCCGTATATTGGCCACGGTGCCCGGCGAGGCAATGTCGGCGAAGACCAGGTGGTCATCGTCCCAGACCCGCATGGTCGCCTTGGGCGACAGGTTGGGGCTGCCGTCGGGGCAAACCGTGGCGATATAGCCGAGGCGCTGTTCTTCCACAACTCTTTTCATGTCGTCGGTCAATACACCCATATCGTCACCTTCTCATCAACCCATTGCCAATTCCTGTAGGCGGAGGGAACGCTGCTGGAGCGATCAGACCTCGCGCAGGACGATGACTCCAGCGGTTCCCAGGGCATCAGGGTTATCGTCGTCGGGACCGGTTGGGCCTCCGCGGCGGGCCGTGGCGTTCCACTCCTCTGTCTTGACCTCCGCCAGGGCGGTTGCGTCCAGGTCACCGTCTGGTGGAGGGTTGTAATCCCGGTCAAGTGCGCGATCCGGGAAATAGCGGCGCACCATCTGCTCGAACAGCTTGAACTTTCCCGACTGATCGGTGATGGCCCGGCCTTTGCCCAGCAAGACCACGCTGCGGTAGTTCATGGAGTGGCTCATGGCCTCCCGGGAATACACCAACCCGTCCACCAAGGTCACGGTGACACACACCGGCGCGCCGGCGGCCAGAGTGGCCAGTGCCCGGCTACTGACCGACCCGTGCAGGTACATCAGGTCCGGTTGAGACTGATCGTAGTGGTAAGCCAGGCGTATCACCAGGGGCTGGCCGTTTTCCACGATACCCAGGAGGGCCACCACCCCCGCGGACAGAATGTCGGCGGCCTCGTCGGGCGCGGCCCGCTCCGGGTGGTTCCTGATACGCGTCCGTTCGGTAACTTCCACCGGTTCTCCTTTCTCCTGAACCGGTATCTTAACCCCGGCTACCCGGCCGGGCAAGGGTCTGCCGTGGCGTGGGCAGACGATACCCCAGCTAAGCTACCTCGCCTTCGGCCAGTTGAAAGTAGACGCCGTGGGAGCTGCTGGGCTCAATGCTAAGGGTCTTATATCCGAAGGGGCTGACGCTGGGGCCGTCTCCTCGCATCTGGTTTCCTTTCCCCTTCAAGTCCTGGAAGGCTTGGTCGATGCCCTGGATGCCCCATGCCACGTGGGCCACCCCCGGACCCTGTTCCTTGAGCTGGCGGGCCAGGGCCGTGTCGTCACGGGTGGGCTCGAAAAAGTCCACCATGGTGGGACCAATGTGGTAAAGGATGGACTTGAAGCCTCTTTCCCCGATGTCGTCGGTTTGGGCCGCTTTGAGCCCGAAATTCCGCTCCAGGTACTCAGCCATTTCCTGGATGCTCTCAACCACATAGGTTACGTGATGCACTTTGGTAAACATGGTTCCCCCAACAATGGAAGTCTATGCTGGCAGCCTAGCCTCTTTTACTCGAAGAATCAATAAGTAGCCTCCAGGCCCAATCGCCGGCAGGGAAATGGGCGCCCCGAAGGACGTCTTCCCTGGAATAGAGGGTAGACTCGATTGACGGCCCGGACCGCTGCTCCTATCATCGGTGGAAACCGGCGATGGGAGGGAAGACATGCCCCACTTTTCGGCCAACGGGGTGAGCATCTACTACGAAATCACCGGCCAGGGGTTTCCCCTGGTGTGGAGCCACGAGTTTGCCGGCTGCTACGATAGCTGGGACCCCCAGGTGAAGTTCTTCTCACGGCGGTACCAGGTCATCACCTACGCGGCCCGGGGCTACCCTCCATCGGACGTGCCCACCGACCCGGAAGCGTACTCCCAAGATCACGCGGTGGAAGACCTGTACCAGTTGCTGCGGCACGTGGGCATCGGGGAGGCGTACCTGGGCGGCCTGTCCATGGGGGGCAGCGCGGTGCTCAACTTCGGCATCGCCCACCCGAGCATGTGCCGGGCGCTGATCGTAGCCTCTGCTGGCGCAGGCACCACCGATCGCCAGGCGTTCCTCGCCAATGCCCAGGCGGTCAGCGACCGTCTGTTGGCCGAGGGCATGGAAAGTGTAGCTGTCGACTACGCCAGGGGCGAAACCAGGTTGCAGTTCCTGCGTAAAGACCCCAAGGGATGGGAGGAGTTCTATCGAGGGCTGGCCTCCCACTCGGCCCAGGGCTCGGCGCTGACCTTTCGAGGCTTTCAGATGAAGCGGCCCACTATTTTCGCCCTGGAGGAGAAACTACTCCAGCTACAGGTCCCCACTTTGGTTATGATCGGGGACGAAGACGAACCCTGCGTTGAACCGGCTGTCTTCATGAAGCGAAAAATTCCCAACGCCGGGCTGGCGGTGTTTCCCCAGAGCGGGCACACCATCAACCTCGAGGAGCCAGACCTGTTCAACCGGACGGTGCAGGAGTTCCTGACGGCGGTGGAGACGGGAA
>JADFFS010000055.1 GCA_022568195.1 Chloroflexota bacterium | reverse complement strand
AATACGCAGCTCCCGCACCACGGATCACAGGGTCTGGGACAATGGAGGGCTACGGGACACCTCAATGTCCCGGTAGGCGCCGGCCAGCAACAATCGGCTTTCCCCGATTTCCCGGGCCAGAAACTCCAGGAATAGCAGGGACGACCGGTCAGCCCAGTGGAGGTCGTCTAAGACCAACATCAAGGGCTGTCTTTGAGCCGCGTTTTTCAAGAAGGACGTGATGGAGTCGAAAAGGCGGAAGCGCGATTGCTCGGGCTCCAGGGCCGGAGGCGTTTCCAGGCCGGGTAGTTTGTCCCGTATCTCGGGCACGATCTCAGCGATGTCGGCGGCGCCGGGTCCCATCTCTGCGGCGAGTTGATCCCCACTGGCCTGTTGGACATAGGCCCGCATGGCCTGCACCCAGGGCCAGTATGGCGGCGCGCCACCCTCTTCGTAGCAACGGCCCCAGAGCACCTGGGCACCTCGCTGCTCTGCCAGGGAAGCCAATTCTTGGGCGGCGCGGGTCTTGCCGATGCCGGGCTCACCCACCAGCATCACAATCCGCCCATGGCCGGACAGGGCAGACTCTAGGGCAGCGGTAAGCTCGGCCATCTCCCGTTGGCGGCCCACAAAGACACGGCCTATGTCGCGGGCGGGATGGGACTCTGCCATGATCGCAGCTTTAGGGCGTCTGTTAGTTTGGGGTCATTGCTTTGGGCATGGAGGAATGTTACGTCGGAAGCGATGGGTTGTCTAGCGGGAATCCAATCACATAACTGGGGAACATGACCGGTAAGCCGGCGCTACAGAAAGGGAGTCATGGACGGTGTAGCTGCCCGCGAAATAAACCGCCCCAGCTTCATAATGGCTGGGGCGGTATTCCGCCGAGTGAAGTGGCCCTCTAGACTGGGCCTGCGGTAGGCCGGTGGCCCCGATCGAATCGGGACCGGGGTGACGGCACGACCCACGCGATGATTGACATGGCAACCGCTTTCTGGTGGAATGTCCACATTCAACAACACGCCGTGCCAAGACGGTGAGGAGAAAGATGCCATGACTACATCGGACAGTCACAAGTCGTATGTTTATGTGGGTTTAGCTGGAGAAACCGCTCCGGGACGAGAAGTCAAATCCGGCCTGTACCGGATGGCCGACGGAGACGATGGCTGGGAGTTGCTGACCAACGGTCTGCCCCAATCGCACGCCATCCGCGCCCTGGCGGTACATCCCCAAAAGCCTGAGATCGTGTACGCCGGCACCCAGGACGGCCCATACCGGAGCACCGACCACGGCGACCATTGGGAAAAGGTCTCGGTGCCCGATCACGGACAGCCGGTTTGGTCCTTGCTATTCCACCCCAACGACTCCAGCGTGATGTATGCGGGCTACGAGTCCTGCGGTATTTACCGCAGTGAGGACGGAGGAGAGCGGTGGAGTCCCCTTCCCGTTAGTGTGCGGTTCCCGGAGATAACCATGGCTACCGGGGCCAACCCGGCCAAGCGGGTGTTGATGATGTCCGCCAGCACCGCGAACCCCGACGAAATATACGGGGCGATAGAAGTGGGTGGCCTGATCCGCACCCTGGACGGCGGCGAAAGTTGGGAAAACATGAGCCACGGCCTGTACACGAACGACGATCTGGTGGATATGCACGGCGTGCTGGCCAGCACCCTGAATCCGGGGACGGTCATCAGCATCTCCAGGGCCGGCATGTTCCGCAGCACCGACCAGGGCGATCACTGGAGCCACGTCGACCTGGAGACATTGAACGCCAAGGGGCAGACCTACTGCCGGGGCATCAAGGAAGTGCCGGGCAACCCCAGGTACGTTTGGGTCGCCGCCGGCGCCGGCTTCCAGAGCGACCTGGGAGTCCTGTACCGCAGCAAGGACGGTGGAGTCAACTGGGAGCGGGTGGACACCGGCTTTGAGGCCAAGAGCACCATGTTCGGGATTGCCTTCGACGAGCGGCAGCCCAAGACCATGTACTGCGCGACCAACGGCGGTCAGGTGTTCGGCAGCCACGACGGCGGAGAGAACTGGTCGGATCACCCGCTGCCCGAAGGCGCAACCCAGGTGTACGCCCTGGCCTGCGGATAAATAATCCGTCTCCCAGGCCGATCTACTGGCCCTAGAAAGATCCGTTACACCGCATGAGAATTAAATCCCCCTATGTCCCCCTTTATTAAAGAGGGATTCAGGGGGATTTGGCCCGCCGGTTGCCGGAACCTATGTCCGGGTCAGCAATTCCAAGACGTGGCCGTTGGGGTCCAGGAAGTAGAAACCTCGACCACCGCGGCGGGTGTTGATCTGCATGTCGTCCAGGTCCCGTGGGCCGCTGCCGTAGGTTATCGCCTTAGCCTTGATTCGTCCGAAGATCGCGTCGAACTCTTCGTCACTCACGTGGAAGGCGTAGTGGTGACTCTGAAACTCGTCCCGATTGTCGAAGTCCAGGGTCAGAGTGTCGTTCACCTGCACCGGAGCGAAGTGCCCCATGGGGCCGTCGTAGGTGAGTCCGACGATCTCGGCGAACCATTTAGCGGACGCCTCCTTGTCGTGGGCTGGCACTATGGTGTGGTTCAGTATTATGGCCATCAGGCTCCTCCTGAGAGTTGCGGATCGATTAGGCTGCCCTTGGGACGGATTGACTAGGGGACCATTTCAAAGGCAGTAACCAAATAAAGAATATTCCTTTCCTGGCGCCGGGGTCAACCTGAGGTGCGACTGCTGACGGGCGTCTGATCAACCCGCGCGGGCGTCGCCCCGATGTAATCGGGGCCGGGCAACCCCAGCCCGAAACCCAAGGAGGTGCGGTGTGGACCTGGGTTTAAGAGACAGAGTGGCGTTGATTGGCGGGGGCAGCATGGGTATCGGCAAAGCCTCGGCTTTGGCGCTGGCCCGGGAAGGCGCACATGTGGCAATCTGCGCCCGGGGCAAGGACCTGTTGGAGCAGGTCGCCGGGGACATCGCTCGGGAGACGGAGCGGGAGGTCCTGCCCATTGTCGCCGATCTGACCCGAGAGGAAGACGCGGAGAACTTTGTTCACACGGCGGCGCAGCACTTCGGCCGTGTGGACATTCTGGTGAATTGTGCCGGGAACTCCCCCGGCGGCAGTCTCCAGAACCTCACAGAAGCCGACTGGATGCAAAGCCTCAACCTCAAGTTCATGGGATACGTACGCACAGCCAAGAGGGTCGTACCCTACATGAAAGACCGAGGCTGGGGCCGCATAATCAACGTAATCGGCAACGACGGAATCAAGCCCATCTACTTTGAGATCACCCCGGGAGCAGCCAACGCGGCGTGCATCAATTTCACCCTGGCAATCGCCGAGGAGCTGGCGCCCCACGGGATCACCGTGAACGCCGTCAATCCGGGACCGGTAGACACCGACCGTTGGTGGGGTCTGGTGCGGACCATGTCCCGGGAGATGGGCATCACCGAGGAACAGGCGCAGCAGAGGGCGATCAGAAGTATTCCTATTGGGCGCTTGTGCACCGCCGAGGAGGTGGCCGACATGGTGGTGTTCCTGGCGTCGGAGAGAGCCACATTTGTGACCGGCGCATCGATTTCATTGGATGGCGGCCAGCGCAAAGCAATCATGGACGTATAAAGGAGGCTGGATGCGAATTGACATGCATGCTCATTACGTGCCGCCCAGCGTCCTGGAGATTCTGGAGAAGGACTCCTCTTACTATGGGGCCCACCTGGAAGAATCCACCCAAGGGGGCCAGTGCGTCTGCTACGACTACGGCCTCACCCTGCGGCCGTTTTTCCCCCGGCTGCTCGATCTAGACGAACGTTGGAGCGAGATGGACCGGCAGGGTGTGGACCGGCAGATACTGTCGGTGTGGGCGGACCTGTTCGGCTATGGAATGCCCCCGGAGCACGGCGCCCGCTGGAACCGGCTGCTCAACGACAGGCTCTTCGAGACGGTGCAAAAGCACCCCGACCGGCTATCCATGCTGGCGTCGGTGCCCATGCAGGATGCCGACCGGGCGGCCACCGAGCTGGAATACGGGGTTCGGCAGTGTGGCGCGCTGGGAGGAGTGGTGGCCGCCAGCGTGGACGGCGTCAATCTGGGAGAGGCGCCCCTGGACAATTTTTGGGCGGCCGCCGTGGAGCTGGGCGTTCCCCTGTTCATCCACCCCACTCAGCCTATTCCGGCTCCGCGCACCCGCAACCCGGTGCTCAACGTGGGCGTCCAGTACGTGTACGACACCACTGTAACGGTGGCTTCGCTGCTGTTCGGCGGCGTGTTGGACCGGTTTCCCGAACTGAACCTGATTTTGCCCCACGGGGGCGGCTTCATGCCCTACCAGGTGGGACGCTTCGACCGGTTGTACCGGAACCTGGAACCAGCCCAGGCCCCGGCTCAGCCCCCGTCGGCTTACCTGCGCCGTTTCTGGTACGACACTATAGTGCATCTGCCGGCGGCCCTACGCTACCTCCGGGACTTGGTGGGCAGCGATCGGATCCTGCTGGGCACCGACTATCCTTTCCCAGTCGACGACCAGGACCCCCTGGAGAACATCCAAGCCGCCGGCTTCCCAGCCGGCGAGGTAGACCAGATTACCGAAGGCAACGCCAAGGCCTTGTTCAAGCTCTGAGAGGGTGTGTGTGATGTCATTCTGAGCGGGGCGAAGAATCTGGGGTGGCGGGGGAGTTACCCCTCCCCAGATGCTTCGTCGCTGCGCTCCTCAGCATGACATGAGGGATGTGCCTGGGCTTCCCACACGCCCTCTGAGCCCGGTAGCAGCCTCCGGCCCGGTTGACAGGAGCCGGGACCGCTGCAATGATGCTACGGTCAATCAAGGCTGCCCGCTTTATATTTCCCACACCAGCAGACCGCATGCCTGCCGGACCTCGCGGCAAGGAGACACGTTTCCATGAGAGGATCGAGATTACCCCAAGGCGGCGAAAACGTGCTGCAAACCATCCGGGCCAAGCGTGCGGAGGCTGAGGCGTCGGGGATCAGGCTGCTGGACCTTTCCATCGGCGAGCCAAAGGGACCGGCGTTGCTCAGCGCCAGGAAGGCGGCGGCCGAGGCGGTAATGAGCGAAGAAGAGGCGATGCACGGCTATCAGTACAACGCCAGCCCCGCAGTGCCCAATTTCGCTCAACGGTTCATCCAGATTCACGTCAAACGGTCCTTCAATGAAGGGGAAGTGGACTACCTGCCAATTCCGGGGATCAAGCCCATGCTGGGATTGTTGCCCCTGGCCTGCGGCTGCGCCCACCAGGAAGTTACGGTGGCCACCACCACCAACCCCGGCTACCCCATTCCCGCCGACTGGTGCGGTTACCACCCTCTCGCCACCCAGTATGCCCTGAAAATGAATCCGGACAACAAGTTCCGTTTTTCAGCCCAGGACATCAGCGAGGGCACCGGCCTGGCCATGATGAACTACCCCCATAACCCATCGGGCCAGGTGGCCACCGAGGATTGGCTAAGAGAGCTGTGCGCCGCCTGCAGCGAGCGGGGCATCCGGCTTTTCAACGACGCCGCCTACATCGTCTTGAGCCACGGCGACGAGAGCCTGGCCCTGTCGGAGGTGGCCCCCGACTATCCGGACCTGTCCTGGGCCGAAGCGTTCACCGCGGCGAAGCTCATCGGAAACGGGACCGGCTGGCACGTGGGGGCCATGGTGGGTTCTCCCGACTTCATCGGCGACCTGAAAGAGGTCAAGGGCAAGACCGACACCGGGTTCGTTGCCCCCATGGCCGCAGGCGTCGTGGCGGCCTTCGAAAACGACCAGGAGACCATCGCATTGTACCGGGCCATGTACCGGTCGCGTTTGAGCCTGCTTATCCGCGTTTTGACCGGGCAGGGGATGCGCCTGGCCCTGGAACCGGCGGCCGGGTTCTTCACCCTCTGGATGGCGCCGACCCACGCCTTCGGCCGGAAAATGGAGAGCGCGGAACACTTCAACTTCATGATGATCGAGGAGACCGGCCTGGCCGGGGTCCATTTCCCCCCATACGTGCGTTACGCGGTGTGCGCCGACGTGGAGGCCATGGGGGCCGAGATCGACGAGGCCTTCAAAAAGGCCAAAGTCTCCTACGATTGAAGTTCGGGCCGGCCTCGAATCACCCTCAACATCGCGCCTTGGGAGGTCTGCAAGCCACCCCTACCGGAGGGATGGTCAAGGGCCTTTAAGCATGAACACGTTCCCGTCGGTGTCCTGGAACTTGGCGTAGGTACCCCAAGGCATCTTCTTGGGTCCCTCGGCAAATTCCACACCCCGGTCCTTCAGTAAATGATAGGTGGCGTGGCAATCTTCGCACTCAAAGACGATCGATGGCTTTAGCTCTTTCCAGTTGGCCATCTGGGATTTTGGATAGATCACCAGGCGGGTGCCGGCGCCGGGCGGCCCGACTTCCAGCCAGGACCCGGCGCTGCCCATGGACTCCCGCCGCCTGACCTCAAAGCCCACCAGCTCCCGCCAAAACTCCAGGGCTTTTTCTTGGTCTTCCACGTAGACTGCTACCGTGGCGACCCGCTGTATCATCTCACTACTCCCAGTTAACTATCCCGACAGGGCCACGCGAACGCCCATACCGAGAACCTTTATCGCGCGCACATTATCTTGCCGCCTAACTCTTTGCCTTGGCCAGGAACCCCTGGCGCTAATCTCGCAGTGCACCACCGGCTGCGGCGCCTCCCAGGTGAGACTCCCTTTCCAGGATGGTCACTTGGGCGCCCGCTTCTTTGGCCTCGATGCCGGCCGTCACACCCACGGCCCCAGACCCCACGATCAACACGTTGGTCCGATTGGACTTTGTCGTGCTCACGAACCCTCGTTCCTGCTAATGTTATGTAATATGATACCGGCCAACCAGTATATCACCGCAGTTGCGTACTCCGTAATTGGGACTTATCCTTCTATCGGATATATACCACCATGGGCGCTCCCCAAGGAGCTACCAAGTAGACCTGCTTCTGGGAAGCCCAGTCTTTAGCGTTGAACCGCCGGCAATACATTCCAGAGACCACTCTGATGTCTTGCACTAACCAACCGCGACTAATGCCCGGAGGGTACTAATGCGCAGTATAGATATCCATGCCCATGTCACGCCCCAGTGCTTCTGGAGGGCCACCCGAGACGGAGGCAACTGGCACACTTTGACTAGGGAGCAGGACAGCCGGGGGCGGGAGGTGCTGATCAGCGGCGACCAGCGCGGTCAACTACCCCCCAAAGCAAGCTGGACCCCCGAGCAGCGACTGGCAGACATGGACTCCTTGGGCGTGGACATCCACGTATTGTCGCCCTACGCCGGATTTTACAACTACAACCTGGACACCAAAATCGCCATCGCAACCTCCAGGGACTCCAACGATGAAATCAGTCAAATGGCCAAGTCCTGGCCCGACCGGTTTGCCGGGTTGGCCACCCTGCCGATGCAGGACGTACCCGCCGCCATAGCCGAGCTGGAAAGGGTCATGGTCCAACTGGGCTTCAAGGGGGCCATGATCAACGACCACATCAACGGCCGGTCTTTGGACCAGCCCGAGTTCATGCCCTTCTGGAAGGCCACCGAACAACTGGGCGCGATGATTCTGTTCCACCAGGGCGGGGATACCATCGTCAGCTCACGCATCAAGCGGTACCACCTGCCCAACTCCATCGGCAACCTGGCCGAACGCGCGATTACATTTGCCACGTTGGTGATGGGCGGGGTTATGGACGCGTGTCCCGACTTGAAGATATGCCTGTCCCACGGCGGTGGTTACACCTGCCAGGGCATCGGCCGCCTGGACCGGGGCTGGGAAACCAGGCCGGAAGCGCGGGCCCATACCAGCCAACCGCCCAGCGCGTACCTTCGGCGCTTCTACTACGATTGTATCGTCTACACCGAGCCTGCTTTGCGCTACCTGATCGACACCGTTGGTGTAGACCGAGTGGTGTTCGGAACAGACTGGCCCTACGACATGGACTTCGACTGGCCGGTTTCCTGGATCCTCAGTCTCGAAAGCATCACCCAGGAAGAAAAAGAGGCGATCCTGTGGAAAAACCTGGAAGGCTTGCTGGGCCTTTAACCCGTGTCCCGCCGCCGCACCCATCTATGGAGCCATGGCCCAACCCTGTCATCCTGAGAGCAGCGAAGGATCTTCCTCGCGCGGCTCACCTGGGGGAGACCCTTCGGCAAGCTCAGGGTGACACGTTAGCAAGACTTTTAAGGCAAGGCCAATCTGAGGAGGATATTCAGTGCGCACTATAGATGTTCATACTCATTTGATGCCCCAAGGGCTCCTCCGCACCGTTGAAGCCGGGAAAGAGTGGCACGGATTCAAATACGAAGGAGACGGGCCGGGATTTATCGTGGGCCACGGGAGACGCGTAGCCCTAAACGCCAAGCTGCGTTTCACCCCGGAAGAGCGCATCAAGGACATGGACGAGCAGGACGTGGACGTGCAGGTGGTCTCGATTCACACCCCCATCTTTGGCTACAACATGGAGCCGTCCCAAGGATTGGAATTTGCGCGGGAGGTGAACGACGAGATCTCGGGTATGACCCGCCAGTGGCCCGAGCGGTTCGCCGGGCTGGCCACCCTGCCGGTGCAGGACGTGGACGCGTCCATCGGCGAGTTGGAGCGGGCGGTGAGGGACCTGGGACTGAAGGGCGCCGAGCTGGACGCGGTGGTCAACGGACTGAACTGGGATGAGCCCCAGTTCTTGCCCCTGTTCAAAGCGGCCGAATCATTGGGCGCCTTGCTGTTCTTTCACCCTCAGCCCCAGGACAACATAGTGGCTCAACAAAAGGTCGACCAGTATGGACTGGGGAACAGCATCGGGGTACCGCTGGAAGACGCGCTGGTGGTGGCCACCTTGATTTTCGGCGGGATCCTGGAGAAATGCCCGGACCTCAAGGTGTGCATCGCCCACGGCGGAGGCCCTGCCTGCTTCGGCATGGGTCGACTGGACCGGGGCTGGCAGGTCCGGCCGGAAGCCCGGGAGCACATCCTCAGGCCGCCCAGCACCTACCAACGGCAGATGTACTACGACACTGTGACCAACAGCGAACCGGCCCTGCGATTTCTGATCGATATGGTGGGAGCGGACCGGGTGGTGCTGGGCAGCGATTGGCCCTTCGTCGGTTGGGACCCTTCACCGCCGGGATGGGTGAACAGCCTGAAAAGCCTGACCGACGAAGAGAAAGAGAAGATCCTCTGGAAGAACCTGGAAACCCTGCTGGGGATTTAGCAGCGAATTACTCAACTCAATCCATTGTCGTTGGGCGTTGTTGCTCAATCGAAAAGCGAGTAGCTTGAACGGGTATTAAGCGCAGCCTACTTCACTTTATGATGGAGACGGTCAAGAGCTGGTCACTAACCGAATAGCAGGAGAAGCGAAAGGTGTTCAGCCGGCCAAAGCCGCCGCGTATTCTTCGGGGGTGTCCAGGTCCCAAAGCGACCGCCGCAATCGGCCTCCGCCTGCGAACTCAGCTTCATCAAAAACCTTGACTTGGCACCGATCGTGGAGCGCCATCAAGGAGGTGACGCCTTCCCGAAGAAGCGATTCGCCCCGGCCCAGGCAGTCCCTGTGGTAGAAGGCGTGCAACGGCTGGATTCTGCCCGACGACCTTACAGCGACGACCTCGGCGCCTTCTAGTTGCCCGGCCATCAGACGAATCACCTCGGAATCCAGGAACGGCATGTCGCAGCCGGTGACGAAGCACCATCGGGCGGTGGTCGCCTGGAGTCCGCTGATCAGGCCGGCCAACGGACCCCGATCGGGAAATTGGTCGAAAACCACCTCCGCCTCTAGGCTGGGCAGCGCGATATCGGGCCTGGCGACCACCAAAGTGCGCCGGAAGATTGGCTCGACCACCCGGAGCACAGACTCAATCATAGCGACGCCGTTTATGGGCAGCGATGCTTTCGGAGTCCCCATGCGCCGGCTTCGTCCACCGGCCAGGACCAAGGCGTCGGCATCCAACACCGCCGCCGCCGGTGAAGGTTGAACAACTGGACGACGTTGTATCATGCCAGGTTCCTCGGTATGAAGCTGATCGTTTTCTTAAATTCGGACTCGCCGGTCCGGTCCTTCGGAATGAGACTGACCATCATGCCGTGTACAGGCTCACAATCATGTTTCCTCCCGTACATCGGAGCACTATCTGGGCCGGCAGCAGCCTGCCAGCGTTCCGTACTAAATTTCAACGACCGATACCGGTTTCACCTCAACTTCAATGCCATGAACGGAAGTGCTCTCGCCCATGTCGGTCTTCTTTCCGGGGTTCAGGACGTTGACATTGGCATGATCGTGCTCTGACTTGGGCCAACGGCCCTTGGGGCTGAGGGCTACACCTTGAGGAATATCTTCAGATACCCGTACCTGAAGTAGAATCTTGCCGATCTCGTTGGAAACCTCCGACTCGTCACCTTCTTTGAGTCCTAGCGCCGCCGCGTCTTGGGGGTTCAGGGTTATCGTGGCAGTTCCCATCTGTTTGGCGATCCCGGCGTCGTTACCAAAGGAATCGTTCATGAGCCACATGGACGCGGGGGTGAGAAGCCGCAGGTGGCGGGCCGGAGGCCGTGGATCGGCGATTGATTGAGGTAGCCTTGGGTGCCCGTCGGACTCGGCCTGGCTGCTGGCGATTTCGATCTTGCCGCTGGGCGTCGGGAATTGAAGGTCCGCAAATTGCAGTACCGGCTCAGGAGTGATGAAAACCGTCCCGGTTTGCTTGAGCCCGTCAAAACCCCCTTTATACGATGTTCCTCTCAGTAAGTGGTCGATTATCGATTCATCGCTCTCATAAAGCTCCGGCTCTTCGTATCCCATGGCCCGGGCCAGCCGTCGGAAAATCTCCTGGTTGGGAAGAGACTCTCCTATGGGTTCTTGGGCCTTCACCTGGGGCGCGATGGTCAAATTGAAGTAAGAAGTCACCAAGTCGTCGAATTCCAGAAAGCTGGCCGCCGGGAGCAGGATATCCGCGTAGTCGGCGGTGTCGGTTTGGAACAGGTCAATGACCACGCTGAAAAGGTCTTCTCGGGAGAGGGCATTCCGCAGGCGCCGCTGCTCGGGGTTAGATGCGGCGGGGTTGATATTCCAGCAGAACAATGCCTGAATGTTGGTGGAGTGCTCCAGGCGCTCGGCCAACTCCATGTGACTAAAGCTCTTCTTCTCACCAGATCGCAGGTGAGGGGCAGTCACATAGTCATCATCAATACCACGTACCCCACCGTCCATGTTCAGATAATAAAGACCGGCACCCGGTTTGCCGAAATTGCCCGTCGCGGCTGGGAGCATTGCACAAGAGCGGATAGCGTTACCGCCATTGGGTTGCCGCTGCATCCCTTGGCCCAACCACAGAAGAGAAGGCCCCGAACCATAAATCCGAGCTGCTTCAATTATCTTCGCCGCCGGGACGCCGGTTGCCGTCTCGCCCCAAGCCGGCGGACAGTTACGGATAACAGGCTCTATCTCGTCCCATCCCAGCACATGTTCCTCGATGAAGCCCTCATCAATCATGCCTTCCTCACGCAGTACGTGAAGCAAGGAAAAGGCCAGGGCATTGTCGCTCCCCGGAAAGAGTTGGAGGTGGAGGTCCGCCCTCTGGGCCGTCCGGTGGCGCACCGGGTCGATGACGATCTTCTTGCCCGGCGCCTCCGGCAACCAGTGGTTGTGGGCGTGGGGGGCGGAGTGCGAGGGGTTGGCGCCCCAGACCATAATGCAATGGGCGTCGTTGGCTGTCCTGGGGTCGAACCCGTCTAGGGCATTACCGATGGTGTACTGGAGGGCTACCTGCCCGGCCATGTTGCAAATGGTGTCAGGTTCAACCTCCCCGGCTCCGAGACGATTAAAGAAGCGGAGAGGGAAGGCGTAGGCTAACCGCGACATGGTGCCGGTGTAATGGGCGTTTACTATCGCCTCAGGGCCAGTGGTGGCGATTATATCTTTGAGCCGATCAGCGATGGTCTCCATCGCCTCGTCCCACGAAATTGGCTGGAACTGGCCCAAGCCCTTCGGTCCCACCCGCTTTAGGGGTGTCTTCAGTCGCTGGATGGGATCAAGAATGACGCCGTTGTAGGCGATGGCGCACTTACCACAAAGAGAGCCTCGATTCACCGGATTGTTCGGGTCGCCCCGCACCCGGCTGATTATGCCATTTCGTTTTATTACGGCGATTCCGCAGGCGTCGTAGCAGTCCCTGGGGCAAGTGGTGAGGATTACTTCATTGGCGGGCATCTCATCTCGACTGCGATATTTGGCCGATTTGCCATTACGGGAGAATAGTAATCTTGAATTTCCCAGATCAAACTGATTTCCCTGAACATGTGCCCTCTTGGATGGCTCGGACTATAATACGGCACCCTGAGCCCGTCAACTGCCCTCCCATTCGCTAAAGTGGCCCACTCTCATGGTGTATCCATCTCCCAGACAAGCGTAGAAATGCCGAAGCCAAAGGGAAGGTCGAACGTGACCGTCGTGATGCGGAGCACCAACACAAGGAAGACAAGCATGACGACTGCCGACATGGCTACCAGCAAATCGTCAGCAGCGGATGGAAGATCTTAGTTCGTATCTGCACGGTATGTTCCTCAGACGGGCAGCCCCGGCTCGGTAAGGCTGTGGGGCAGGCCCAGGTCCACGGCGTTGGCGTTAAAGGCCAGCATGGCGTAGTAGCCCATCAATGTGGTCAACTCCACCAGTCCTTGGGGGCCGAACAGTCTCAGGGCCAGGTCGAAGGTTTCCTGGCTGACCCGGTGAGTGGTGAAGAACTCCGTGCCCATGTTCACCACGGCAGCTTCGTCATCGGCCAGCCGGGGCAACGGGCGTTTGTCCCGCAAGGCATCCACCAGTTCATCGCTGAGACCTGCTTGCCGGCCCAGCGCCACGTGGGCGTTCCAGATGTACGGGCAGTCGTTGGCCCGTGCGGTAGTCAACATCGCCAGCTCACGCACCTTCTGGGACAGGCTGGATTCGTTGCGCACGTAGTTAAACAATGGGATGGCGCGGCGTGCCATTTCCGGGCTGTTTTTCAGCACCGACATCGGCCCTGTGCCCACACCGCCCGGTCCGGCGGAGACTTCGTCGAACACGGCCCTGAGCTCCTCCTTGACTGCTTCCCGGGTAACCTGCGGTAAACGTGGCATGTTTTTCTCCCTGTATTGTTTGTCATACCAAGGGCGGGTAAAGTGGGTACGCCGTCAACTCCCGGCAGCCACTACGAACCAGACCAGGCAACCAGACCAGGCAACCAGACTTGGCGAGAGGAGACAAATGGAAGTTTACGAGTGCGTGCAAACCCGTCGAACGGTCAGGAACTTCAAACCCGACCCGTTGCCCGAAGATTTGGTATTCAGAATTGTGCAGGCCGGGAGATGGGCGCCCAGCTCCAGCAACTCCCAGCCTTGGCACTTTATCGTGGTGCAAAACCGGGATACCCTGACGGCCCTGGGTGAGATTGCCAGTCAGGGCCGGTTTATCGCCCAAGCGCCCCTGGCCATCGCGATTGTAATGGACAAGGCAACCCGACCTCAACTGGACGCAGGCAGGGCCATACAGCAAATGGAGTTGGTCGCTTGGTCCCAGGGGGTGGGCACCTGCTTCGTGGGCGTGCGGGCTGAGGACCAGCAGCGGGAGATCAAGGAGCTGCTGGGAATTCCGGCGGAGATGGAACTGATCACTCTCCTGCCCTTTGGTTATCGGGCGGAGGGAGACACTGGGAGGGGCACTCCAAGAAAGCCCATGTCCGAGATAGCGCATAGGGAGCGCTTTGGCCAGGCCTATGCCCGGCGGTAGGCCGGGTGGCGACGGCTGCAGAACCTCGTTTAGGCAATCCGGCCCGGTGCGTGGTCCAGGTTGGCCGGTTAATCCCCCTCAGGAGGTCTAGGGGAATCGGCGTCCCAATCCGGGGAAAATCTCGGGCCGCCATCGGAAATCCGTTGGCGCATGACGTCGCCCAATGTCTCTCCCAGATTGGTTAACGATGCAGCCAGTGCCTTGAAATCACCACCGTCCATGACCAGAAGGTCCACTGGGCTGAGGGCCCTAATCGAAGCATTGCGGCGTATGCCTGTGAGCAAGGCTATCTCTCCGAAATACTCCCCGGGACCCAAAGTTGCTACCGGGACCTCTTCGCCGTTCCGTCGCCGTATCACCTCCACTTGACCCTTCAGAATGGTGTAGAAATTTCGGGCCAGCTCTCCTTCCGTAAAGATAATCTCACCGGGCTCGTAGTGGGCCCCGGTGATCCCTTCGCTTTTGGTCAGGTCCAACTGGACAATGTCCCGGTGGAAAAACAACTCAAGGGTCCAGTCGATCACAACCCTTAGCTTGCGTTCCAGCCTGGGCAATTGGTACAGGTAAAAGGTGCGATAGAGCCACCACGCCAGGAAACCCGACACCTGAAATCCCAGGACCTCTGCGGCGCCGGAAAATCGCCCCAGGGGCACGAACACTCCCATGCTTCTGTAGGAGAAGGGCTTTAAGGGCTGGCCCCTGATGGTGGCAAGGATGTTCCGGGCCACGTGCCTGGCCTGCCGGAGAGCGAATTGGGCCGTGGGCGGGCAGGTGCCGCCATTGCGAAGGTCTGGTACGGCCGCGCAGTCACCAACAGCCCATACTCTAGGGTCCTCGGGAACCGATAGGGTTTCATCTACCACCAAGCGGCCCGAGGGGTCTCTGGTTCCCGGAACGTGTGCCAGAAGGCGATTGGGGGCGGCGCCCAAGGCGGCTACCAGAGTCCTGGTGGGAATAATCGTTCCGTCAGTCTGAATAGCGCTCTGGGCCGTGGCGGCCCTGATCCTGGTGTTTACTCGGACTTCTACACCCCTGCGTATCAGTACGCCTTGGCTAAATCCGGCCAGGGAATCGTTGAGGATCGGCAAAATCCGGCTGCCACTGTGGAGCAAAATTACTTTGGTCTCCTCCGCGTCTATGTGCCGGTAGCTCTTGGCGGCTTCCCGGATGAATTCGTTTATCTCAGCGGCCACCTCGACGCCGGTATACCCGCCCCCGGCAACCACAAAGGTGAGCAACTCTGTTTTCTCTTCCGGGTCCGATTCCACTTCGGCGGCCTCCAGAACGCCGATTAAGTGGTTGCGCAGGCGGAAAGCGTCGCCCAAAGTCTTGAAGGGGAAGGCGTGCTCCGCCATTCCGGGGAGCCTGGTTAGGTCTGTGCTGCTACCCACGGCGATCAGCAGGTAGTCGTAGGCAATGTCGCGAGATTGGCCCTGGTCGCCCAAGTATCTGACCGCAACACTGCGGCTCTCAGTGTCCACAGATTGGATCTCAGCCTGGTGAAAGTTGGCATGGGGCAGAAGGCGCCGGATGGGGTTGAGGATGTGAGTAGGCTCAATACTGCCGGAAACTACTTCGGAAAGCATCGGCTGGGAGAGAAAGAAGTTCTCTTGACTGACCAGGTCCAACTGAATTTGGCCACGGCGCGCCGCTTTTTGTAGCTTGAGCGCGGTATAAATTCCGCCGTAACCCCCGCCCAGAATTACTATTCTCGGAGGCTGGTTTTGGCCGGGCTGACTTAACTCAGATGGTGATGCCATCTAGCCGCTCCTTGCGGAGTCCGCCGCGAGTTGCGGGAGTAATTTCCGGTTGGCACACCGCCCTCGACGACCTGGTGCCCGAACGACAACGAACATATCAGCTTCGGGTAGCAGTCAATTGGCGGGCCGCCTCTTCGGAAAGGAACCAGTGAACGTTTCCATGGCTGGGCCGGACCAACCCGGCGGGAAGGGTATCGCCTCTAGCAGTTGGCTCCAGCACCCGCTGCAAAACTTCGGCCTTGTCCGGATCGGTGTCGAGAAAAACCACGGTCTTGGCCCCGTTGATCAGGGGGAGAGTGAAGGTGATCCGGTGGGTTTGAAGGGCCGGTACCCAGTTGGCGGCCACCAGTTTATGCCTTTCTTCGAGGGCATCGGTTTCCGGAAAAAGGGAAGCGGTATGACCGTCGTCCCCCAAACCGAGGAGAACCAGGTCGAAGGACGGCGTAGGCGTCAGAAAATGGCTGCGCAGCAGAGCTTCGTATTCCAAAGCGGCTTCCTCGGGCGGTATCTCGCCGCGCATCCGGTGTACCTGGGATGCGGGAATGGTTATGCGGTTGAGCCATATCCTCTTGACCATGCCGAAGTTGCTGTCGGGATCGTCAAGAGGAACGCAGCGCTCGTCTCCCCAGAACATGTGCCAGCTTCGCCATTCGATGAAATTCCGGTAAGGGTTGTCTGCAAGCCTCCGGTAGAGCCCCTGTGGAGTGGAGCCTCCGCACAGGGCCAGGGAAAAACGGCCCTGGTCCCGGATGCACCTGAGGCCCAAGTCGGCCACAAATTCCGCCGCTGATATGGCGACGTCTTCCACCGTAGCCAGGATGTGCAGTTCAGTCATCGGCGCTTCCGTGTTCCCCGCAGACCTGCCACCAACTTTAAGGCACTCCTTGCCAGCGCCAGTTATCCACGCACAGGCGAAGGGCCGGGTAGGTGGGAGTTACCGAATGGGATTCTACTCCGTTCTCTTCGAGGTATCCACGGTATCGTCCTAGAACCGTGGCTCGCAAGCATTACTCGGAACGCCTCACCGCATGTCCGCCAAACTGGTTGCGCAATGCCGCCAGCAGCTTGACCCCGAAGGGCTGCTCCTGCCGGGAGCGGAATCGCTGCTGTAGGGACAGGGTGATAACCGGAGCGGGGACCGCCAGGTCCAACGATTCCTGGACCGTCCAGCGCCCTTCGCCCGAGTCATCGACGTAGGCTTGCAGACCTTCCAGCTTGGGGTCCTCTTCCAGGGCATTGGCGGCCAGGTCCAACAGCCAGGAACGGACCACGCTGCCGAAGCGCCAGGTTTGAGCAATCTGGGCCAGGTCCAGGCCGAACTCCTTCTTTGCCTCCATGATCTCGAACCCTTCGGCGTAGGCCTGCATCATTCCGTACTCTACGCCGTTATGCACCATCTTCACGAAGTGCCCGGCCCCGGCGGGTCCAACCCGGCTGTAGCCAATATCCTCTCCAGGAGCCAGCGTCTTAAAAATGGGTTCCAGCCTCTGAAATACCTCGGTCTTGCCCCCGATCATCAGAGCGTAGCCTTCGGCCAGACCCCAGATACCTCCACTGGTGCCCACGTCCATAAAGTCAATACGATGCTCCGCCAGCTTTTCCGCTCGGCGCATGCTGTCTTTGTAATAGGCATTGCCGCCGTCCAGCACCGTGTCTCCGGCCGACAGGAGAGGCGCCAGGCTGTCAATGGTGTCCTCGGTGGGCTGCCCGGCCGGCACCATGACCCAAACCGCCCGGGGAGGGGACAGGCTTGAGACCAGGTCTTCCAGAGACGACGCGCCCACCGCACCCTGACTCTGGCTGGCGGATACGGCTTCGGCACTTCGGTCGTAGGTAACGACCCGGTGGCCTCCGTTCAGCAACCTTTGCACCATGTTGCCGCCCATGCGGCCCAGGCCGACCATTCCTAGCTCCATGATGGGTCCTCCAACATGTCAAGTTATTCTACGGCTTGTCCCCCAGTAACGGGGGAGGTACAGAGAGGCTGTGAAGATCGCATGTGTTGGAATCAGTTTGTTGAGGTTCTAATGTCCGGTCCGGTTGTGCTCGGCGATACGGGCGGACACCACCTCCAGCAGGTCGTCCGGCCGATGCACCACCCAGGGATGGTCCACCACATTGCTGGAGTGAAGCCCTTCCGCAGTGAAGGGCGTCGCTATGGCGATCACATTCATGCCGGCGGCCACCCCCGCCCGAACACCGTTCGGAGAGTCCTCCAGCACCAGGCAGTCACCGGGCTGGACCTCCAGCCTTTCTGCCGCCAGGAAGTATATCTCCGGATCTGGTTTGGGACGCTCCACGTCTTCCCGGGTCAATATGACATCCAGCGCTGCCACCAGGTCCAGGGCGTTTAGCACGTGCAGCGCTTCCGCTTTGTGGGACATGGTAGCCAGACCGGTACGGCAGTAGTTTTCCCGGGCAACCTGCAACAAGTCCACCGTGTTGAGCCACTGGTTGTCGCGAATCACCTGAGGATCAGACACCATGTCATCGTAAATCTTGGTCCGCAGGCTCGTTAGCACTTCCCAAGGCTCGGACACTCCAAGCTGAGCCATCTGGCCGCGCAAGGGCTCTTCCAGGTCCAGGCGATCCACGATATGGCGGGAGGCCACTTCCCGGGCGGCGCCGACGATTTCCCGGTAGGCCTCGATGGCTCGGTCATCGGGTTGCGCCAGGCCTTGAACCTGCTGGGCGGCAATGGCGTAGGCTTGGGCCTTCAGCTTTTCGGTCTGCACCAAAGTACCGTCCAGGTCGAATATGATGGCACTAATCACGGTTGCCTATCTCCTGAAGGACACTTTCCTAAACTAAATCCAAAGCGAAACCCACCTTGGCTTTGCTGTAGGTTTCCAGGCTCGTCACACGGGCAGCGCCCCGAAAGCCCGCTGCACCACCTCGGGCAGGGCGGGATGCACGTAAATCGACCGGGTGATGGCATCGGTGGTCAGGCCCATGCGCATGGCGTTGGCCACCTCTTGAATCAGAATCGACGCGTCGGTGCCGATGATGTGGGTACCCAGAATTCCGCCGGTCTCGGGGTCGGCCAGCACTTTGACAAACCCGTCCCGGTCTTCGATGGATGAGCCGTAGGCCGTGTCGGCGTAGTTGTAACTGGCCACAACGTACTCACGGCCCATGGCCCGGAGCTCTTGCTCGGTCAGCCCAACGCTGGCGACTTGAGGCGATGCGAAGATGGCGTGGGGCATGGCGCTGTAGTCCACGGCCACCTTGTCATCCGGGTTCAGTATGTTGTTGGCCGCATAGGCTGCTTCCAGATTGGCGCTATGTTTCAGGAGATACTTGCCGACTATGTCTCCCAATGCCCAAATCCCGGGCACGTTGGTTTCCAGGAATTGGTCGGTCTGGATGTAGCCCCGCTGGTCCACCTCCACTCCGGTTTCGCCTACTTGCAGCGTGTCGGTATTTGGAATCCGGCCGGTGGCCAGCAGCAAGGCGTCGGCGGCCAACTCCACCCGGCGCCCGTCGCTGGCAACTACCAGCCGAATCTCGTCTCCGTTGCGGCTGACTTGGGCCACCTCGGCGTTCAGCAACATATTGAACTTCCGTTGATAGACCTCAGTAAACCGGCGGGCCACGTCCTCGTCTTCCTCCCTAAGCATCAGTAAGCGCCGGTGAATGATGGTTACCTGAGTGCCCATGGCGCCGAAGAAATGGGCCATCTCTCCCGCGATGTATCCGCCGCCCACGATGGCCAGGCGGCCTGGCTGCTGGGGCAAGCGCAACGCCTCATCGGAGGTGATATACGGGACGTCCTCCAGTCCGGCAATCTCGGGGATCGAAGGGCGTGTACCCGCGGCGATCAGCACGGTTTCCGCTTGGATTTTCTCGCCGTTTACCTCCAGGGTCTTTTCTCCGACGAACCGGCCGGTACCTTTGAACACGGTGATATTCGTTGACTGGCGGTTGCCTTCCTCCACGGCCCGGGCATCACCATCCACCTCCTCAGACACCCGGCGGATGATGGACTGCCAGTCCACACTCTCCACTTTGGCCGTGATCCCAAAGCGGTGGGCCCCTTGGATGGTTTCCATCACGTCGGCGCAGTGAATGAGCATTTTGGAAGGGATGCAGCCCCGGTTTAGACACGTGCCGCCAAAGGGACCCTCTTCCACCACAGCCACCGATAGGCCCCGTTCCGCCGCGTCGGCGGACACTTCCAGGCCGGAACCGGAGCCGATTACCATCAAATCGAACTTGTCCATTGGTCCCCCACTATCCCAGTTGGGCGGCCATCTCGGCGATGTTCGCCGCCACGTTGGAGCCCAGGTGTACCCGCACGGCGCGGCGTTTGGCGGCCTTCAGCGCCTGCAGGTCGCCCACAGCTTGGGCGTCGGCGGGCACTCCGCCCTTGCCCTATTTGTGATACCGGACGGTAAAGATGCTACCCGTAGCCTCAACCCAGACTCACCAGTCATAGGGGCCCGATTTCCGCATCCGTCGACAGGTACTGAATCACTTGGGAGAA
>JADFFS010000054.1 GCA_022568195.1 Chloroflexota bacterium | reverse complement strand
AAGATGGGCGAGGCCACCCGTTGCCCGACCTATGTGGTCCACCTGAGCACTCAGTTGGGGTTGGAACGGATAAAACAAGCCCAGGCCCACGGCCAGTTGGTGTGGACCGAGACCTGTCCCCAGTACCTCTTGCTTTCCGACGCCGAGATGGCCAAGGTGGGTCCCTTGGCCAAGATCGGGCCCCCTTTGAGGCCGGAGGATGGTCCCGACCGGGAAGCGTTGTGGCGAGGGTTGGAGCAGGGGTATACGTCTATCGTGGGCAGCGACCACTCGCCCCATCCACAGGAGCTTAAACAGGTGGGGTGGGACAACATCTTCGTCACCCCCGAAGGGGCGCCGGTGCCCTTCGGCTCCCCGGGTGTGGAGACCATCGTCTCGTTGATGTACAGCGAGGGGGTGGTCAAACGGGGGCTGCCCATCTGGTGGCTGGCCCGGGTGATGGCCGAGAACCCGGCGCGAATTTTTGGGTTGTACCCCCGCAAAGGAGTCATTCAGGTAGGGTCGGATGCCGACCTGCTGATCATCGACCCCCAGGGAGACAGTATCATCACGGCCAAAGACCATCTGAGCAGCGCTGGCTATAGCCTATTCGAAGGCTGGCAAGTCAACGGAAAGCCGTGGATGACCCTGTTGCGGGGAAAGGTATTGCTGAATAACGGCGAACTGGAGCAGCAGCCCGGCTACGGCCAGTTCCTGTCTAGCTCGGAGCCCCGTTCGCCCATCGGCGGGCCGGTGCGGTAGAGCTTACTTGAACTTGGGAACTACCTTCGCGGCCAGCAACCGAAGCGTCTTTAGTGTCGTGGGACCAGGATAGGAACGGCGATTGTAATGCCGAACAAGGGCGACGCCTACGGCGGCACCCTGCTCCATAACCAATATGTCGCTGCTCTGGCGCTGTTACCGCCCGGCCGTGGTGGGGGCCTCTTGGAAATGGGGCATCACCTGGGTGGCGAAAAGCTCGATGGACCGCATCACCTTTTCGTGGGGCAGCCCGGCAAACCCGAAGGACCCGAACACGTGGTTGATGCCCGCCTCTTGGACCTGCTTGAGACGCTCAATCACCACCTCGGGGGTACCCCGCAACGGCGGCAACCCGGCATGTCCTAGGTCGTCGCGGCGGTCCCGGTCGTTTTGCCGGTTGGCCCAGTGCTCATACCCTTTGGCTATGTTGCCATCCTTGTCCATGGGCATACCGATGGGCGCTCCGTTGGAGCCTATGGAGCGCAGGATCCTGGAGGAGAAGTCCTCCAGTCCGATGGGGTCCGTCTCGGCTTCCTCCATGGTCGGGGCAACGTAGATGGACTTGGACATTGGCGGGTCCAAGTGGGCGTGTTCGTAGCCGTGCTCCTCCATCTTCTCCCGCCAAAGCTGAATGACCTGGGGCGCCTGGCCCATGATGTCGGTGGGCCCCCCGGCAATGACCTGAATCTGGCGGCTGGCGGCAAACTCCACGCTGGCCGGGCTGGTGCTAACGGCCTGGAACAGGGGAGGGTAGGGCTTCTGGATCGGCTTGGGAAGCACCCACAGATCGTCCACGTTGGTGAACTTTCCGTGGTAGGTGAGCTTCTCCTCGGTCCAGGCCTTGATCATCACGTCCACGGCCTCGTGGAACCGTTCCCGGCTCTCGTCGATGTCCACGCCGACGCCTTCAAACTCCTGGCGCTGATAGCCGGCTCCGATGCCCAAGTTAAAGCGCCCGCCGCTGATGATGTCCAGCATGGCGACCTCTTCGGCTACCAATATCGGGTTGTGCAGGGGCAAGACAATCACGGCCGTGCCGATCCGGATATTCTTGGTGCGCCCGGCCACGGCGCCCAGGAAGGACCATATCCCCGACAGCAGCCCATGGCGGGAGAACCGGTGCTCGCCCAGCCAAACTTCGTCTATGCCCAGCTGGTCCGCCAGCTCGATTTGCTCCAAGGCTTCGTTTAGTGCCCGCTCCTGGGTCGTGTCCTCATGCCAGGGCACGATGTAGAAAAGTCCGAACTTCATGGCACGCCTCCCGTTCGTTCTAGGCTTAGGTTTTCGGAGCATACACCGCGCTTCTCGGCGATTCAAGCCCTGGATACCGGACCACGAACATCACCGGTAGTGCTGCTTCAGCTCGGAAGTGTACCGGGAGCCCAGCTCGGCCGCGTTTTGAGCTATCCATTGGGAGAGGGCAGTGGTCCCTTTGGCAGGCTCGCCAGAGATCAGCAGGTCCGCCATCAGCCCTCGCACTTCGTCCGGCGTGAGCACCACGTCGCCGGTGAGAACCCCGGCCAGTTTGGAGAAGAACAGGGCTAGGCCAGGGGGCACGTGCAAAATCCGGGCTTTGCTCCCTACGCTCCTAGCCACCATCCGGAGCAGTTGGTTGAAGGTGAACACCTCCGGCCCGGCCATGTCCATAGTCAGGTTTTCCCTGTGGCCGCCCGCCGTCACCGCCAGCCCGGCAACGTCTTCGGCGAAAATGGGTTGCACACGATATTCACCGGACCCAGGGACTAGAAAGAGGGGAAACCGGCGTAGGAACCAAGCGATGTTGTTCAGCAGGATGTCTTCTATCCCGAAGATGAAGGTGGGCCTGAGAATGGCGTAAGACAACCCGGATTCCAGAACAGCCTCCTCTACCAACGCTTTGCCCCGATAGTAGGGCAGCGGCGAATCTTTCGACGGGTTGGCGATGCTGATGTGAACGATCCGTTGCACACCCGCTTCGGCCGCGGCGGAGAAAAGTACGGCTGAGTTGGCTACCGCCCGGTCGAAAGTGACTTGCCCACGGTCAAACCTCACCCAATAGGTGTTGTACAGGGTGATCGCTCCGGATAAGTCCCGTACCAACTCCCGCGGGTTGTCGAAGTTAAAGGGAGCCACGCTGATTTGATCACCAAAGGGGTTGGGGCGTAATGGATGGCCGGTCAGGGTCTTGACCTGCCGGCCCGCAGAAAGCAGACGGCGGGCTATGTATTTGCCGGTATAGCCAAAGGCCCCGGTGACCACGTCAAATTCGGACATCATCCGTGTAAATCCCCCTCAGTCCCCCCTTTGTGGCCTTGCCCCAAAACTGTCATCCTGATCCTTCCGCAGAAGGAGAAGGATCTTTCTCGCGTGGTTTACCTAGGGGAGACCCTTCGACAAGCTCACGGTGACACGCTGGGGCCGATTTGAGGCAAAGCTCCCCTTTGCCAAAGGGGGATACAGGGGGATTTGGCCCAACAATTAAGCTATTGCTCAAGGTTAGCTTCCTATACAAGGGTCAGTAGTTCCCCATGCGGAAGGCCAGCAGGCCGGCAGCCAACGCCACCGAAAAGATGCTCAACAGCAGCAGCGCCCGTTCCGGCGCCGCGATCAAGCTGGCTTCTCCCAGGACCACCGAGCTGCCGTCGGTTAGCTCCATGGTCCCTTCCACCCGGCGGGTACGCCGCCGAACGGTCCGCACCTGGGTGCTCAACGCGCGCTGGGCCAGGGTCAGGGCGAAGCAACCCAGGGCCAGCAATACCACCGGCACGCTCAGCCGGGTGGCGTGAATCCAGTAGGAGGCCAGTACCGGAAAGGCGCCCCAAGAGAACGCGAACCAGAAATCCGTGTGGAACCTGTCGTTCCAGAGTCCCAGGTTGTAGGCAATGACGATGAACGCTCCGAAAGCCACAAAGGGGAATATCCACAGGGCTTGGGACAGCCCTGCTACTACTCCCAAACCCACTGCGCCGGCCAACGACATTGCAGCCAGCGTGATCAGGACACCCTGGGGTATCCGGGTGCCCAGGGGCCGGCCGTTAAGCTCGTCCAGGGCATGGGATGCAATGCCGACCGCGAGAAAGAATGCCAGCAGCGTGCCGATGAGCCGGTCGACATGAATCGTAGGCGCGATTGCCGCTCCCAGCACCACATAGCTCAGGTGCCAAAGGGTGTAAGGAATGTGCAGCAGGTTCACATACTCTTTCCATGCCGTGGCGCCACCAAGTGCGTAAAAGGCGGGTGTCTTTCCTGTATCCATATTGCCGCCTTCCTTTGGCGTTTTTCCGGCCGACCAGGGCTGAGGTGGTTGCCTTAGCCCTCTTTAGTTCCCCACATTACCACGGCGCCGCCCAAGGACAGGTGCTTCAGTGTGGCGTCGGGTAAGCCCAGTTTGCCCCACAGATCCAGAAACTTGGACTCCGGCTGGGACTGGTACAACCGGGAAATGCTCGGTCCCAAAAAGGCGCCGACCCTCCACCAGCCCCGGGATATCGCTCCGCCGGCCAAGGGAAGAAATCCCCTGGTGTAGGCGTACCATGGCAGCCTGGCCCACCAAAAATGAGGCACTCCAAATTCCAAGAGGACCAGACGTCCGCCGGGCTTGAGGACCCGGATGATTTCTTGCAGGGTCGACTCCGTGTCGTCCACGTAGCGAAACAGGAAGGTAACGCACACACCGTCGAAGGTGTCGTCGGCGAAGGGAAGGCTTTCCGCCCTGCCGGCGGCCAGGGAAACCCGGTTCTTTTGGCCGTGCCTAGCGATGTTGTGCTGGGCCCTTTTCAGCATTGCCGTGCTCAGGTCCACGCCGACCACCCGGCTTTGATAGCGTGCGGCCACCTGTCGTGCCACGCCTGCGGTCCCGGTACAAAGGTCCAGCACTTGGTCATCAGGTCCAACGTCTAGCCGGGACACCAGGTACCTGCGCCAGAGCCGGTATTGGAAGAAAGAGAGGAGGTCGGGGACCAGGTCATACTCTCTGGCGATCCCATCGAACAGTCGGCGGGCGTGTTGGTTGCTGCCGCAGGCCATGGCTGAGGAACCTCGGGGTGGGTCGGGGGAGTATAGCACAGCAACACCAGAGCTAGGGCGGCTAGGTGAGCCCGGACAGGGCAAGGACCTATGAAGCCGATTCCGGCGGGTAGAGCCGCTTGCTGGCCAGGGCTAGTAGCCAGAGACCGGCTGCAGTGATTGCTGCGCCGGTGGCGTTCACCCACATGTCTATGCTTGAGGCGACCCGGCCGGGCACCAGAGACTGGTGGTATTCGTCGGTTACACCGTAGAGGGAGGCAAGAGCGGCTGCCAGTAGCGCCCAGCGCAACCGGTACATTCCGGCGTTGGTCCAGGCCCAGAAGTTCATTTGGACCATTGTTGCCAGGACGCCGTAGAGCACCAAGTGGGCCAGGTAGCTGCGGGCCACGCCCAACCAGGCGATCACGGGCGCTTCCAGAGGCGCTGACGCTTCCTCTTGAGATAGGGAGGATAGCTGGAAGATCAGCCCCATCCAGGCCAGCGCGGCCGCGAATATCCACGACCGCCAGGGCCACAATAAGAGATTCTGGTGGCGGGCCCACACCGCGCGCATAAGTGCCAGCCAATTCACGGCCCGGAATTCAGGTCCACAGCAGGTCCATAGACGGAAAGGGGACCAATGGGCGACAGCGTTCCCGTCTATCGCCCATTGTCGAACAAGGCCGGGTACTCCGCGCGGGAACTACTTGGACGTCATCCAACCAGTGTGAGAGATGTCAATAACCACCCCATCGGGCCCGCTCCACTTCATCTCGAAGTTCTGGGGACTGGCGGCCGCCATGGAAGTGTCGATGCCATCCCGTTGGTTGAGCCGTTGGCCGTTGACGCCTTCCAGCTTCTCGCAGGCCTTGTCCAGGTCATCCACCAAGAAGCCAACGTGGTGGATCCCGTCGAAGTTGGGACCGTGGGCCCCCACATCAGCGTCGTCGTTGGTCTTGTAGTTCAGGATGGCCAGGTTGATGTAGCCGTCGGTGAGGAACACCGCACCGTTATCGCTGCGGCGTATTTCCTCCATGTCGAAGGCCTCTTTGTAGAAGGCGGCCACCTTGCTGGGGTCCTTAGTGGTCAGTGCGATATGCCTGATTTTAGCCATTGCTCGCTCCTTTAAATCGCCTTTCCGCGGAAGGACTGGTTCTCCTATTCGGACCGGTGAGGTCGTCGGACTGCCGCTCCGAGCCCCGAACTAGGAGGTGCCCCGCAGATTAACCGGAAATCCGGCCGGGTCAGCAGGCAGGCCGAGTATAACCCGCCCCCGTTTTGGCCGCAAGGGCGACCTTGCGGCTGAAAACACGGGTCCCGGCGGCGCCCCCCGATTTCCCATGGCTCCGGGCCGGGGAAGACCGGGAGGTCAGGGTTGTTGGCGCCGAACCTGATTACAGACGGTGCGGACTATACCTGGCCGAAGGCTTTCATAGCTTCGGCGATATCTTCCCGAGGGAACTGCTCGCCGTTCCGCACTTTGACGGAGTCGCAGTAGATTTCCAAGCGGTTTCCGTCTGGGTCGAAGAAATAGAAAGACCGGCTGCCGCTGCCATTGATTCCGCCGTTGCCCTCAGGCCCGTGGACCAGCATCTTGCTGGCAGGTTTGACGCCGTGCTTGTGCAGGTGGGCAATGGCGTCCAGGTAGGCCTCCCGGTCCTCTACCTCGAAGGCGATTTGCTGGATCAGCCGCTCGCGGCCCTGCGGCTCGGTAACGTCCACGCCCTCGGGTGCAGTGCCGATGACAAAGTCATGATGGCACTCGTCAAAGCGCATAAACGCGGTTTCGCTTCCGTCTGCAGCCTTGCGCCGGTTGGTCACTTTGCAGCCTATGACCTCGGTGTAGAACTTGAACGACCTCTCGAAGTCCGATACCAGGATTCCCACGTGGCCTATGCGATTGATTTTGATGCCCATAATGTCGCGTCTCCTTGCTCGAATTTAGGTACGAATTTGGGTTCGATTATTCTTCCACCAACCGCCCGCTGGCGTGGAAATCCGCTCCAGCGAGGGCAGCGAAGCGTTGGGGCAGAAATGCCTCCATTAACGAGGGTACTTGGCATCTGCCGCTGTGAATATACTCGGCCACTACACGGCCGGTGAGCGGACCCAGGTGGATGCCCTTGGTGCTATGCCCAGTGGCCAGCACCACGCCATCCCATCCCGGAACCGGCCCGATGATGGGCATGCGGTCGGGACTCAAAGGCCGGGAGCCCGCCAGATGATGTACCAGCTCAGCTTCCTCCAAATCGGGGAACACGTCTATTGCCCGCTGTAGCAACTCGATCTTGGCGGCCTCGGTAGGCTGGCGGTCGAAGTCTTCTCCCCGAAACAGATCCTCCTGGTCGTAGTCACGGCCGCCGGTGCTGCCGACGCTGAGTAGACCGTCCAGCCTACTTATCATATGCCCCCGCTTTGGGGAGCTGATCAACACGGGCAGAGGCGCTCCTCCGTAACGCAGCATAAGGCGTTCACCCTTCAGGTGCGTGACGGGGATGGAGAAGTCCAGAAATTCCCCCAGGCGTGGACTCCAGGTCCCCGCGGCAATCACCACGGTATCGCAGGAAACCTCCCCTGTGGCCGTGTCGACACCCACCACTCGGGAGCCCCGGGTCAACAAGCCGGTGACCTCCCGTAGTTGTAGCGGACACTCCAGTTTTTCGGCGGCTTGAGCCAGGGATAGGTTCAGGCGGTAGCTGTCCAGCTGGGCTGATTCATCTTCGTAAACTGCACCCCTGACATTTTGCGTCAAACGGGGTTCAATCTCATGGACATTCTGCTGGTCGATCCACTTCATGGCCACATGGGTCTGCTGCCAGGACATCAGGTCTTTGATTAGATACTCCTCGTCTTCGTCCAATGCCAGCCGTAATGAAGGCCGTCTTTGGTATAGCAGGTCCATGCCCGTGGACTCTTCCAACCGCTGGACCAGCTCCGGGAACTCCCGGTAGGCCGTCAGAGCAAATTCAAAGGAGGGTCCGGGGGAGAATTCCGCCCCCAGCAGGCTGAGGGAGCCGGTGGCGTGAGCTGATGCGCCGCTGCCGATGGCCTCCCGTTCCAACAGCTTGACCCGGGCGCCCAGAACGGACAGGTAGTATGCCACCGAACACCCAACGACCCCAGCACCCACTACCACCACGTCCGCTGTTTCAGCCATAGACAGAGACACTCCGGTAAAAGTTGGTCAAATTATCGGCGCGCTTATCTGTCCTGTCAACCGAGGTTTCCACTACAAGGGGGCTCCTACGACGAGTTACCCCACCCGCGGGAGTTCCGGGCGCTTCGCGGCGGGGAGACACCAGCGACAGCGGCTGCAGGCTGCATCGAAGCTGGAGGCTAGGATGGTATGGCAGTGGTTTCCGCAGTGTGGAACACGGCTTCATAGGGTCCGCCGGTGGCCGGGTCGACCTCGAAGGGGCCGAACAATTCCAGCTCCTTGCCCATCTCCCGCACCGCCGGGATGACCTCTTCGCCCATCAGCCGGAGGCTGCGCATCTGGTCTTCGTGGGTCATGGCGCCGTCGCCGTCCCAGAAGAACACGCTGCCTGGCCGTAGATATTCCAAGACGTGCCGGATCTTGGGCAGCACGGTCTTGGGAGTTCCGGTGATGATGGTATAGTCCGCTACCTGCTCTTCGAAAGGCCGCCTATTGGTCCCGAAGCGGCCCCGGGGTCCAAATGCCGCCGCCGCCAGTCGCCGGGAGTTCCTTGACGTGTGTCCGGGCAGATTCATGATGGCCGGGTTTACCTGCCCCTCATTGCCCGCCAGGAAGGGGTTGCTGACTCCAGAGAGGAATTTCCTGCCAACCTCTTCGGCCTTCTCATCGGTTTCGTCAACGTGGACTTTCCATAGGTAGGATACGTTCTGGGTGCCGGACTGGTAGCCCAGTTCGGCTGCGGTGTCGTGGTAAAGCTGGAAGGCGTCCTTGGTGGGCTCCAGTTTGGTAGCCAACAGCACCAGCGGATACCGGTGCTCGGCGCACCACTTGACGGTTTCGATACTTACTGTGGATGGAATCCAAATCTGGGGATGGGGTTTCTGCAAGGGCCTGGCCCAAGGGTTAACATAACGGTAGTGGTAGTGCTTGCCCTCCCAGCGAAAGGGGCCGGCCGTGGTCCAGGCCTTGATGATAAAGTCGTGAGCCTCCTCGAACCGCTCCCGGTTGTAGTGGGGCGGCGCGTTATGGGCGAAGCTTTCCCGTCCGCCGCCCCGCACGAAGCCGGACACCAGGCGGCCGTTGGAGATCATGTCGATCATGGCCAGTTGCTCGGCCAGCCAAAGGGGGTCATCCCAGATTGGCAGTACGTTGCCCAAGATAACGATCTTGGCCTTTTTGGTGATGCGCGCGAGAATGGAGGCTCCCACGTTGGTCACGCCCTGCATGCAGAACGGGGTGCTATGGTGCTCGTTGAGCATCAGCGCATCGAACCCCACCTCTTCGGCATATACTTTTTCGTCCAGATACCGGTTGTAAAGCTGGGCGCCGATCTGGGGGTCATAGTACGAGTTGCTGATGCTCAGATCGGTGCTTTGGGTTCCCATCAAACCCGATTTTTCGTCCTGCCACGGTTGCTCGGTAAAGTGCCCGATTAACATCCGGGTGCCTCCCATCGATCGGCCGGATAGCCGGCGCAGAGTGTGCTTTAGTGGCGCCGCTCAGGCGCAGTTTAGCACCGGCCATTGAGGACTGTCCACCAGACGTGGGTAAAGGGTGCCCGTCCATATTTTGCGCCGCGGCCTTGAATCTTGTTCACAACATCGGCCCGGTTCGCGCTGGTATTCGCGCCATTTTGCACTTATCATACCGCTATCATTGGGCGTATTCATAACGAATCCTTACAATCATCAGGGAGAGGCATATCTGTGAATGGAATCCGGCTGAACAAGGCCAAACAAAAGCTACAGCAGAATCAGGTTGTCACTACGATATCCGGCCTACAAACCAGCGAGATCATAGATTTTCTGGGCCCTTTAGGCTTCGATGCCGCATGGATTGAAGGTGAACACGGCCCGGTAACCTGGGATCAGTTGGGAGACATGACCAGGGCTTGCGACCTGTGGGGTATGACCTCGATCACCCGGGTCACGGCTAACGAGCCCTGGCTGATAACCCGTACCCTCGACCGTGGGTCCATGGGCATCGTCGTGCCCCACGTCAACACCAGGGAGGAAGCGGAACGAGCGGCCCAATCGGCCAAGTACGCGCCGCTGGGCTATCGCGGCATGTTTGGCGGCCGCCAATCCTACGGAGTAGCGGACTATTTCCAGCAAGCCAACGACCAAACAATGGTTGTGGTATTGCTGGAGGAAGAGACGGCTCTTCGCAACCTGGACGAGATTTTGAGAGTTGACAACATCGACGCGTTTTTCGTAGCGCCTTCAGACCTGGCGCAGACCATGGGTCACATCGGGGACACGGGCCATCCCGAAGTTCAACGAGCCATCGACGACGCTATCGCCCGGATCATCGCAGCCGGGCGAGTGGCGGGTACGTTGGTCAACGACGACAACATCGCGGCCTACGTGTCCAAGGGAGTCAGATTCACCATGACATCTTGGAACGCGTGGTTGGTCCGCGGCGCCGGCGAATTTCTGCGCAAGGCGGCGGCCGGCGGATAAGGCTTGCTAGAAGGTCGGACCGACACGTTCTACCAAACAAGCGCCTGGCCCACTAGTACTCAGTCAACTCGAAAATAGTAGTGTCACCCTGAACGAAGTGAAGGGTCTCACCTCGGGAGGGAGATTCTTCCGTCGCTCCGCTCCCTCAGAATGACATCATAATGAAGTTGACTGAGTACTAGTTTGTGTATTTGGCTTAAACGGAAGGCGGCGCTCGGTGTAAGCGAGGCTCAACGGGCATCAGCAAAATCGCCCCCAGGATGAACAAGACGGCACAACCCACCAGCAGTGTCGAGTAACCCGAGCCGGCCGAGGCGCGATTCAATAAATCGACGCCCGGCCCCAGCAGCTTGGCAAAGGCCGCGCCGCCAATGGTCGACAGATTCACTGCACCCATGTGCAGCCCCTCTCTCCCCTCGGTGCCTAAATCGTTGGCCATGGCCCAATTGGCGCTGAGCAGACTACCCACGAAAAACCCGATCACGGTGGCGATGACCATGACCTCCGTCTCGGTCCCTGCCCACAACATCCAAACCGTGCTCACCGCCGCCCCTGCTGCTCCAGCCAAAACAACCTGCTTGCGGCCGATCCTGTCGGACAGCCAGCCCGCGGAATAGGCGCTCAGGGCCACCGCGCCCCCCGCTACGAGAATCATGTTGCCCAAGGCCTGCGTCGGGGCCTCCAGTCCTACCTTGTCTCTAAGGAAGAACAAGCCGTAGGTCTGAAAGACTGCGATGGCGGTGACCATCAGAAAACGTGAGATCAGAAACAAGCTTAGTTGAGGGTGCAGTCCGGAGGCGACTGGGACAGGGGTATGGGTCGCATTTATTGCGGTCGGGGTGGACCTCTCCCGAGCGACAACGGTTACCGAGGTGATTCCGGTGGCTACGACCAGATTGACACCCAAGACGCTCAAAGTGATCCAGAGCCACTGGGCCGAGTCGGGGCCGGTGTAGTAGCCCATCAATACCGAGGAGATTTTGATGAAAGCTACGCCTCCGACGGCGTCGGCCAGGATTTTAAATGACGAGGCCGCCCCAGTCCGAGTAACAGGAACAAGGTCCTGTATCAATGCCTGGTAGGGGCCGTAGGCGATGTTGACGTTCGCCTGGATGAACAACCAGGCACCCAACAGAAACCAGAACGTCGGAGCAAGGCCGACGCCCACCATACCCAGCAATATGAAGGAGCATCCCCACAGCAGGTACGGTACCCTCCGCCCCAAAGGTGACCGTGTCCGGTCGCTGACTCGGCCGATAATAACCTGAACCACGGCAGCCACAATCAGGCCGGTAAACCCCAGCATTGCAAGAAAGGTGTTTTTTAGAGCTTCCGGGGCCAACACTAGGACCAGCACAGGCAACATCACCGTTTCAACGGCTAGAAATAATCCGTTGACGCCGACGCCAAAGGCATTCAGGCGCATAAGGCCAAGGTTGGTCCAAATTTTCTCTGCTGGTGGTGACATGATTGATTAGCTTATGATACAACACACTATACGAATCCCGGCCACCGTCTGGCCCTTGAGGGCGACATTAAAGTCATGTGGAAACCGGCCGCGGCGGCCCAACCCTTGCGGAGTTGTACCAGGCCATGAAGATCTGCTCCCTGCTCCCCAGCGCTACGGAGGTTCTGTTCGACCTTGGCCTGGGGGACCAAATCATCGGCGTCAGCGACCTTTGCGACTATCCAGCCGAGGCCCAAGCCAAGACGGTGGTGTGCCGGAGCAAAGTGGACCCGTCTGTGCTTTCCAGCGACGAGGTTGAGGAGCTGATGCAGCGGCTATTGGCCAGCGGCGAAAGCCCCTACATGCTGGACCAGGAATGGCTATGGCAGCAGTCGCCGGACGTGATACTGACGCAAGACCTTTGCTATGTGTGCGAGGTTGATGCCGCGGCGGTCGGGTCTGCCGTGCAAGACATGCCGCATCAACCAAATGTGGTGGTTCTGCAGCCCAAGACCCTGGCTCAGATATTCGACAGCATCATCCAAGTGGGAGAAGCCTGCGGCGCTGTTGACCAAGCTAAAACCCTGGTGTCCTGCCTAGAGCGCCGTGTCAAGGCGGTTCAAGAAACCCTGGCTTCGGTGATCGACAGACCGCGAGTTTTTTCACTGGAGGGTATCAATCCCATCGTCGTCGGGGGACATTGGATACCCGACCTGATACGCGTGGCCGGTGGAGACCAGGAGCTGTATCCTCCCGGTTGTCCGGCGGCCCGGGTTGCCTGGAACGAAATCCGGGACTATGCCCCTGAAAAGCTGTTCCTCGACCTGTGTTCGTCGGACCTGGCGCGCGGCCGGCGGGAAGTGCCCTGGCTGGCGGCCCAGGACGGCTGGTCGACCCTTCCAGCGGTCCGATCCGGGGAGGTGTACTTGATCGACCATGTCTACTTCAGCCGCCCTGGTCCTAGAGTGGTCCAAGGGCTGGAAATCCTGGCCCAGCTGACCCATCCAGAGTTGTTCGAAGGCATGGTGCCTGCTGACACGGTGGCTAAGCTGGACCCTCAAGAGGCCGCCGGATGCCCTGCTGAGGAGATTGCACGCTGTTTTCGTCCTTATCCAGCCGCAGGCGATTGAGCTGATTATGGTCTTGCCGCTGGCTGGCATTGTCGATTGTTTGGTGTTTATAATGTGGAAAAGTCAACCTGAAAGGTAGCAGATTGGTCACCCGAGATGAATTCAGAGCGGCCATGGGCAACTTCGCCACCGGCGTGACGGTGATAACCACCACCGACGACCAGGGTCAGCCCCATGCCATGACAGCCAACTCCTTTACTTCGGTATGTTTAGAGCCTCCGGTGATTTTACTCTGTGTTGCCCACGGGACCCACACCTATGGTTTCGTGGAAAGGTCCGGCCTCTTTGGGGTGAATATTTTAGATCGAGACCAAGAGGACGTGGGAGCCTACTTCGCCAAGCGCCCCGAGGACCGTACGGGAGACGTGTCGGTAAGCTACAGCGAGGGACACAATGGGATCCCAACCCTGGACAACTCCATGGTGTTCATGGGCTGCCAGGTGGTCGGGTCCCACGTTTATGGCGACCATACAGTGTACATGGCAGAAGTAAAAGAGATACGCGAGAACAACTCCAGCGTACCTCTCCTGTTTTTCCGTAGCCGCTGGTACCATCCAGCGCCCGAGTAAATCCGGGGGTTAGCTCCCGGATTATTTCCCCGTTTATTTCAATGTAGCCATGAACCGCTCGATCTGCACGTTCACCTGCTGGTATTTCTGCAACTGTACGAAGTGGCCCGCGCCGGGAATGATCTCCTCCCTGGCGTTTTTGATCTGGTTGGCCAGGTAGTCGGAATACTTGACCGGGGTCATGACGTCCTCGCTACCGCACACCACCTGGGTAGGCAGGGTGATGTTATGGACGTCCTCCATCACGTCGAACTTGTCACAGGCCTGAAGGTCGTTTAGCTCCACCGCTGGCCCCACCTCAGACGCCCTCCGGACGAGCACATCGTAGATGTCCGAATCCACGCCTTCGAAATATCCCTTTTGGCCTTCCAGCCACCCGGAGTTGTCCTCACCAGGTTGTTTGGCGATGTTCAAATAGTCGGGGTGAACCCTTAGCCGAGCCCCCGTGCCGATCAGGATTATCCCTCGTAACTCGTCGGGGTAGCGCAAGGCGTATAGCTGGGCGATGGCGCCGCCCATGGAGTGGCCGCAAAGTACCACGTCTTTGTAACGGCGGGCGGTGTTGAAGCCGCGAACCCATTCCACGTAACCCTCGATGGTGGTGCAGGCTTTGCCGGTGGGATGCCCCGGCAGGTCGATAGCCTTGGAGTTTCGAAAGTGGCGTAGCTGATAGTAAAACGCCAGACTAGAACTGCCTGCTCCATGGACGAAAACCAATTTCATCTATGACTCCTGTTTGAATACGAATCATTATGATTCGTGATGTAAATGTGCAATCGTTATTGGTCTCCACCTATTGTAAATTGACATTGCCGGACAAATCAAGAGGTGTACTTGTAGAAATTGATCCGCCGGCTTAATTCGGCCAGACATTTTCTACGCCAGGCAAATTGCTGATGAGCTCGGTCCGGATATCCTTGGGATAGGACCGCTGATTTCCGTTGGGAGGCACCCCGGGAAGGCCGCCGCGGGACATTGACGCACCCATCCGGGGTGAAGTGCCTGGGTAACGCTATCCGGACGGTCATTTACCGGACGACGTCCCGTCGGATGCCTTGCCATTGGACGAAGCGCCGTTGGCAGAGTGGTGCCCGTTGGCGGACGCGTTAACCGCTTTTTGATCGGTTTCCAGGAAGCAGGCGATGGACGCCACGTAGTCATCGGGTTCCCGGTCTCGCCAGACGATAACTCCCTGGGTATCCCGTCCCGTCACCCTGACGTCGTCCAGCGTGATTCGCACTACCTGGGCCTTGGCTGAGATGATCAGAATCTCTTGGCCGGGGGTATCAGGCACAACCCGGGCCGCGGCCACCGGGCCGGTTTTTTCGGTTACCCGGAAGGTACGGACCCCTTGTCCGCCTCTTGCGTGACGGGGATAGCGGGAAAGGGGAGTGGATTTGCCGTATCCCCTGCGGCTGACAATCAGCAAGTGGCTGCTGGGTGTCACCACCGCCATGGCCACCAGCTGGTCGTCTCCCAGTAAGCGCAGTCCCCGGACGCCGCCGGCGGAGCGGGTGCGAGGCTTCAAACCCTCCACCAGGAATTTGATTGCCTGGCCCTTCTGGGAGATCATGATAACGTCCTTAGCCTCGCCTACCTGGGCCACGCTGACCAATTCATCTCCTTGTTCTAGGTCCATGACGATCAGGCCTCCGGGCCTAATGTTGGACAGCTCTCCGGTTCGGAGGGCTTTGATCTCTCCTTTCAACGTGGCCAGCAGCAAGAGGTAGTCCTCTTTGGGGTTTTTGATGCACAGCATGGCTTGGATTTGCTCACCCCTGGCCAGAGCGGGAAGGAGGTTGACCAGTATAGTTCCCCTGGTGGTCCTGGACGTATCCCCATGTATCTGGAAAGCTCGCAGTGGATAAACGCGCCCCCGGTTACTGAAAAAGAACAGCGTGTCGTGGGTGTCCACCACCACCAGGTCCAGAAGCGCATCGTCGTCTCGGGTGTTCATGCCTCGGACACCCTTACCGCCCCGGTGTTGAATCTGGTAGGTGTCGCAGGGTATTCGCTTGATGTAGCCGCGCTGACTCAGGGTCACCACCACGTCCTGATGGGTGATGAACTGCTCGGCGGTCTGGTCCTGGACTTCTTCTTCATAGATGACTGTCCGCCGGGCATCGCCGAAGTCCTTCTTCAGCTTGCGGGTCTCGGTCTTGACCGCGGCCAAGACCTTGGCGGGACTGGCCAGTAGCTCTTCTAGACCGGCGATGGTTTTGAGTAGCTCCTCATGCTCCTTTTCCAGCCGCTCCCGCTCCAGGGCAGCCAGTCTGCGTAGCTGCATGTCCAGGATGGCCTGAGCCTGAATCTGAGTCAGAGCAAGCTGCTCCATCAAATTATTGCGGGCGGCTTCAACGTTGGCCGATGCTCGAATGATTGCCACGACCTCGTCCATCCGCTCTAAGGCCAGCAGCAAGCCTTGGACCACGTGGTCCCGGTCTTGGGCCCGCTTGAGCAGGAACTCGGAACGGCGGCGGATAACCTCTTCCCGGTGTTGGATGAACAGCGCCAGAATCCGTTTCAAGGGCAAGATCTGGGGCTGCCCGTCCACCAGGGCAAGCATGATGGTGTTAAAGGAGCTGCGTAGAGCCGTGTGCTTGTACAGGTTGTTCAGCACAATGTCGGCTTGGGCGTCCCGGCGCAGCTCTATTACGATACGCATCCCCTGGCGGTCGGACTCGTCCCGGATGTCGCTGATTCCTTCGACCCGCTTGTCCCGGGCCAGATGGGCGATCTTTTCCACCAGAGTGGACTTGTTCACCTGGAAAGGCAGTTCGGTGACAATGATCCATTCCCGTCCGCCGCTTTGCTCCTCGATGTTGGTGGTGGCCTGCATGATGATGCGGCCGCGCCCAGTGGTGTAGGTGTCTACAATGCCGATCTTACCGTGGATGCTGGCCCCGGTGGGGAAGTCGGGTCCTTTGATGTAGCGCATCAGGTTTTCGGTGGAACAGTCGGGATGATCGACCAAGTAGCAGATAGCGTCGGAGACTTCGGTCAAGTTATGCGGAGGAATGTTGGTTGCCATGCCCACGGCGATGCCTGTTGCCCCGTTGACCAGCATGTTGGGCAACCGGGCGGGCAGTACCCGGGGCTCTTGCAGCGAATCATCGAAGTTGGCCGTGAAGTCCACGGTATCGTAGTCGATGTCGGCCAACATTTCTTCGGCGATGCCAGCTAGGCGAGCCTCGGTATAACGCATCGCCGCTGGAGGGTCACCGTCGACGCTACCGTAGTTGCCCTGGCCGCTGATCAGGGGATAGCGCATCGAAAAAGACTGTGCCAAACGGACCGCGGCATCGTATACCGACGACTCCCCGTGGGGGTGGAACTTGCCCAGCACCTCTCCAACTATGCGAGCGCTCTTGCGAAAAGCCGAGCCGGGCCGGATGCCCATGTCGTGCATGGCGTAAAGGATTCGCCGTTGCACCGGCTTGAGGCCATCTCGGACGTCGGGCAGTGCCCGGGAAACGATGACGCTCATCGCATAGTTCAGATATGAGGTGCGCATCTCCTCTTCGATGCGCACTGGGCGAATATGTCCCGATGGTGGTGTGGGAGTGCTAGTTACCATGATTCATTCCTCCTCTACCCATGCGTCACTTCCCCGCTCGGAATCGTCATCTTCAGGTAGATATTGCTAATCAAGGCATGCTGTGAATATGGATATCTAAACTGTGGTTTGGGCGGCGCTGGTAAATAGTTCAGCCCGCTCTTGGAACCCGATGAACAGGTTGGCGAAGGAGCTCGGCACTTCGTCCTGAAGCTCCGGGTGGCACTGAACGCCTATTACCCAGCTATGGTCGGGACTCTCGAGACCCTCGATCAAACCGTCATCAACGGAATACCCGGTGGTCATCAGCCCGGCCGCTCTCTGGGCCTCCTTCAATCCCTGGTGATGCCGGCTGTTTACCCGGAAAAAGCCGGCGCTCCCGATGATGGGGGCTGCTTTTGACCCTGGTGAAAGGTAGATGAGATGACTCTGGGACACCCAACGTCCGTCTTGCTTCTGCGCTCGATGACCCGGAAGGTCTTGAATTAGCTGGCCTCCGAAGGCTACATTGAGAAGCTGCATCCCGCGGCAGATGGCCAGCACCGGCATGTCCCGCTCCAGAGCGTAGTCAAGGAGCCGCAACTCCAGCTCGTCGAGAAGTGGGTCCAAGGATAGCCCGGCATCGGGGTCCGGGGCGGCGCCATAACGAGAGGGTTCCACGTCAGGCCCGCCGGGCAGCAACAGGCCGCCTACCCCGTGCATCAGTTGATCTGTGGGAATGCCGCCCTCAGTCTCGGGCACCATCAACCGCACAACCACCCCAAGGGACTCCATCACTTGAACGTACTCGAGGGCGTTACGAGGGCTAGTGGAGGACAGAGCGATTACCGCCATACAACATAACATTGTACCTGATTTCCTGCAAAATTTACAGTGTGGCTCATAGCCAGGCGCTATCCCTCCGCTGTATGCTATATGCCAAGCTGATTGCCCGGCAAGGGCAATTTTGTTAAGCTTGTTCAAGGACATCCATTCACACAGGAAGGTGGGATGAAAGAGGTTATTCAGGAAGCCATTAAGCTCCTGCAGAGCGGCAAATCCGGGGTCCTGGCCACGGTGGTGCGCACCAAGGGTTCGACCCCTCAGAAATCCGGCGCCATGCTGTTGGTGCGGGAAGACGGTAGCGGGGTTGGCACCCTGGGCGGTGGTTGCGTCGAAGGAGATATTTGGTTCGCCGCCAAGGAAATCCTCCGGCGTGGCGGCGGTCCGGAGTTCAAGGACTATTTTCTCAACGAGGACATCGCCGCCCGTGACGGGTTGGTTTGCGGCGGCACGATGTACTTCTACCTTGAACCCGTGCGAAAGGAAGAGGACTTCGTTCCCATCGGCGACGAGCTGATCAACGCCTATGAAGGCGGAGACCCGGTGGGATTGGCCACCATAGTCAATGTAGCCAAGGGCGGGACGAACCTGGGGGCTAAGCTGCTGCTGAAGCAAGACGGCACGATTATCGGCACGCTTGGAGATCCTGCGTTGGACGCCAGGGCAAAGGAGTTGGCGGCCCAAGTCGCGGATGTCGGCAACATCGAGTCCTTTATCACCGATGACGGAACAGAGGTGTTCGTGGAGGGCTTTACCACGCCGCCCACCTTGATCATGGTTGGAGGCGGGCATGTTGGCAAGGCCACAGCCGACCTGGCCCACAACCTGGGGTACCGGGTATATGTGGTCGACGACCGGCCCGAGTTCGCCAATCCAGAACGCTTCCCCTATGCCGAGCAAACCGTGGTGTCCAGCTACGAAAATTGGCCTGAGCATCTGGACATAAATGTCAACACCTTTATCGTCGCGGCCACCCGCGGCCACCGGTATGACGACTTGGCGTTGGAGTCGGCCCTGACCACCCGTGCCCGCTACATCGGGCTGTTGGGCAGCCGGCGCAAGACCATTATGATTTATCGGCGCTTGATCGGCCAAGGGATCTCCGTGGACCGCTTGAAGCAAGTCTACGCTCCCATCGGCTTGAATATCGGCGGTTTGACCCCAGAAGAACTGGCGGTCAGCATCATGTCGGAGATAATCATGGTGCGCCGTGGCGGCACAGGCTCCACCATGCGCATGGACGATCGGTACATCGATCGGGCGGCCAGCATCGCCGACCAGGCAGTGCAAGTGTAGGGACATGGCGTTTCCATGACCAAAATTGGGACCGAAACCGTGGCAATATTGCTGGCGGCGGGCGAGTCGCGCCGCATGGGACAACCGAAGGCCCTGCTTCCTTGGCAGGGCACTTCTTTGTTAGCCCACCAGGTGGGTGCCATACGTTCTGCCGGAGTGGACCGGGTGGTTGTGGTGCTGGGACACCGGGCCGATGAGTTGAAAGCAGAGCTAGAGGGAGTAAACGGCGTCACTTGGGCAGTGAATCCAGACTATCTACAAGGCAAGACAACCTCGGTCAAGGTTGGACTCAGCGCCGCGGGGGTCGAGCAAGCCGGAACCCTGCTGATCTTGAACGTCGACCAACCCCGCAGCGCCGCCACGATTCGCGCCTTGCTTGAGCTACACCGGGAAAAGGACGGCCTGATTACCATCCCAGAGTACAAAGGCAAGGGCGGACACCCCATCATTCTGGATGCGTCGTTGCTGGATGAGCTACGGGAGATAGATGAAGAAACACTGGGGATAAAAGCGGTGGTGCGCCGCCACGCTCAGGCCACCCGCCGGGTGGACGTGGCTACCCCCGAAGTCCTGTGGGACTTGAACACCCCCGAGGAATACCAGGCCGCGCTGGAGGCCGGCTCCTGAGCTAATCATTGCCGGTGGGCAATCGTTGCCAGCGTCACCACGAATACCAAGGGACACCCCAGCTATTGAGGTGTCTCTTTTTGCTGGATATCCAGCGGTGGGTTCGCCGGCATGGCCGGGGGTTCACGCTACAGCACCAACCCTCCCCGGTCGGCGAGAACGAGAGGAAGGCATGAGCATGGCGGCAAGCGTTCCCAGTAAAAATAGGGCCGAGGCGCAGTAAAA
>JADFFS010000220.1 GCA_022568195.1 Chloroflexota bacterium | reverse complement strand
GACAGTGGTTGTTTTAACCGCCAATCCAGAAGCGGACTGGGGACTGGACGGGTGGTCTGGGGCCTGCTCGGGTACGGTCGCGTGCGTCGTCACGATGGACGGCGATCGGGCGGTGACGGCCAACTTCGTGGTGCAGTTCACCCTGACCACCGCGGCTTTGCCCTTCGCCGGCGGCACCCTGTCCCTGCCCGCTGTAGGCAAACAAAACGCGGGCAAACAGGTCACCGTGACCGCCACCTCTGCCGTGGGCTACAGCTTCAGCCACTGGAGCGGCGCCTGTTTGGGCCCAGGTCCATGTATCGTGACCATGGACGGCGACCAACGGGTGGAGGCCAACTTCCAGCGGCAGTTCAGCCTGACCGTGAACTGCATCGGAGACGCCCTGGGGTTCGTAGATCCTCACGGTTGCGGATTAACCTACTTCTACGATGCGGGCACTCCGGTTTTGCTAACCGCCCGGCCCTCCGGGGACAACACCTTTGGACGTTGGACCGGCGACGCCGCCCAGGTGAGGGAGTCCATCATAGTGGCCGTCAACCGGTCCACAACCGTGACCGCCGCCTTCTGGAAACCTGTGGTCCAATACACCGCGGCCGCTGATCTGGCGGCAGCTTCTCTTTTGGCCGAAGCACGGGGCTACAATCTGGTGCAGGCCACCGACGCCGGTGAATTGGGAGATTCGCGAACCTGGATCCTGATCGGGCAGCGGGGGGGCAACCCCATATCTAACACATTGCTGGGATCGTCGTTGCAGGTGGCCGACAGCGGGTTCATCCGCGCATTTCGGGTCACAACGGTGTACGACGACGCAACAAGGGATGTAATCGGCATATCCGGCTGGTCCCCGCTGGAAACCCTGGCATCGGTTAAATGGGTGGCTGAAAACGGGATACCTTCGAAATCGTTGAAGCAAGAATGGGTGGCTATCCAATACTGCTCGGATGACGATTTGCCTGCAGCGCAAACATTAAGCCGCAGATACAAATGGCCTCTGGTCAACACCTGCAACCCTGCCGACCTGGCCGGTCACGACGCCTGGGTGTTGGTTGGTCCATCCGACACAAATCCCGTGTTTGCCGCGGTTTTCGGCAACGCCGTAACCAGCAGGGACCTGGGGTTCGTTGTGATTCAGTTCGATGAGGCCTACGTGACTGGTGAGAAGTCTCTGGTCGTTTGGGGTGTGGCAAGTTGGAGGGTGCTCGACACCGAGGCCAGCACTTCTTGGATCGCCGATTCGGGGCTGCCTGTCCAACCACAAAGATTCCTGTATTAGCCAGTCTTAGAAGGACGGCGCCCCTGCTGAACATGGGAATCGATACCCTGGAAGCCGGGGTGTTTACCGGGGTCTCGTCACGAACTTGTGAGCGCCCGAGTCGACATACCGCTGAATAACCTGAGCCACCTGCTCGATGGCAAGGCCTAAATATTCATTACCCGATAAAGGCCCTACACTCACTTTATCGAGGGCGATCACTAGACCTTACCTGATGACCCGACTAAATGCCCGGCTCGGTCTGGGACTACGGGACCAATCTTGATTACAACAAGGAATTGTCGCAGTATTGGCGCACCAAGTTCGAGTATAAGCTTGATTTGATAAACGTCGAAAAGCCGCTGGTCCCCATACACTAGAACAAGGAGACTAATCTTATGGCAACATCACAAGACACCCCAAGTCCCTGTATGGCCATTGCCGACAACCAACTAAAATTGGACCAAGTACAAGCGGCTATGAACGTCATGATGGAGCGAGCGCAGGCGACATCGGACACGCCGGTATGTATGGCGATCGTGGATGCAGCCGGAAATTTGGAAGCCTTCGCCAAGATGGACAACGCACGCTTGTTCACTCGGAGGCATGCAGTACGTAAGGCGTATTCCGCTGCTGTGCTTGGTATCAACTCCGGAGCCTGGGAGCAGCGTATGATCAATATTGGCCACAGCGTAAGTGAGAATGGGGACCCAATGATCACCTACGAGCAAGGCGGTGTCGTCATCATTAAGGACGGCGCCATATTGGGAGGAATTGGTGTTGGTGGGATACGCGGCCATAATGCTGACGAAGACTTGGCAAAAGCCGGCTTACAGGCAATGAACCTGTAAGTGCCAACGGGGTAGCGACCATCGATGCCGGCGACCCCCTTATGGCGGAGTTTCCAGAAGCCGAGTTTGTCGTCGGGTATGGGCGAGAAATGAAATTGGTTGAGCACTCCAAGTTAACTCCCAGATTGTGAAATTCAGCGTTGCGTGTCTTCCTGGGAGAACCGAGTCCGAGAACCTAGCCGGCCGGCTCTGCCAAACTTGGCTCAGCGAACATTCCGGAGTGAAAGCTGAATATGGCGAAGTTGTAGACAGGGAGTTTTAGAATGACTAGTACGATTGAGCAACACGACGTTCTGATTATCGGACAAGGTGCGGCGGCTTTTGCGGCAGCTCTGTACGCGGCACGATACCAAATGAGGACCATCGTTATAGGCGAAATGTTCGGGGGCGAAACTGCTACTGGAGGCTTGATCGAAAACTACCCAGGATACCCTGAGATCGATGGATATGACCTGATGTTGAAGTTCCGGGAGCAGGCGGAGAAATACGAAGTGCCGATAGTAGACGGCAAAGTGGAGTCGATAGACCGGACCGCCCACTGCTTCGAGGCTAGGACGGACTCCGGTGAAACGTACCAGGGGACCACCGTTATTCTGGCGGTGGGACGCGAGCGCCGCAAGCTTGGGTTACAGCACGAAGACGAGTGGACCGGGAAGGGCGTGTCTTTTTGCTCGACGTGTGATGCTCCGCTCCACCGCGGCAATGTGGTGGCGGTAGTGGGCGGTGGGGATGCTGCCGTAAAGGGCGCCGTCTTGCTCAGCAAATATGCCGAGCGTGTCTATATCGTCTATCGTGGTGTAGCCTTCACTCGGCCGGAAGCGGCCAACCTGAGGCTGCTGGAACAATCAGGCAACGTCGAGCGCCTGTTTAATACCAATGTAATCGAGCTAAAGGGAAATGACGGGCTGTCAGCGATCGTGCTGGATCAAGAGGTAAACGGGTCGACCGAGCTCGCAGTAAACGGGATCTTCATCGAGATTGGAGCAGACCCCAGGACGGAACTAGCCCATCAATTGGGGATCCTGCTCAACGACAGGGACGAGATCATCGTGGATAAACACATGGGGACCAACGTCCACGGCGTGTTCGCCGCTGGTGACGTCACCGACGCCGGCGGCGACCTCAAACAGACCCTAACCGCTGCGGCGCAAGGCGCCCTGGCCGCCACCGCCGCCTACGCCGATGTCTCAGAGCATCCCGAGGCATGCGCGGTACATGCCCGTGGTTTCAGCTTGGTATAGATCTATAACTCAAGCGCGCTTTCACCAAGATGCATAGATGCTACAGGTGAAGAAGAGAAATTGATGTGAATCAACCGTCTGAAAGATCTGCCTCCGAATTAGAATCTGCCCATACTCGCGAGGCCATCCGAACCAGGCTTGAGGCTGGACCACACCACAGTGACCTTCGAGACTTCATTTTCGGTGCCATCGACGGTACAGTTACGACATTCGCGGTAGTATCGGGCGTATCAGGAGCCGGTCTCCCTGCTGGTGTCCTCATTATCCTTGGCGTCGCCAATTTGGTCGCCGACGGGTTCAGCATGGGGATCAGCAACTTTCTTGGCACTCGGGCCGAGCAGCAACAGCGAGCCCATACGCGGCGGGAAGAGGAATACCATATTCGTACCGTGCCGGAAGGGGAGAGAGAGGAGATTCGTCAGATATTTGCGGGCAAGGGTTTCAGCGGGGCCGACCTGGAGCGAGTTGTCGAGGTCATTACCTCGGACGACGAGCGTTGGGTAACTACGATGATGCGGGAGGAGCACGGTTACCCAGCGGCGGAAGTGTCGCCTTGGCGAGCTGGGATAGTTACTTATTCGGGGTTTATGATCGCCGGCCTGCTGCCTCTCTTACCTTTTATATATAAAGCAATAGTTCCGGGCGGTTTGTCTCAGGCTTTCATCTGGAGTATTGGTCTTGCCGGGGTAGTTTTCTTCACTATCGGTGCCTTTAAGAGCCTTTTCGTGGAGCAACGCTGGTACTGGGCTGGATCAGAGATATTGGCGATCGGGGGAGTCGCCGCTGGTTTGGCCTACCTGGTGGGAGCGGTTCTCAAGGGCCTCGCGGACATGATCTAATCATCCATAGCATATGATCATTCCTGGAACCCGATTGCTCTTGTTCGCCCTGGGGCGAACCTTGCGAGTGATAGAGGCGCGTCGTGAATGACCATGCTATACCGCGTGGGAGAGCGGGCGTAACGGCTGCTGTGGGGCGGCTAGTCCGAGTTGGTAGATCAAATGTCTTCAGATAGCGGCGACCGAAATATCCCCTTCCTGACCACCGGCCAGATGCGGGAAGTAGACCGGGCCATGATAGAAGACTATGAGATCCTGCTCATCCAGATGATGGAGAACGCCGGGCGGAACCTGGCCCAACTAGCCCGGCGGCGCTTTCTCAGCGGTAATCCCACAGGGCGTCGCGTTCTGGTGCTGGCCGGCACAGGGGGCAACGGCGGAGGTGGCCTGGTATGCGCACGACGCCTGCATAACTGGGGGGCTTACGTAGATGTATTGGTGACATCGGAGCCTGCCCAGTTCTCCGAAATCCCTCACCATCAACTCACCATCCTACAGCACATGGACGTCTCGGTAGGTGTAGCTGGTGAAACGGTGGAGCTACCCTCGGCAGACCTGATCATCGACGCTATCATAGGTTACAGTCTGCACGGAGCGCCCACCGGACCGGCAGCGTCCCTCATACGCGCTGCCAACGCCCATGGAGCGCCAATCCTTGCCCTTGACGTGCCAAGTGGGGTTGATACCACATCGGGATCGGCATTCGAGCCTGCGATCCACGCTACCGCGACCTTGACCCTGGCTCTTCCCAAGGAAGGGCTGCGTGTTGAGGCAGCAAAAGTCCTCGTCGGAGAACTGTATTTGGGAGACATCGGCGTGCCGAAGGAACTCTACGCCAGCCCGCCCTTAAACATCGATCTTGGGCCGGTATTCGCTGAAGACGATATAATCCGCGTGTGGTGAAGCAGCTCGCGCCAACAGTGCTCTTGATTCGTGGAACAAAACGTGACCGGGCTTCGTCTATATATGTGAAGCGGTCAAGCAATACTTGAAATGGTCCACGGATAAAGGAGCAACTGATAATGAGCAAACGCGTTGTAACCGCC
>JADFFS010000053.1 GCA_022568195.1 Chloroflexota bacterium | reverse complement strand
ACGACTCCTGGGCAAAGCCACAAATCACCTTGGGGATGCTCCTCAAACGTGCAATGCTGGCAGTTCCGCCGGATCATGTGATCGAACAGATTCAAGAGCTGCGAGAGGTTTGCGGCATTGAGAATTTGATTACTTTCATGGACGCCGGAGGAGTGCCCCACGACAAGATAATGCGGTCCCTTGAGTTGTTTGGCACCCGAGTCATGCCAGCATTTTGCTAAGCCGAAGTTATCCGGCAGACCTTTAGCCGGGTCCTTGATTACATGAAGTTGACGAGATCGCGCATGGTCAACGAGGAGCGCTTCATGCCGCCGGCCACTCCCAGAACACCTAATGCGCCCGGTTCAGCCCGGCCAGCCCGTGTTTCAGGTGGAGCCCACCCCTGGCCTGCCGTTCACTACTAACCGGTAGCCAGCGGGCCTCTTCGCTTGAAATAGGGTATGACATCTGTGCCCAATACCCGAATGGTCTGCAGGGCCGGCTCCCGTTCGTCGAGGGCGCACCGGAACAGAACGTGGGTGACTCCCGACCGTTCCATGTCCTCCAGATATTCGATGCATTCGGCGGGGCCGCCGATGATCAGTGACTGCTCTAGTGCCTCGGCGCTGAACCCGCGGTAGCCGTTTTCGAAAAGAGTCTGGGCCTCCCGGTGGCCCGTGTCCGAGGTAGGAGCCAGATGGGCGTCGCGCCTGAGCACAATGTCCATATCCTGTTCGTAGCGCCCGAATTCCGCCAGGGAATCTCGGTAGAACTGAATCCCCTTTTTAACAAGGTCCGGCGTCCAACCCGGCACGATAGCCCACCCATCACCCAGCCTGGCCGCCCGTTGTATCGCGGGCTCGGCCCCTCCGGCGATCCACATGAGCAATGGCCGGGACACGGGCTTGGGATTCAAGGAAATTGGCGCATCGAAGGAGTAATGGCGGCCCTTGTAGGTGACGTCGTCCCGCTCCCACAGCAGCCGCATGATTTCGAATGTCTCAATAAATCGGGAAACCCGGGCCCTCTGGGTTGTCTGAAAGGCGGTGAAGGCCGCGGCGTCGTATCCCAGCGCGTTGATTACGGTGATTCTCCCGCCGCTGATTACGTCAAGGGTGGCCAGTTGTTCCGCCAGCAGGATGGGATTGTAGAAGGGTAGCAGAAACAGGGGCAGCAATTGCATGTTGCCGCTGATCGACGAAAGACTGGATATGGCCGGCAGGACTTGCACGTAATGGTTGGGGGTCAGGTGGTGGTCTCCCAAAGAGAAGGAGTCAAACCCCAGCTGGGCCATCAGCTTGACCTCCTCGACGAGATTTTCCATAATCACCCTGCTGTCCAGGCTGGTGGGATAGCTGGACGTCAGCGACATGCCGATTTTCATGTTGGTACTACCTCCCGGGTCCGCTGAATTGCGGCTGAACCATACTACTATGGCCGCAACCCTTGATGGAAGTTCATGCGGCAGGCGCTATATTACAGAAACTCGGGGGCGAGATCATCGGGCTGGGGGAAGGGGCTTTGGACTGGATAGTCTATATGCTGAAATGCGCCGATGGCACCCTATATACGGGAATTACAAATGATTTAGGCCGCCGGATGTTGGAGCATGAAACGGGGCAGGGCGCAAAATACACGAAGGGCCGCGGGCCGTTTCAGCTCGTTTACAACGAAACCTGCCAGGGTAGGGGAGAAGCCTCAAAACGGGAAATCGAGATAAAATCGTTAAACAGAGAACAAAAGCTAAAGCTGGGTTCAGGAAACCGGTCCTGAAGTTATATCATAAGTGGAATCCGGCTAAAGGATATAACGAATGCGCGGTTGCCCGAGGCAATCCAGGGAACAGCTAGACCGCAACAAACTAAGTCTCGGCCTGTTTGGTGTAAATTGTTCAGGCGGACTTGCAGTCACCACAGTGCCCGAGCGCTGGGATGCAAGCTGGGAGAACAACCAAAAACTCGCCTGCATGGCAGACGACGCCGGCATCGATTTCATACTGCCGCTGGGGCGTTGGAAAGGGTATGGCGGTGTCACAGACCATAACGGATCGAACTTCGAAACACTGACCTGGGCATCTGGCATACTGGCCAGCACTCGCAAAATCATCGCTTTCGGCACAGTTCACGTCCCGCTGTTCAACCCGGTGGTCGCAGCGAAGCAGATGGTAACGGCTGACCTTATCGGTCAGGGCCGGTTTGGCCTCAATATAGTATGCGGTTGGAACAGCGATGAGTTCGACATGCTCGGCATCGATCTCGCCCAACACGAGGATCGCTATAACCAAGGGCAAGAGTGGATCGACGTTGTTACTCGGGCTTGGTCCTGCACTGAGCCATTCGACTATGATGGCAAATTCTATCAGGTCCACAAAACCGACATTCACCCCAAGCCTTACGGAGGTGGGCAACCAATTATCGTGTGCGCCGGAAACTCTCATCGCGGGCGGGAGTTTGCGGCTCGAAACGCTGACATGATGTTCACCAACATCGGTACGGACCTTGACGAAGTGCCAGGGAATATATCGGCGCTCAAGGAAATGGCTGCAGCATACAACCGGGATATCAGAGTATTTTCGAATGTCGCCGTGGTCTGCCGGCCATCTAAAAAGGAGGCGGACGAATATTTTCAATACTATGCGGTCGAGAATGCCGACCGGGATGCGGTGGAAAATATGATTGTGGGGCGCGGCCTCAACAAACCCGGCGTGCCAGAAGAAAGGCTCCAGGAGTTCCGCATTCGCGCGGCCGGCGGCAACGGAGCATTACCGATAGTCGGCGACCCCGACGACGTAGTTGCTATGATGAAGCGCTTGTCTGAGTGTGGAATCTCGGCGCTTGCGATGGGGTTTACGAACTACCTGGAGCATTTCCCGTATTTCCGCGATGAGGTGCTCCCGCGGCTCGTGCACGAGGGCCTGCGTACGGAATAGGTGGCAGCCTTTGTCCCGGCATCGGCGCTCCCTGGCTACCGGTCCCATATAAACTTTTTCCTTCCCACCACACCAGCCACTGAAGGGGTAGAATGACCCAAAGGACTTCCTTTTGGAAGAGTCCGAAAATGCGCTTGACACACTGGTGTGAGGGGGTCGGCTCCTTTCGATACACTTTGAACAGTTCAGAGACCTAAGGGGAACGATATGGCAAATTCTCTACAGCAAACGACGGCAGCCGGTACGGAGCGGGTCGAGGATATTGCGCAGTTTGACGTGATTGTCATCGGCGCCGGAGTTACAGGATTGTATTCGTTGTACCGTTTGCGTGAGCTAGGGTTCTCGGTTAGGGCCTTCGAGGAAGGTGGCGGAGTGGGTGGTACCTGGTATTGGAACCGCTATCCGGGATGTCGTTTCGACTCCGAGAGTTACACCTATGGATATTCGTTCTCAGAGGAACTCCTACAGGAATGGGACTGGAAGGAACATTATTCGGGTCAGCCGGAGAACGAGCGTTACCTCAACTACGTAGCGGACAAGTTCGACCTGCGCCGGGACATCCGGTTAAACTCGCGCGTGGTCTCGGCCGTCTTTGACGAGGACGAGAACCGCTGGCAGGTCCAATTGGAGGATGGCCACCGGGCGCGGGCCCAATTCTTGATCACGTCGGTCGGCATCCTGTCTGCGGGCTACATACCGGACTTTGAGGGAATAGACAGCTTCAAGGGCGACTGGTGTCACACCGGCAGATGGCCCAAGGACGGCATGGATCTGGCCGGCAAGCGTGTGGGGGTGATCGGCACAGGGGCCACCGGTGTCCAACTCATCACAGAGATCGCCAAGGAAGTCGGCCACCTGACTGTATTCCAGCGCACGGCGAATTATTGTGCGCCGCTTCGGAACAGCCCGATCGACGCCGATGAGCAGCGCGAGATCAAGGCAAGCTACCCGGAAATCTTCAAGAAGTGTATGGAAACCCCAGGCTCGTTCATGCACCAATTCGACCCACGGTCAGCCATGGAAGTCTCGCCGGAAGAGCGGCTGGAGCAGTATGAGAGGCTGTGGGCGGAACCCGGTTTCAAGAAATGGCTGAGCAATTTCTATGACGTCATGATGCCCGGGGAGGCCAACGAGGACTACGCCAAATTCGTCCGTAATAAGATCCGTGAGCGCGTCAATGACCCGGTGGTGGCGGAGATGCTGGTGCCCAAGGACCACATGTTCGGCTCCAAGCGCCTCCCATGTGAGAGCGGGTATTATGAGGTTTTCAATCAGGACAATGTCTTACTGGTTGACGTGCGTGAGGCCCCGATCGAGCGCATCACCCCCAAAGGCGTCAAGACCAGAGATGCCGAGTACGAGCTGGACGTCATCATATTTGCCACGGGATTTGACGCCGTGACCGGGTCGTTGATCAAATTGGATATCCAAGGCGTAGGCGGGCAGACGTTGAAGGATAAGTTTGCCGATGGTCCGCGAACCTATATGGGAATCTCGAGTGCCGGCTTCCCGAATCTCTTCACCATCAATGCAGCCTCGGTCGGCAACTTCGTCAGAGCCGCCGAGCCGCTGGTTGATTGGGTGAGCGAAGCCATGTGCTATGTGCGCGATAATCAGTTTACGCGTATCTCGGCCACGCTCGAGGCGGAAGATGCCTGGGTCAAGCACGTCGCCGAGGCGGGCGCCAAAATTCTCCGGACACAGGCCAACTCTTGGTTCGTGGGGGCGAACATTCCCGGCAAAGCACGGGTATTGCTCACCGCTCCGGACAGCGCCCCAGTCATGCGGGCCAAGCGGGCGGAGGTGGCAGCCAATGGCTATGAGGGGTTTCTGCTTCAATAAATGCTTCGCTATTCTCCGCTTCGGCATTGGTGACCGCTAATGTTGACGGTACCAATCCGGGAGCTGACCCGGCGAGAGCTACTAGGGGCGTAGTTGCCCACTGTTAGTCCATCCAACCACCAGCGCCTCTCATTCCTGTCCAAGCCCAGGGCGGACAGATACTGCTGTCGTAGCTGATCAAGGAGCTGGCCGACAACGCCGGGGATATCCAGTTTGGCCAGGCGCGGGAAGTGGAGCTGAAGGAGTTGGCTGGGATTAACCGGGTGTATGCGGTGGATTGGGGCTAGTGCTCTAGAAAAAAGCCGCAGACCAATGGGTTATGGCGGCTGAGTGTTACTCGTTGCGGTCGATGCTTTAAATACAGATTGGCTCACGCTGGCGAGGACCGGGCCGCGTGGGCCAATCGAGGATGCCGAGGTTCCTGATGCGAGGCGAAGGCAGGGCTTCAGCGATTCTTGCTAAGGAACATCTTGGGAAGCACCACCCACATCGTGAACAACCCTACGAACGCTCCCGCTGCAATTATCGCTTCCATCAATGCCTCCCGAAAAATTCTCTCTAGATACCATTGTATGTACTAGTGTTACAGATACTTTGCCAATCTGTTAACTCTTTGTTACATTTTTCACATTGACCAATCGGGGCCAACCGTCTGTCCCGAGCTCCGACCGGAGGTCGGGAGTCGCCCCGATTGTATCGGGGGACTTGTCGAGAGACGGCATCAGCTACGCTTCGCAGCACGCTCTGGTCCCCGCCGCGCCTACGGGTTGGTCCAGATCAGTTCTAGCCGCCTTCGGAATAGTTGCATGGTCATCATCTTAATGGGCGTCTCTGGCGTCGGTAAGACCACCGTCGGCCAACTTCTTGCCCAAGACCTGGGCTGGCCATTTTTCGAGGGAGACGACTTCCATCCCCGATCCAACGTAGTCAAAATGGCCCAAGGGATTGCTTTGACCGATGAGGATCGCTGGCCTTGGCTTGACCGGATTCGCGAACGGATCGGCACTCTTGTGGCTTCTGGTCAAAATGCTATAATCGCTTGCTCCGCCCTCAGGCAGACATACCGGGAACATCTCCTGGAGGGTATCCGGGAAACCGTCCTAGTTTATTTGAAGGGAAACTACAGCCTCATCAGCTCCAGGCTGGCGCAAAGGCAGGACCACTTCATGAACGCCGATCTTCTGGATAGCCAGTTCCGCACTCTGGAGGAGCCTGAGGGAGTAATCACTATAGAAGCCGTCCTGGAACCGCAAGAGATTGTCGACGCGGTGAAACAGGCTCTGTCACTTGCATGATACTTGTGAAAGACCGATACTCAATCAACCTTTGACATGAAGCAGCCTGCTTGAAGCAGTAGAAGTGGCCCATGCTCCGAGGTAGCGGGTGCTAGCTTATGGCACCGAGCGACGGCGCACTAGCCAGAAACATATGAAAGTCGTCCAGAAAGTGAGGGGTTCCGACATCCAAAGGCTGCTCTACCATAGCTAGGAGGATAAGTCATGGCAGTAGTGAATACCGAGCATCAAGGTCAAATCATGCTGATTCAAATGAACCGTCCTGAACGCATGAATGCGCTGGGTGTAGAACTTCGAACTGAGCTCGCCGCAGCGTTTACCGAATTCAACGAAAACCCTGATTTAGAGGTTGCCGTGTTTACCGGTACTGGACGTGCATTTTGTGCGGGGGAGGACATGAAAGAAGCCCTTGAACGGGGCGCTCCAGGAAGTGCCGCGCATCCGATTAGTAACCCGTTTAACGATGGTACGCTGGACAAGCCGGTCATAGCCGCCGTCAACGGATATGCCATGGGTGGTGGATTTATGTTGGTAGAGCGTACTGACTTGCGGGTAGCGGTTCCCGGCGCGGAGTTCGAGGTGTCTGAAGCTAAACGGTGGCTACTCGGTGGTTATAACCACGGATTGTTTGCCGGCCTTCCCCACCCCATTGCCACCGAAATGGCCCTCGGGTTTCGTTTTACTGCCCAGCGGCTTTACGAGGTTGGTTTCCTCAATCGTTTGGTCGAGCCCGATGAGTTATTGCCGACTGCATTTGAGATGGCTGAGCACTTGCTTACTCTGCCTCCCGCATCCCGGGTCAATACAATTTACATGATGCGGCAAATGCGTCCCAAGGTCGCGCCCGATTTAAGCCGGTTAGCAGGGGCTCTTCACGAGCACGGTGATAAATCAGATTTAATGGAATCTCGGCGGGCATTTGCTGAAAAACGTAAGCCGAACTTTAATGGTTGGGTGAATCCTGAGGACCGTTACCGCATGCCAAGGTTGGAGTCAACGGCTCCTTGATGTCGAGGCAAGTTGAAATATTGCCCATCAGGTCCAAAATACACCTCTTGTAGGCTTCAGGACTATGCTGCCACCTTGGATTTACGCGTGAACCTTCTCGCACATCATGCCCCACGCCTGGTTCGTAGGTGAGGAAGGGTGGGGGAACGGTTGGGCTATGGTCCGAAAATTAGAAATTGCCGGTGGACCAAGCGGGCACCCCCGTAAGGGGCCGCAGCCCTAGCTCGATGGCAATGACCAATGATTCGTCGAGCAAGGAAATTGCTTTGGCCTGACACAGCGCGAAGTAGACGTGCTGCGTCTCGTCGCCGCTGGCAAGGCCGACTTGGAGATAGCCGTAGAACTGGTCATCACCCTCAACACCGTAACCAGCTACGTTGCAACATCCTGGCCAAGACCCGAGCCGCCAACCGGACCGAGGCGGCCCCATATGCCTCCCGACACGGCCTAGTTGAGTAACAACCGCCTTCGCCCCGACCGCTGGGCGGTTGTGGTCAGAGACTGAAACTATATCTTGCCCGTCTCCAGCGTACGCGGGTTCCTCGCCCAACTTATTGCCACCAGCACACCCAGCCCGTGTCACTTAAGGGGACATCGGTGCCCGTTCCACAGCTCCATTAAGTAATTGCTGGAGCTCGGGTCCCTCGATGGTCTCGTCGGATAGCAACTTGTTAGCCAAGAGAGTCAGCCTTGCTTTGTTGGTCTCCAATGCCTTCTTTGCGGTCTGCTGAGCCTTGTGAAGCAGGGACCCGATTTCGGCATCGATCTTTTCCGCGATGGCATCGCTGTAGTTGTGCCCTTGGGCCAGTTCCTTGCCCAGGAACACCATGTCCTGGCCCGTGTCGAAACTGCGAGGTCCCAGCTCTTCGCTCATTCCGTATTCGGTGACCATTTTCCGAGCGACTTCGCTGGCGTTTTTGAGGTCATTGGATGCGCCGGTCGTTATGTCCCCGAGGGCGAACTCTTCTGCCACCTGACCTCCCATCATCACGGCCATCATGGCCTCGAATTGCCCTTTGGACCAGAGACCCCGGTCCTCGTCGGGGAGCAGGCGGGTGTACCCCCCAGCCGAACCACGTGGAACTATGGTCACCTTGTGTACAGTGTCGGCGTTGGGAAGACTCGCGGCTACAAGAGCGTGCCCAGCTTCGTGGTAGGCGACAATCTCTCTTTCTTTTTCACTAACATGCCTGCTCCTCCTGGCCGGACCTGCGATTACCCGGTCGATGGCCTCTTCCAGGTCCTCCAGGCTTGTGGCGCTTTTCTCCTGCCTGGCTGCCAGAATGGCCGCCTCATTCACCAGGTTGGCCAGGTCGGCGCCGCTGAATCCATGAGTTTGCCTCGCGAGGGTTGGTATGTCGACATCATCGAGGATGGGCTTACCCCTGAGATGCACCGCGAGTATGGCCTCCCGCCCCTTGATATCAGGCAGGTCTAGAACGACGCGCCGGTCGAACCGGCCAGGGCGCAATAGTGCGGGATCCAGAACATCGGGCCGGTTGGTAGCGGCGATAACTATGACGTTGGTGCGTTCATCGAAGCCGTCCATCTCCACAAGGATCTGGTTGAGCGTCTGCTCACGCTCATCGTTTCCGCCACCGATGCCCGCGCCCCGATGTCTGCCCACCGCATCGATTTCGTCGATGAAGACGATGGCCGGGGCTGCCTCCTTGGCCCGGGCGAAAAGGTCTCGCACGCGGCTGGCGCCCACCCCTACAAACATCTCAACGAATTCGCTGCCGCTTACGGAAAAGAAGGGCACGCCCGCTTCGCCGGCGACCGCCCTGCCGATCAGGGTTTTGCCGGTGCCTGGGGCACCCGTCAGGAGCACTCCTCGGGGGACCTTGGCCCCAAGCCTGGCAAATTTTTCTGGCTCCCGGAGAAACTCAACAATCTCCACAAGCTCTTGTTTGGCCTCCTCCGCTCCCGCCACGTCCTGGAATGTCACTGAAGGTTTATCTGTCACCAAGCGGGCCTGGCTCTTGCCTATGCCCATCACCTGGCTGAGCCCGCTTCTGCTGCGCCGGATCATGTAGAAGATCAGGCCTCCGAAGATAACCAGAGGCATGATGGAAAACAGTGTGCTGAAGAAACTCCTGCCCTCCTCCTTTACGTCTACCTGAATTCCCCCTGTGCCGGTGGCGATGCCCCGCTGGTCCAGTAGCTCCAGTACGCTCACGCTGCTTTCTTTGCGGGACCGGAAGGTCTCGCCGTCGATAGACATGACTTCCAATTTGTCCCCACGGACCTGTATTTTCGCTATCTGGCCTGCCTCTGCTAGCTGTATCAGCTGGCTGATTTCTAGGTCGGGCGGGCGCGGCGAACGGGGAAAGAAAACCAAGAGGAGTAGCAACAGTCCTCCGCTAACTAGGAGCCACTGAATGGGTTTGATTCGTTTTGCTTGGTTCATTCGGTTTTCACCCTTTAGTTGTTACCAATTTGATGCAGCGACAGCTCGGACGGGAACCCTTCCAATCATTAATCTAAATAAGATAGGAGGTTGGATAGCTAATCAGATGGGGGCCTACAGCTGTAAGATCGCCTGCCGGTTAACCGGATCCCTTACATACCTTGGGGTCCGGCTTGAACGCCTCGAGAGGTCGTTCGCGTGAACAATAGGGGTCAGCTTTTTCCTGAGGCCACTCTCTGTCTCCACGGCGGCCTCTTTACCGAAGCACACCGGATCAGCCGGTAACTTTGGCGTGGCTGTCGGCGCGGTCTGCGGTGTCTTTTTCAGCGCCATTCTTCCTGAATCTCTCTCGTAAGCTGACAACATAGCCGCCCGTCTTACGACGGATCAAGTCTCGGGTCTGCTTCCCCGGCTGGGGTGCCACCAGCACCCCCAGGGCCGCGCCGACGAGGGCGCCAACAACCAAACCTTTGGATAAGTGACCGGATTTATTTTCAGTCTTCATTCTGGTTCCTCCTACGTATCTACGCGTTATCCGCTCAGCCGATTACCACCGGCTAGACCGATCCGTTAATTAGCAGTGCAGGTCCAGATTAGATGCCCTTCGGGCACGAGCGCAGCTACGGCAGCGACGGTGTCCGTGGGCATTTCGATCTATGTCGTGGCTGCGGCCATCGCATCGGAACTCTCTGGTGACGCGTTCACCGAATGTTTGGCCATCTTCGTCTGGCTAGAACCCAAGGCCTCTGCGATGGCCTCGGTCCCTTCGGCGGTCACCATTCTACGGGCCTCTACGAAGCCCACGATGGTACTGAAGAATCGTCCAACGGAGAATAGGATTATCCCCATTCCAAACAGCATCCATGGCACCAAAGATGCGTCGAAGAGATTGGCGGCTAGGAAAGCCGACTCGAACAGATCGGAGGTGGCTCCAAGGGTTCCCGCACCAGTGAACTGCTCTCCCAGCATCCGGTGGATGCTCCATCCATGTAGAATGCCGATCGGTAAGGCGCCGCTGACCACCACCAGGGCACCCAACAAGAGGGGCCAGAATAAATTCCAGGGAGCCAGAGCCATTGGCTGGTAGACTGTCAGGTCCTCTGCCTCCGGCTTTTCTCCCCTCGCGACCGCAATGAGCTTGGAGAAGCCGGCGGGTAGCAACAGAGCAGTTGCCCGAAGATTGATCACGATAGTGACTAAGGCCAGTCCTATGGCCAGGAAAATGGAGGCGATGCCAATCATTCGGGTGGACGTGATGATAGGGCCAAGTACGCGGTCAAGTCGCAGTGCGCTCTGGTATAACTCGCTGTCCGTCGCCCCTGCAAACTGGAAGCTGAGCACAGAGTTGTAGTTCAGGCTGTGCACTCCGGTCATGGTAAACAAAAAGAAGCCGACAACGAAGAGCCCGAAAACTGCCAGGGGTGATACTAAGCGAGTGGGCCAAAGTGAAGGTTCCACCACTGGCCGGTGGATCGCTCCATCGGACAGATCCGCCACCGCCTTACCAAACTCCCGGCGCTGCTCTCGCAGCCAGTGGATGATGTCCAGCAGAAGGAAAGCGATGGTGAAAAACAGTATCGCCAGGCCCATGGTGGTTACCGGATCGATGGTCTTGCTCAAAACCCCTTCTAACCTGATGGCTATTTCGCTTATTGATCCCTGGAACTGGCGACCCAAGGCCCAGGCGCTGAACCCCGCACGGATGAAGGCCAACGGCGTGGCAAGCGATACTACCACCAGTCCTGCTATGCCCAGCTTGACCAGTGTGCCAGGCAGGTATGGCCTTGGCAGCTCTGCGCCTTGGTTTGTCCCGTCCGGCCGCAACACTCTACGGGTGAGTTCCGGTAGATTCCGGGCTTGGAAGCTCAAGTTCCAGATGATGGTTGCCAGGCCTGTCAGGATCCCGAAGATTAATAGCCCCTCACCCAGAAACTTGCCGCCGCTGATGACGGCTCCCAGGACGCGTTCGGTCATTAGCAAGGTGTTGTAGGCCGCGCCGGCGGTACGACCGCTGAACTCGGCACTCTTGAGCAGGACCAAATTGGCGTCCCACCACAGAGTAAGCAGGAAAAAGAAGCCGACCAGCAGAATCCCGGAGACGAGGAATCGGGTAAAATAGCGGCCGAACCAAGGCTCATCCCAACGGGAGGATTCCGCTTCCGGCAAACCCGTAGAGGCGAAGGCGTCTAAGCTCAATCGGCCCGTGGCCCGCAGGTTTCGGACTATTGTAGCGACGGCGAAACCGATGCCTAGCTTGATAAAACTAAGGCCAAAAAAGAACCACACCGTCAGGGTATGGTCGATGACTTTCTCGGCGGTCTGGGCAGCTTTGAATAGGCCTTGCTCGGTTTCGCCGTCAAAAAACTTGTTGACCCAGACGGCGATTAGAGCATCCTGCGCTGCCAGCAGAAGGAATAGGCCCGACGCTACGATAGCCATGCCGGTAACTAGAAAGGCAGGGTAATGGGGAATCAGTCTATCAATCATGATGGTCCTCGCCAGCGTATTGACCTCCAGCCCGCCTAGGGTTCTGCCCAGCGCATAGCCCCTCGTGAACTGGGACGGGCCGCCGCCCGTCCCATCGTTTTAGAGGACAAGAGTTATTGATTGGGTCTACCCGTTGGCGTCCTTTCTCACGTATTCCCAAGACCTTAGGAAAGCCTCTCGTGCCTGCTGAGGCACCTTGGATAGAATGCGCTCCTGGACGCGCTGGTCTGCTATCTCCAACTCCGGCGCCGCCTTCAAAGCCTGCGTGCGGGAGGAGATTATTGTTCGCCGTGCATCCTCTGGGAGCTCGCCAACAATCTCAACCCGGGTGGCGACAAGGCTCTCCTGAGTCTTGCTATTGACCTTAGGGCTGTTGAAAGCACCGATCATATCTCGAACGGACTCCTGCCGTTTCTCCTCAGACAAGGCTAGTAACTGGTTAATTCGGCCTTTCATCATCGGCTTCCGCATCATGTGGGGCATACTACCCATCATCTTCATCATGGCGACCATGTCACCGCCGTACTCTCCAGTCACTGGATCAATACCGTTATTCTTTTTTCCGAACATCCCGAACATTCCCATTTTGGACCTCCTATAGTCCTCGAACTTGACGGGCAAACGATTGTGTTTTTCGCCCTTCAACAATTAAGATGCGGTCAAAATATCAGCGATTCAGTCGGATTGCGTCGGGTCGTTTCAATCAAGCAAGCCTCGCCACACCGGCGTCCGTATTCCTGCATCCAAGAAAGTAGCAAGAACCGTGGGCTTTTTTGGAGGAGACAATGGACTATCCAGCGCCAATCTGGGCAGGTCTGTCTACCATAATGGGCGGCCCGACGAGTTCTTGGTGGATGGGACCCGTGGGGTACCTCAGGAAGTCGTCTTGACTAGATTTCCAGGCACTTGAGCCAGAGGGTGTCAGTGCAGATAACAATTGTCCTCATTCCGATCCTGTTAGCAATCGCCGCTGTAGGATGTAATAACCAAACTGGAGGCGAAGACGCGATTGCCCCCTCAGACCATCCCTCGTTGAAACCAGGCATCACCGAGCGGCTTACTCAGGTCCCACCTGACTCCCAGGCCTGGCCGATGTTTCGGTTTGACTTGCAACACAGTGGCGAATCAAAAACCAAGGGTTTGCCTAATCGGCCCAAACTCCGTTGGAGGTTCGATACCGGAGGCGTCGTCGAGTCATCTCCCGCAGTCGTGGCGGGAGTGCTCTATGAAGGGACTTTCAACAACAGCCTGCTTGCCTTGGAATCATCAACTGGTAAGTTTCTGTGGCAGTTCCCAGTTGCTGGACTATTACGGGCTTCCCCCGCTGTTATCAACGGGATTGTATTTTTCGGTGCAGATGACAATCGATTCTATGCTGTTGATGCGGTTACTGGTGAAGGGCTCTGGTCGTTTCTTTTAGGACCTGGTGGAGAGCAATCTTCGCCGGCGGTGACGGGTGACATGGTTTACTTTGGGGCTTTCGACCGCAATGTCTATGCTCTTGACATTGGTACAGGCCGGGAGGTGTGGCAATTTACCACCGGAGCCGGAATATTGTCTTCTCCAGCAGTAGATGACAATGCGGTTTTCATTGGATCGCTCGATGGCAATTTGTACGCCCTGAACCAAGAGACCGGGGAACAGCTATGGCGTTTCACCACTGGGGCACCCGTGTTCTCGTCACCAGCAGTGCACAAGGGTTCCGTATATTTTGGCTCAGATGATGGATTCGTTTATGCGGTTGACGCCCAAAACGGTGAGGAACGGTGGCGCTTTCAGACCAGAGCAGAGGTCTTCTCTTCCCCGGCTCTAGCCCAGGAAACTTTGTACATCGGTTCAAACGATGGATTCGTTTATGCCCTCGATGTAATCACCGGATCAATAGTGTGGAAAACCGATGTGGGTGGACCGGTTCTATCCTCTCCAGTTGTAGTAGCCGACCTTCTGTACGTTGGTTCAAGCGATAATAATTTATACGCCATTACGCTATCAAGCGGTCAAGTGCGCTGGAGCTTTTCCGTGGGAGGCCGGGTCTGGACATCCCCGGCAGTAGTAGATGGGGTTGTCTATTTTGGCTCTCATGACGGCCACATTTATGCCATCGAAGAATCCAGCTCAAAGTAGTGCTAGCGTAACGCTACCGTCCTGCTCGCATCAAAATAAGATCGGCCCCAGCGATTGGAAAGGGAAATTTGAATATGGAAGTTGTTCAGGTCACCTACTTGGTGCCGTTTCTGATGTTTTTAGCGGTGGCTTGTGGACCGGTCGAGCCAGTGATCAACGTTCCGACCGTTGACGGTGTGACAGCGGATTCAGCTACACCAGATCCCCCGGCTAATGCGACCCGGTTTTGATGGTCCACGGCCGGCCTACCCGGTCTTATCTGTGGCGTAATATCATCTAACTCGAATCTCCGCGAAGAGTGCCAGTACGATGCCCAGATAATCATCAATCTTCGAGGTGATGGAAGGTGTTAGCGGGAGTTCATGAATAGGCTTTACATTGTGTTGTTATTTGGTGTCGCCCTATTGGCCGGCTGCTCTGTTGCCGGAGACCCCATTCCTACGCTGGTACCACCAACCAGCGCACCAGGGTCGATAGAGGTACCGAGAGAAGTTATCAGCCTGAGTATCTCTCTCTATCTACTTGTGGACGATAAGGAGGAGCCTGATCCAGAGATATCGACCCACCGTACCGAAGAGGATTTGCGAGAAATTCTTGAAGGCATGAATGACATCTGGAGTCAGGCCGACATTCGATTGGAATTACAGATTATCGAATCCGTAGAGGTACCGAAAGATATACTCCAAGGGATGCTAGCAAGGAATTTAGGACCCTTCTTCCGTGAAATAGGTGACGGTATTGCCCTTCCTCAAACCTCTGCAATCAACGGTTTTTATATCCGCAGCATAGGTGGATCCAACGGCATCAATCCATTCAGATCACCTACCTTCTTCGTTATTGATGAACCCACCGTGTTTGATCGACGTGTCAGCAGTCACGAACTCGGGCATATTCTGGGGTTACACCACGTTTTAAATGATCCTGGGCGTTTGCTATTCTCTGGAACGAATGGCATGACCCTTACTGAGGACGAAGCCACCGTGGCACGATACTTCGCCCAGGGGATAATTCAGGGAACAAGATAAATACACCCGTTTGGGCCGGTTGGGTGATGCTTCAATTTCCCGGCTCTACGGTTACCTCTAGATCGAAAATTCCTGGCTGGTTGGTATTAGAGTCAGCGATGAAAAAGCCAACCAAGTCTAGGGTTCCGTCATTATCTCCAGCCCGATCGAGGAGCAGCCGAAATTGGGCAAAGGGATATGAATCGTCCAGGGACCTCTGGACAGCATCGGTAAGGTCGCACCGGAACGGGCCCCCTGGCAATGTGGCAAATTCACAATTATCGCCACCGGCGAAGGGCTCTAGATTCCACAAATCCTTGGAAAACTTGGAATAACGTATTTCCTCAGCCCGCAAAGGACCCAAGTCTTTCAAGGGCATTCCTCGAACCGAGGCATTCTCTGAGCGGAGCAGGGCAGATACTATCTTCCCGGAGGGCACGGCGCTCAGATCGAAGGTCAGAAAAAGTTGGACCCCGTCGCCGTCAGGGAAACGTGGATTTAGGTTATCCCCGGCAAACAACCCGGTGCCCATACCGGGGAAACCTCTGGGCGTATGTCCTTCCATTTCACCGCCCTGATTCTGTAACGAAATGACCTTACCTATGGACTGATCGGTGGAATCAGCTAGCCGGCTTGGAGAAACTCCATCATCGCTGGTCACATCCTGGGTCGCCAATCCCGGAGAAGCGGGTTCTGGGGAAACTCGCGGGGAACTTTCCCCACAGCCAAACGTCAAAAGCAAGAGAACCGTCAAAGCCACCAGAGAGGTGCGTCCAAATTTTGCCAGGTTCTTCATCGGATTACCTGAAATCGGAAAAGGGTGTGATATGTTTTGCGGAGAATTTTGGCCCCACCCGTACAGTGAACGCGGCTCCTACCCAGAACGGTCTGGAATCCCGGTTTCAATATCCCTCACTCGTTATAAATTCATCCAACTTGCTACCACATAACCCCACCGCCAGAGTTGATATCCTGTCCCGTCATATTGCCGGCTTCATCAGAGGCCAAGAAAAGAGCAATCGCCGCAGCATCCTCCGGCCCAGCGCCCTTCTGAGTATAGCCTTCGTCGGCACACCAACGGCCGGCAATGACAGATTTCTCTGGCGTTGCTCTAAAGCGACTGCGAAAAGCCTCTTCATCAAAGGGCTCACCAAGATAATCAGCCCGCCCTCTGGCCAATTCGAGACTCCGTTCCTCATGCCCGCCGGGGCAGATGGCGTTGACCGTTATATTGTACCGGCCCACATCGGCGGCTAGAGTGCGGGTAAAGCCGATCACGGCCATCTTCGAGGCGGCATACGGCGCCCGATGGGAGAGCGGCTGCTTCCCCGTACCTGAGCTAAAGTTGATGACCCGGCCATACTGCTTGCGGATCATCTCGGGCAATACGTACTTGCAGCCCAAAAAGACCGAATCTAAATTGACGGCCAGGGTCTCCTGCCATTCGGTCAGGCTCATGTCCCACACGTCTTTGGTCGGGCCGGCAATACCGACAACATTGGCCAGGATGTCGATGGTGCCGAACTGGTCAAGGGTTTGCTGCACCATCTGCTTGACCGGCTCTTCCTGAGAGACGTCGGTCTGAAAGCAAAGCACCTGCGCCCCCTCGGCCCGAATCTGTTCGCCAACTGTCTCCTCCAACACCGCAACAGGTATAATGTCGCAAATGGCAACGGCGGCGCCCTCTTTGGCAAATCTTCTCGCGATGGCTTCACCGTGACCTCGCCCGGCGGCTGTGATGAGGGCTACTTTCCCTTCCAATCTTCCCATGGCGAAACTTGCTCCTTATCTTATGGCGGTCTCCAATTCAGACAGATGATAGCAGATGCCATCTTAGGCTTCTTGATAGCCTGAAACAGGTCTCTACCTGAAAGGAACGAAACCGCGCTTGTCACACATGCAAACTCAGTGAATTGGAATGCCGCGAAGTCTTCCCGCGCGCTCCTCAAATCTTCTCGAAATCAGAGGTAACGGTTGCCATGAACACCCTGCTATTGCATAACGCCACCCTCATTGACGGCACCGGCGCCGACCCCAGGCCGCAGACCAGCGTGCTGGTAGAGGACGGCATCATCCGGCGGGTGGCCTCGGCGGAAAACATAGGCCGGCCTTCCGAGGGGCGGGTCATCGACCTGGCGGGAATGACCCTAATGCCCGGGTTAACCGACGCCCACGTCCACTTTGGTGCTGTGGGAGTCAACTCCCTCACAGCCAGTTCCCCCGACGATAACTTGACCACCTATGTGATCAGCGTTATCGAGAACATTGAACTGGCCCTGCAAGAAGGATTCACCACTGTCCGGGACGCGGGAGGTCTGGACCCGGCCTTCGCCCGGGCCACCGAAGAGGGTCTCATCAAAGGTCCCAGGATTCTGCCCTCTGGCTCACCCCTTTCCCAGACCGGAGGTCATGGAGACCGCCGTGGCCGGTATGACGAGAACCCGATCCGATCGGTGCCTGGGATCCTGGCGGCTCCGGTCTTGGTGGACGGCCCTGAGTCGGTGCGGGCGGCCGCCCGCCAACAACTCCGGTTGGGCGCGTCCCAGGTTAAGGTGATGGCTTCCGGCGGCGTCATGTCTCCAATAGACGCTCTGGAAAGTGTCCAGTTTACCGTCGACGAGATGCAAGCGGCCGTGTATGAGGCGGAAATGGCCGGCAAATACGTGCTGGCCCACTGCCACACCTCACCTTCTGTCAACAACGCGCTGGCCGCCGGAGTCCGATCCATCGAGCACGGCAGCATCCTGGACGAGGAAACGGCCAAGAGCATAGTGGAGCATGGAGCCTTCATGGTGCCGACTTTGCTGGTGATGGAGGTCTTGGCGAAATCGGCGGAGGCTGGAGAAATTCCCCACTATAGCCAGATGAAACTGAGGCAAGTTCATACTCAAATGCCGGTGAGCGTGGACTTGGCGGCCCACGCTGGAGTTTCCTTGGGCTCGGGCACGGACATCCTGGGGGCACGCCAGTCCGGGCGAGGAGCGGAGCTGTCCTTGAAAGCCAGGGTGATTGGGCCTATGGACGCCATACTGAGCGCAACCAGGACCAACGCCCAGCTCTTCCGCATGGAGAACCGCATAGGTTGTGTCAAAGAGGGGATGGAAGCGGACCTTATCGCCATAGCCGGCGACCCACTTGGAGACATCGACGTGCTGGCTGACGGCGACAATGTACGGTTGGTCATCAAAGGAGGGCAAGTCTACAAGGAGACGATCTAGCTTGTCCGGCGGACGAATGAAGGGTCCAGTATATGGGGACGAGACCTCTGAAACCGCCCATCTCGCAACCAGACGATACTACTCGCTACAGCCATAAGATCGAGTTAGAAGCCCCAGGTCTCGCCGAACTCCCTACGGAGCACCAACTGCCCGGTGAGCGACTGGGCGTCCTGTAACGCCAGGTAAACCGCGGAAGGGCCGACAACCGCCGGCTCGACCCGGATATGCCAATCGTGTTGTGCCCAGGGGATGATAGACGAGCCTTCGCTCTTCATTGAGCCAGGGTCTAGAATGTTGACCGCTACGTTGTATTCCCGCACGTCCTCCGCCAGGCACTGGCTGAACACATGGAGCGCCGCCTTGCTGCTGCAATACGCGGTACCGTTGATCCTCGGGTCCGACGCGGCTAAGGAACCGATGTTGATGATGCTGCCTCTGCGCTCCTCCATCATGATGGGTAGCACGTACCGGCAGGTCAGGTAAGCGCCACGTACATTTACTCCCATAAGTTGGTCCCACCGGGCCGTATCGATGTCCAGGAACGATTCGCCTAAAATCATGATGCCGGCGTTATTAACCAAAACGTCGATGCGCCCGTAATGGTCCATGACTTGCCGGACCATAGCTTGTACCTGATCTTCATCGGAGACATCGCAGGCAATCGCCAGGGCTTCTCCGCCTTGGTCCCGGATTTCCTTGGCTGTTTGTTCTACGGTTCCCGGTAACTTAGTTGGGGAGTTGGGGCGAGCGCAGGCCACTACCTTGGCGCCCTCCCGGGAGTATTCGGTTGCGATGGCCCGTCCCAACCCCCGGCTACTTCCTGTGACGATGGCTACGAGCCCTTTCATCTTATCCAAAATGTTCCTCTACTTGGCCAAGGGTTCTGCGTTGGTAAGGGTCACGGGGACTACGGTCCCGTGGGTTGTTCTTCTTGAAGATTATACCCCGCGATTTCCTCTCATCAGCCATTCTCTGACGCATAAAACGCCTTCCCCGGACCCCTTCAGAATCCTCGTCATCAGCCCCATGTCGCCACTAACGGTTGCTATGGTAGCCACGGTCCAGCGGGAAGACGTTGGTCACCGATGGGGCGCGGAAAGGGGTAGAACCCATTGGAGCCACCCACTCTGTCCGGAGACGAAACGACCTTTCGGTTCCCTTGGCTAAAATCGGGTATTCTCGGGCGTTCAGCTCATTATCAGACAAGTCGGTTCTGGACACAATTTCGGGTGAAACGTCACCCCCATTATTGTCACTAACGAACCGGACATTGAGCGATTCGATACGCTGAGCAAACCGGTACTTGATTTGGAGCAACAAGCTTGATTTCCCAACCTGGACAGTAGCAAAGGCTCGACTCTCACTATTTGGTGGGGGAGGATACGACGCAGTCGGGAACGAAAGCTCGAAGCTAGCTCACCAGCAGCCTGCGCCCCCACCGCGAAATGTCTTTCGCTTGCTCGATAAGCTCGTGGACCCGGTGGGGCTGAAGAACTTCGTACTCGTAACGGGTATTACATTGTTTGTTTATCTCGTTGGTGTACTCCTGGTTCAGGAGCCAGCCACAGGTCTCGTCCACCGGGTGGCGTACCGCCCGTTCATCCCACAAGCGTTCGTCCTGACCGTGGTAGCACAAACCCAATATGGCCACCATTCCCAGTTCGTCGGCCCTGTCCAGGACCTTCGTGAGCCGGTTCAAGTAGGGCTACTAGGCCCCGAGAATCTCCCGCCGGGACAGCACCCGCTCCATCAACGGCCGCATGCCCAGCTCGCTGGAGATGGCCAGCGACTCGTCCAGCAGGGCGATTGCCTTAGCCCGGTC
>JADFFS010000052.1 GCA_022568195.1 Chloroflexota bacterium | reverse complement strand
GATCCCCTTGACAGGTTCCGACGAAGACACAACACGGAGTAACACCATGGACCAGGCCGAAGTGTTGCAGCGGGCCAGAGAAGCCGGGGTCCAACTGGTCTTCTTCCTGTACTGCGACAACGGAGGCATCATTCGCGGGAAAAGCACCCACATCTCCGGACTGGAAAGCCGTTTGAACACAGGTATCGGCCTGACGGTGGCGATGCAGGCGATGAGCGACATGGATATGCTCCAGTCCGTGGAGGGTATGGGCCCTGTGGGCGAGATTCGCTTGGTGCCCGACCCCAACACCTTCACCGTCCTGCCCTACAATCCCAAAAGAGCCGTGATGCTGGCCGACATGGTCCGCTTGGACCGTAGTCCCTGGGAAGCATGCCCACGCACCTTTCTCAAGAGGATGATAGCCCGGGCCGCGGATGCGGGTCTGACCATCCAGGCGGCCTTCGAACCCGAGTGGACCCTGGCGGTGAAGGAGGGTGATTCCTTCGTCCCATGTGACGATAGCCTCTGCTTCAGCAGCGTGGGCGCTACCACAGCCCAAGGTGTTATCGACGACCTGGTCTCCAGCCTGGATGCCCAGGGTCTTCAGGTGGAGCAGTATTACCCGGAGCTGGGTCACGGGCAACAGGAGCTAACCATCCGGCACTCCGACGCCTTGCGGGCCGCCGACAACCAGATACTGTACCGGGAAACGGTGCGCAACGTTGCCTGGCAGCACGGTTTCTACGCCTCCTTCGCGCCCAAACCCTTCGCGGACCAGGCCGGCAACGGATGCCACATCCACTTCAGCGCCTGGGACCAGGCCGGGGAACGCAACCTCTTTTTCGAGCCCCAGGACGCTCTCAATCTCAGCGGCATTGCCTACAATTTTATCGGCGGCGTTCTGGAGCACCTGCCTGGGTTGGTGGCCCTGACCTGCCCCAGCGTGAACAGCTACCGCAGGCTTGCTCCCGGCTCTTGGAGCTCCGCTTTCGTTTGCTACGGGCCGGACAACCGGGAAGCGGCGCTGCGGGTGCCCTCCCTTTTCTGGGGCGACGAGATGGCCTCGTCGAATCTGGAGCTAAAGCCCTCGGACTCCAGCGCCAACCCATACCTGGCCCTGGGCGGCCTGATTGCCGCCGGTCTGGACGGAGTGGACCGGGGTCTTCAGCCAGCGGAGGGTCTGCGGGTGGACGTGGACCCAGCGACCCTCTCCGCCGATCAACTGGCGGCCCGCGGCATACAGCGCCTTCCCTCCAACCTGGGCGAAGCGATTGCCGCGTTGGAAAACGACCGGGTGTTGCTGGACGCCCTGGCCCCTACCCTGGCCGGTTCGTATCTGGCCATACGGCGCGCCGACCGGGACCTGTTTTCCAACAACGATACTGCCTTTGAGTTGAAGCACCACTTCTACAAGTTCTGAACCCGGCATCACTCCAGTTCCCTTGACACAGTAATGGCCCTGGCTTATGCTGGCGCGGATTTTCCCTTGGGTCGTTTCTCCGGCTTTGTTACACCGGCTTTGTTACAATAGACTTCCCCCTTGAACATTTGGCCTGCTAACGACGGCGGAGCGCATGAGGAGAGTATGTGAGCAACGTAGACCGGCTGGTTGAAGGCGCCTTGGACATCCACGTTCACTTTGCCCCCGACCCCAAGGTGGCGCGGAGAGGCAGCGCCATTGACGTTGCCAAGCAGGCCCGGGACTTCGGGATGGCGGGGCTGGTGCTCAAGAGCCACGAGTATCCCACCCACCCGGTGGCCTACACGGCCTCCCAGGCGGTCCCCGACATCACCCTTATCGGCGGCATATGCCTGGACGTGGAGGTTGGCGGTCTGAACCCCATGGCCGTGGAATGCACCGCCATGATGGGGGGCAGGTTCGTGTGGATGCCCACCTACTCGGCCCGGGCCGACCGGCAGCACAAGGGTTTGAACGGGGGGATATACCTGCTGGACGACCAGAACAGGCTGGTACCCGAGGTCTACGCCATCCTGGAGTTGATCAAAAGCCACGACATGGTGCTGGCCACGGGCCACATCTCCACCCAGGAGAGCATGGTCTTGGTGGCGGAAGCCCGCGACATGGGGATTGAACGGGTGGTGGTTACCCATGCCACAACCATGGCTTTCTGGACGGGGATGACCCTGGAGGATATGAAGACCCTGGCGTCGATGGGCGCCTACATCGAGCACTGTATTCACGTGATGATGCCCATGACCCACCGGCTCAATCCCGGCGAGCTGGTGGACACCATCAACGCCATCGGTACCGAACACTGCATCATCAGCACAGACTTCGGCCAGGACTACCACCCCATGCCCGCCGAGGGGCTGCGCATGGGCATCGGCACTTTGCTGCGGGCAGGCATGGAAGAGGTGGAGGTGGGCATGATGGTCAAGGACAACCCTTCCCGGCTGTTGGGGCTGTAGTCTAAGCCTGTGAGTTTAAGCAATGAAGTATGACTACATCGTAATCGGCGGCGGCTCCGCAGGCTGCGTGCTGGCGACCAGGCTTTCCGAGGACAGCGGCCGGTCGGTGCTTCTGCTGGAGGCAGGCCCCGACTATCCCGACTTCGAGCGCCTACCCGAGGACCTTAAGGGTGGAAACAACATCTGGAGGTCGGCCTACGGTCCCCACAGTTGGGACTACCGGGCCACCGCCACGCCACAACAACCGGAACCCATAATCATTCCCCGGGGCCGGGCCACCGGCGGCTCCAGCGCCATCAACGGGCAGGTCCTTTTCCGCGGCGTCCCCGAAGACTACGACAACTGGGCTGCTTGGGGTAACACCGAATGGGCCTTCACCAAGGTTCTGCCCTACTTCGTCAAACTGGAGACGGACCTCGATTACCCTGGAGGCGACTTCCACGGCACCGAGGGTCCTATCCCGGTGCGGCGCTACAAAAGAGAAGAGTGGCTGGCGCCCTTCCGGGCTTTCGTCGACGCCTGCCTGGCCATGGGCTACCCGGAAGACCCTGACCAAAACCACCCGGACTCCAACGGCATCGCTTCCCGTCCCTTGAACAATATCGATGGCGTCAGGATGAGCACCGCCCTGACCTACCTGAATCTGGCCCGCCACCGCATGAACATCACGATCCGCGGGGACGTCACCGTCCGGCGCATCCTCTTCGAGGGGAAAAGGGCGGTGGGGGTGGAAGCGGAGAGCGGCGGGGATACTTTCACCGTCTTGGGCGAGCAGATCATTCTCAGCAGCGGGGCCGTGGCCTCACCGCAGATTCTCATGCTGTCCGGAGTCGGGCCGGCCGCGCACCTGTCCAGCCTGGGCATTCCCCTGGTGCATGACCTTCCTGGTGTGGGCCAAAACCTGCGGGACCATCCGGCGGCGTTCATCTTGTTCCGGGGTAGCGGAGACCCACCCGGCGAGGACGCCCCCAGCATCCAGGTGGGCCTGCGTTTCAGCATCGAGGGCTCGCCCACCCGGGCCGACTTCCAGCTCAGCCCCATCTTGATGAGCAGCGAGCACCGTCCGGCCAGCGTGAAGATCGAGGGCGACGATTTTCACTTCGGCCTGAGCTGTGCCCTGCAGAACGCCAACTCGGCCGGGGAGCTACGGTTGACCTCCACCGACCCGCACGTGCAACCCCACCTGAACTACAACTACCTGGCCGACCCCGATGACCGGCAACGGATGCGGGAGGCCCTCCGCGTGGCGCTGCGAGTGGCCGAGCACCCTGCTTTTCGGGACATGGTGGTCGAACGGCTAAACCCCACCGATCAAGACCTGGTTTCCGACGAATCCCTGGACAACTGGATGCTGCGTAACGCTTATACCCAGCACCACATCTCCGGCACCTGCAAGATGGGCCCGGATTCCGACTCCATGGCCGTGGTGGACCAGTTCTGTCACGTCCGCGGTCTTCAGGGTTTGCGGGTGGTTGACGCCTCGGTGATGCCCGACGTTATACGCGCCAACACCAACGCCACCACCATAATGATCGCCGAGCGGGTCTCCGATTGGATTAAAGAGGGCCGGTAGAGTTCCCGTTATCGTCTCTAAGCAAATCGCACAGGACGGTGTTGCCATGGCCGCCACCAAGCCTAAGTTCCGGGTCGAGAGAGACTCCATGGGTCCGATGGACGTTCCCGCCGATGCTCTCTACGGCGCATCCACCATGAGAGCGGTCCTGAACTTTCCCATAAGCGACCTGCGGTTCCCCCGCACTTTTATCCGTGCCCTGGGGCTGATCAAGCTGGCCGCCGCCAAGACCAATATCGGCCTGGGCCTCTTGGACGAGAAGACCGGCGACGCCATCGTGGCAGCAGCCCAGGAAGCCGCCGATGGAAAGCTGGACGAGCATTTCGTCCTGGACATTTTCCAAACGGGCTCGGGGACTTCCACCAACACCAACGCCAACGAGGTCATCGCCAACCGCGCCTCTCAGATCCTGGGTGGCGACCTGGGCTCCCGGTTGGTCCACCCCAACGACCACGTCAACATATGTCAGTCGTCCAATGACGTGATTCCCACCTGCATCCACCTGTCGGCGCTGCTGGCCATCAAGGAGGACTTGATTCCCGCGCTGGAGCACCTGGGTAGAGAGCTGCGGAAGAAATCTGAGGAGCTGTGGCCGGTTATCAAGACCGGACGCACTCACCTGCAAGACGCGACGCCGATACGTTTGGGCCAGCAGTTCTTGGGCTTTACCGGGCAGGCGGAACTCGGCGTCCAGCGATTGCAGCGTACCCAGCAGGCCCTGGCCTCGGTTGCCCTGGGCGGGACGGCGGTGGGGACCGGTGTCAATGCCCACCCAGAGTTCGCCTCACGCACTTGCCAGCTGCTTTCCCAGATGACCGGGGTCCACATCCAGGAGACGGACAACCACTTCCAGGCTCAGTCCACCCTGGATGCGACGGTGGAAGCCAGCGGGGTGTTGGAGACAATCGCCATCAGCCTGCACAAAATCGCCAACGACATCCGGTTCATGGCCTGCGGGCCCCGGGCCGGCCTGGGTGAGATTACCGTGCCCGAGGTCCAGCCGGGTAGCTCCATCATGCCGGGCAAGGTCAACCCGGTGATCGCCGAGTCGGTAATCCAGGTGGTGGCCCAGGTAGTTGGCAACCACAGCACGGTGACCCTGGCGGGCCAAGGCAGCTACTTCGAGTTGAACACCCTGATGCCCGTGGCTGCTTACAGCATCCTCCAGTCCATCTCGTTGCTGGCAGCCTCGGCAAATAACTTCGCCGACCAGTGCGTCAAGGGCATAGAAGCCACGTCGGTAGGCCCCGAAATGCTTGAGAAGGGATTGATGCTGGGAACCGGCCTGTCCCCGGCCATCGGTTACGACGCCGCAGCCGCCATAGCCAAGGAAGCGGCCGCCACCGGCCAGACGATCAGGGAAGTCGCCAGGCTCAAAACAGACCTGACCGAGGCTCAACTGGACCAGTTGCTGAACCCGGAGGCAATGACCGAGCCCGGGCTGGGTATCGGCGGAGGGGGAGGCTAAATCAAATCTGGGGTTGGTATTCTTGGCGAGCTCCGGACACCCTAGTTGGCCCGGATTTGGCGGTCAGGCTACCAGAGAGGCAGACCCTGCTCCTTGGCCACCTCCACGCATTCGGGGCATCGGTCCTCTTCAGTATGTCCTTTGGCATCCCAAACATTGTTGCCTTTTAGGCCGCACAAGTACAGGGGTTCGATCTCTTCGATCCCCAGGTCCTGCACGTAGTGCACAAAGCCCGCCATGCGCTCGGTGGGCCACCACCAAGGGGTCATTTGCTGCGCCAATTCATGGAGGGATGCTCTAAAGCCATCCACCCAGCCTTCCTCGGGCAGCTCAACCATCCAGCGCTGCCCGCGAGGTCCGGGTTCTCGTGAGGATTTGAGTTCCCCGTTGCGGATGCATTCGCGGATGTCGGCCTGAGATAAGTTAAGCCGGTGGGAGGCTTCTTGAATCGTTACCTTTTCCACAGCTTCCTCCGTTTCTAGACGGGCGGTTCTACACGGGCTCGCATGCTTATAGTTAAATGTCACGTGCCCGTTAATTGCGGCAATGGTTTCCGTGCAACAAGTAACAAATATAGGTTATGGCAGGGTTATCCGCAACCTGGCCTGGCCGCTCTTTTGCCGGATTTCTTCCCGTGATTGCACCCTTCCGGCATCCTTGGCCACTTGCCGGCGGGAACTTTTGCCGCCGTTGCGCCGTCTATATAGCTAACAGACAATCTTTAGGAGTCGCAAGATGCGTAAATTCCTTTTGATCCTGGTGATTTCGGTGTTTTCGTTATTGTTGGCCTGCGGAGCTCCTGGCAGGGCGGGGCCGGATGAGGCTCTTGTAAGAGAGGCTCAGTCGGTGTCAGCGGCCTCGGCTACACCGGCGCCACGGGCTACACCGGCGCCACGAGAGGCAATCGTGATTAAAGAAGTGGCGGTCGGGTCTTCCGCCGCATCGAGCCAAGCCCTGGAAACGGTTCAACGAAAGGTGATCTCCACGGCACTGGTCACCCTTGAAGTAGAGGTGGTGCAAGCGGCCATAAATGAGGTCCGGGCTATTGCCGAGAGCTTGGGCGGCTTCGTGGAACACCTGACCAGCTCGGGTGATGCAGACCGGCAACAAGCGACGGTGACGATTCGCGTGCCGCAAGACCAGTTTTTCCTTGGGATGGAACGGATAGAGGCCCTGGGCAAAGTAAGGAGCAGGAACGTTGGGTCGGAAGACGTGTCCGAGCGATTCATTGACTTGGAAGCCCGGCTTAAAAGCTCCCTGCGACAGGAGAAGAGCCTCTTGTCTCTTCTGGAGAGGGCGAATACAGTGAGCGAGATCTTGACCATCGAGAGGGAACTATCTCGCGTAAGGTCGGACATTGAGCGGTTTCAGGGGCAACTCAAGTTCCTAGAGCGCCGAGTGGACCTGGCTACAATCACCGTATCCCTTGTGATGCCGCCGTTGGAATCCATCGAGTCCCCTTCGGCTTCCTTGAGTATAGAGGTCACTGAAGTTGCCGCCAGCGTGGACCGTGTGAAGAGCCTGGTAATCACGTTGAACGGTGTCGTGGACCAGGTTGTGCTGTCGTTGCGCGACGACCGGTCCAAAGCCAATATATCGCTGCGGGTCTTCCCAGCCGATTTCCAGCAGGCCCTGGACTTCCTGGAGAGCGAAGGCGATGTCTTCGTCAAGGAGGTACGGGAAGGGGCTCCGGTCAAAGAAGGAGACACGACTCGCCCTGAGAAGCCGGACGCCAGGATAGTGGTGTCTTTGGTAGGAGCCTCGCCATGGTTAAGCATTGGCGTGATCGTGGCCATCGCTGTACCGGTTGGCGGCGTGTTGCTGGTTGCCTTTTTTGTCCTTCTTGTTCTACGCGCCAGGGGGCGACGATAAGCCAAATCAATCTGGCCCTGTAGAGAACGCGGGCGGGGATCAGGGACCGGCTTGTGCGCCGCCGGCCACCGCAGGGTCCTCGATGGTATCCGCCAAGCCGCCACCGGGCGGCACCATGGGGTAGACGTTGGCGGAAGGATCGACCACGAACTCGATCAGGAAGGGACCCTTAGATTCCTGGGCTTGGCGCAAGGCGGGCATGACATCTTCCCGGTCGGTAACCCGAACCGCCTCTAAACCATAGGCCTGGGCCAGCTTGATATAGTCGGGACCCGGAATGGGCACCGCTTTCAGATGGTTTTGGAAGTACATCTCCTGCCATTGGCGGACCATTCCAAGATGGCCGTTGTTGAACAGAGCGATTTTTACGGGCAGTTTTTCCTCGGATATGGTGGCCAGCTCCTGCAATGTCATCTGAAACCCACCGTCGCCGGCGATGCACCACACCGAAGTATTGGGCAGGCCAGCCTGCACACCCATGGATGCGGGCAACTCGAAGCCCATTGCACCCAGGCCTCCCGAAGAAACAAAGGAGTTGCACCGGTCGAAGAACAAAAATTGGGCGGCCCACATCTGGTGTTGGCCCACTCCGGTAACCACCACGCTTTCCGGGTTCTCTTGCAGCAACTCGTTCAAATCTCGAAAGACATGTTGGGCCTGCAGCATGTCACTGTTGGGGATAGCCAGGGAAGGATGGTCGCGCTTCAGCGTCTCTATGTGCTCTATCCAATCCGGGACTTCCGCCTTCTTCACCAAGGGCACCAGCGCCTTGAGCACTGCTTTGGCGTCCCCAACCAAGGGGACTTCCACCGGAACGTTCCGTCCCACTTGGTCCCTCTCGATGTCCAAGTGGATAATCCGGGCGTGGGGAGCGAAGGTGGACACTCGGCCGGTGACTCGGTCGTCGAACCGCATTCCCAAGCCCACGATCACGTCAGCCTGGTCCACCGCCATGTTGGACCAGTACATGCCGTGCATTCCCAGCATACCCAGACTCAAGGGATGATTCCCGGGGAACCCGCTCAAACCAAGAAGCGTAGTTATCACCGGGATGCCGGTCACCTCGGCCAGCTGCTTTAACTCTTGGGACGCCCCCGAGGCAATGATGCCGTGGCCGCTGATAATTATCGGCCGTTTGGCCTCGCTGATCAGCCGGGCCGCATTCTGAACTTCCTCCAATACCTCATCAGAAAGAGGCGCGGAAAGAGGCGCATCAGGCTTGGATGGAGTTTCGGGAAACTCGAACTCGGCCTCCTCCAATTGCACGTCTCTTGGGACATCCACCAGCACCGGGCCCGGCCTGCCTTCCCGGGCGATTTGGAAGGCCTCGTGCAGGGTGGGCGCCAGGTCTCCGGCAGACATGACCATGAAGGTCCTCTTGGTGCAGGGCGCCACGATTGAGCAGGTGTCGCATTCCTGAAAGGCTTCCGAGCCCAAAGAGGCGCGGGCTACCTGCCCGGTGATCGCCACCAAGGGCACCGAGTCGGCCTTGGCCCCCATGATTCCGGTGACCAGGTTGGTGGCGCCGGGACCCGAAGTGGCCACGCAGACGCCGACTTTGCCGGTGACCCTGGCATAACCGTCCGCCGCGTGGGCTGCTGCTTGCTCGTGGCGGACCAAAATATGCCTCAATTGCGGGTAGCTCCAAAGGGCATCGTAAAAGGGCAAAATCGCGCCGCCGGGGTGCCCGAACAACAGGTCAACCCCTTCGTGGAGCAATGTCTCGCAGATGATTTCCGAACCCTTGAGTTTCAAATTAGCCTCCCGAGGAAATCCCGCCTTCTATGCATCGTTCTGATGGTCCAGAACCCCTGCCTGGAGCTTGCCAAGTTGTGGCTGTTTCATCCGGAGTCCCCAAGCCGTCTTGTTTCACACACAAAAAAAGACCCGCCCCATAGGGACGGGACATTCTAATTCCCGCGGTACCACCCTATTTGCCCCGGCCAGGCCGGGACCTCTCAATCAGGACACTAACATGCCCCGCCGCGGTTAACGGGCGGCGACCCCGGCCTGGCTTACACTCCCCATAGTTTTCAGACGATTGTCAGGGGATTCAGCTGGCGGCTCCGGAGGGATTTTCGGATAAGTTCAGCGCACCTGCTTTCACCGAACCAGGCTCGCTAGGCGCCTACTCTTACCTACTCGTCTCCATCACAGCCTTTACCCAAAAACCGTACCACAAGGCCACTTGGACTGTCAATATACTACTCAATCGATGCTCGTCGACTCAGTTCCTCCGTCGTAAGAATCCGCGGCAGGGTTATCCGCGGGGTGCCCTACCTGCTCGGGCAGTCCTATTCCAGTCCACCAGTGGCGCCCCCGGGAACGCCGCTGCCGGCGGTAACCAGATTGGGATAGCTTCATGCCAAAGTCGCGTTGACGCAACGGTTGCTCGTCATTGTCATCGCACCAACGTAAATAAGCGATGTACAAGTCCCTGGCGGTGGCGGTCTCACCTGGAGAAACCCGGCAGCAATCATTTATGAACCTGGACAGAGGAGGCTCGGTTTGAGGAGCATTGTTGCCACGGGATTCGGCGGCAGGATCGTCTCTCGGGTCAACGGGGTCAATGAGGTCTTTGTGGGAACGGCCTTGCGCTTCCACTGGAGACTCGTCAAGGGGAGGCGGCTCTCCAGGGTGGTTGCTGGGGGGCTGCCCTTGGGGGACCCCATCAACTGGTATTTCTACAGAGGTGTCTTCAGTGGATTCCAAAGTGGATTCTAAGGATTCCACAGTAGACTCCAATTTAGTGCGTAGTTCCGCGAAGGTGTTCCCGCCGGGGTCTCCGGAAACGACCTCGTTTGAACGTTCGGCGGCGGTAACCGCGGGCGCTTTCTCGGGCTGGGACCGAAACGAGGTTTCTTTGGTTGGGGTTGCCAGCCAGTTCTCCGGGCCCCGGGCGCCAGCGAGCCAGCCGTCAACCAACTCTTGATACCCCGGGGGGAGCTCAACCCCCAAGGTGTTAGCCAACCGGTCCATGAAGTTGCTCAGGCAAGCGATCAAAACCACGGATAGGATTTGCGCGTCCCCCAGGCCCGCTTCCCGCAGCCCTAGCAGATCTTCTTTGGTCAGCCCACCGGGGTCGAGGGTAACCCTGACGGCCAAGTCAAGCATTCGCCGCAGCGGCCGGCTCAACTCCGCTTTTGAGTAATCCTGTAAAAGCTGAGCTGCCATTTCCTGATTGTTGGAATGGCGGCGGAGGAATCCGGCATGCGATATTGCGCCGTGACGGCAACGGTTGGCCACGGCGACCACAGTGGCGATGGACTCTTCTTGAATCCGGCTCAGCCCGGAGTTACCGAAGGAGATGACCTCGTTGAGCCGTTTGACCGCATCCAATGCATCGGGATTCAAGGACATCGCCCGGAAAATCGGAGGGACATCGGGCAAGTCTGTCTCTTCAATCCAGGACATTCATCACTCTACAACCACCCACTAACCCATACCTGGCACCGGACCTCGCGGATCCAGCGATTGAACGCATCCGAACCATTCAGGTATATATGCCTCAATTCTATTTTCCACTCTGCTTGTGTCAAGCCGCGACGAGGACCGGAGGTTTCGCGCCTCGACTGGATCGAGGGAGGTCTGAGGTGTCCCCACCCCAATGTAATGGGGGTTACGGAGCGAACTTAGACCGAATTACCCCGGCCGTGGCCGCCACAGCGAACGAAGCGTCGAGGTGATTGTGGTAGTATATTTTTGGGGGTGCGGAGTGCTTAACGGCGATCCAAAGCGCAAGAGCTATGTCACTCATATCCGGGAAGTTGCTCTATTGCCCGGAGAGCGGCTCAGCCACGCCTTTTCTCCGACTCTGGGATTAACCGAGGAACCGCCCATCGACGGCCAAATCCTGATCACCACCAATCAGCGGATCATGGCCTTTTCCCGGGAAGACGGCCGGGACGAAACCTACCTGGTGCCTGTGGAGGAGTTGAAGGGTGTGGTGGTGAAATCCAGCGCTCGCGGCTCTGCATCATTGCTTCAGGGGTTGATGCTGGTGGTGGGAGGTCTATTCTTATACCTGATCGTCTCCTATTGGCTAACCGGCCGATTTGATGGCCCTACTGTGCCGCTCATCAGGATGGACCTTGGCTCCGTCATGGTGCTGATTGCCATAGCCGCAGGAGCCCTCCTGATCGGCAAGTATTACTTTGCTAAAGAGACGGGCTCGGTCACCTTCCAGGGCAGCAACTGGCTGTTTACCTTTCCTTTTCGCAGTAGCCAAGTGAGGGAAGAGGTTTACCAACTAGTTAACACGTTGTTTGTCGACCGCCGGTCCCAAAACTCCTATTCCCCTCCCCAGTCCCAAGGACGCCCCGAGTCTTGAGCGCGTCGCCGGCCTGAGGTCCTACCCCCGGTTCCCAGCCGCCAAGACCTAACCCCCAATCTCTAACCCCCAATTGTTAACCCAATGACAGACCCGGGTCTATATCCAGCGCCAGTCCCTCTTCCTGTCCGCTCTGGTACTTGTAATAAGCGCAGGCCGCGATCATGGCCCCGTTGTCGGTGCATAACACCGGGGGCGGGATGATTACCGGCAGAGGCGACAAGCGGGTGATCTCCCGGCGCAGCCACGTGTTGGCGGCGACTCCTCCGCCGAGAATCAACCCACGAGCGTGATAACGGTCAGCGGCCTCCAGCAGTTTCACGGTCATCACGTCCACCAGCGACTCCTGGAAAGCCGACGCCATCTCCCGGACCAAGTGATCGAATTCCGCCGGCCGCGGGTCGCCGGGACCCGAAGGGTAAACGCCCTTGGCTTGGGCCATGTGCAGCAACGCGGTTTTCACGCCGCTGAAGCTGAAGTCCAGGGTCCCCTTCATCCACGCCCTGGGCAGGTGTTCCTCCCCCGCCGCGCCCTGGGACACCCGTTGAATCTCAGGACCGCCGGGGAAGCTCAAGCTCAGGATCCGGGCCGCTTTGTCGAAGGCCTCCCCGGCTGCGTCGTCCCGGGTGCGGCCCAGCAGCTTGTAGACGCCGTGGCCCTCCATCAAAATCAGGTCGGTGTGGCCCCCCGACGCCAAGAGGCAGGCCAGGGGGAAGCCGGGGTCTTCATCGGGTAGTTGTTGGCTGAGCCAGGCAGCGTAAATGTGCCCCTCCAGGTGATTCACCCCCACCAAGGGAACACCGAGGGCGTAGGCCAAGGCCTTGGCCGTGTTCAAACCGGTAATCAGGGAACCGCCCAGCCCGGGACCGTAGGTGACCGCCACAACATCGACTTGGTCCAGGGTCAGACCGCATTCAGACACAGCCCGCTCCACCACCGGGACGATGTCCCTGATGTGTTGGCGGGAAGCCACCTCCGGGACCACGCCACCGTAACGCGCGTGCAACTCCACCTGAGACGCAATGATGTTGGAGCGTAGATGGCGGCCGTCTTCCACCACTCCCACCGCGGTCTCATCGCACGACGTTTCGATGCCCAGAACTTTAAGGCCCATGCCTTAGTGCTCCCATAGCTTAGTGCCCCCATCGTTGGATAGATTTCGTCAAGAATAAGCCAGCCAGTTGCTGATTACCTTTCAATTTATTCCGACTCTTGGGTTCATCATAGGCACAAGGGCAGAATGCGTCAACTTTACACCAGATTCAAGCCGATGCTATCATCGAAACGTGAGCCGTCCTTTGGGAACATGCCGGGCTGGCTTGTGGAGGTGTTCTCCGAAAATGGAGACCGCAGATTTTTGGAAGTTAGCGCTGCTCCTCGTTTGTCTGGTCCTGTCTGGTTTCTTCTCCGCCTCGGAGACGGCCTTTGTCGCCCTTTCGAGGGTGCGGCTAACGCACCTGGTAAGCATTGGCCAGCCTGGGGCCAACCGAGTGGCCCAGCTCATCCAGCGGCCGGAGAAGTTTCTTGCCACGGTGTTGCTCTGCAACAACCTGGTGAACACCGCCGTTGCCGCTCTGGGCACTGTCTTGGTGGTCAACTTGATAGGCAACAACTTCGTGGCGCTGATCGTAGCGACCTTTGGAGTCACGCTGGTCTTGCTGGTATTCGGCGAAACCGTGCCCAAGACCATCGCCTGGCACCGTTCCGAAGCGGTGGCCTTTGCCGTCTCCCGCCCGCTATCGTTGGTGGGCCTGACCCTTTTCCCCGCCGTTCGGGTGCTCCAGGGGGTGAGCTGGGTTGCCAACAGGGCACTGGGCGTGACTGGTGCGCCTCCCCAAATCGGGGAGGAGGAAATCCGGACCCTCATTGCCGTCGGCGCCCATTCCGGGACCATGGAACCGGCGGAGGCGGAGTTGCTGGAGAAAGTGTTCCGCTTCGGCGACCGGCAGATGCGGGAGATAATGACTCCAAGACCAGAAATAGTATGGCTTGAACAGGGCACCACATTGGAAGCCTTCCTGTCGTTGTACGCGGAGCATAGCCACTCCAGGTTTCCTGTATTTGAAGGTTCGACGGAGAATATTACCGGCGTTTTGGTCAGCAAGGACGTACTTCTGGCGATGGGGCGGTCCAAGATTCAGCCCCAAGACAGCGTAACCGAGTTGGTTCGGCCTGCCTATTTTGTGCCTGAAACGAAGCCTGTGGGTAGCACTTTTAGCGAGATCCAGCAGGCCGGGCATGGCATGGTGCTGACCGTGGACGAGTTCGGCGGGATCGCCGGCTTGGCAACCCTCAGGCAGCTTCTGGAGATAATAGTCGGCCAAGTGGGTGGGGAAGGAGAATCTCCGGAGGAACCCTACACACCGGTGGACGAGCACACCTTCTCGCTGGATGGCAGCATGGGAATCGCGGAAATCAATGAAGAACTGCACATGAGGCTGCCCGACGGTGATTACCAGACGGTGGCGGGCTTCATCCTGGATAAACTGGGCCGTATCCCCGAAGAGGGCGACGTGGTGGAATATGAGGACTTGGTGCTCACGGTCAAGGCCATGAGCGGTGTCAAAATAGAAAAGGTGGAATTGCGCAGGATTCGCACCGAACAGGAAGAGACTACCCAGTGAAGATGCTCCTGATACGGCACGGCGAAACCGAGTGGAACAAGCTGGGCAGGTTTCAGGGGCAAAAAGACATCGCGTTGAACGCTCGAGGGCTGGCTCAGGCCAAGGAGACGGCCCAAGCGTTAGAAATTGGCAAGGAGATGGCGATCTACTCCAGCCCTCTCCACAGGACAATGCAGCTCGCCCAAGAGATTTCCCAAGTTGCCCAAGTACCGGTGGTCCCTGTGCCCAGCTTGAAGGAGCTGGCGCTGGGCGACTTGGAGGGAGTCACGGGAGCCGAGATGCGCTCCAAATGGCCCCAGGTCTACGCCACCTGGCGCAACGACCCCGGCTCCCTGGTAATGCCCAACGGAGAGTCGTTGGTACAGCTGCAAGAACGGGCCTGGCGGGCCGTCACCGACCTGGAGCAAGCCCACGGCGATGACGACGTTTTGGTAGTGGTGTCCCACAACTTTGCTATCAGGACTATCATTGGCCGGCTGCTGGGTATGCCATTGTCCAACTTTCACCGCATGACCCTCAGTTTGAGCTCGATCTGCACCGTCGAGATCGACGACCGGGGACGCCGCCTGGTTAGTTACAATTCCACCTGCCATCTCTCACCCGAGAACCGGTAGAATCCGCCAGAAATCTCCGATGTCCGTTGTCTCCACTCTGGAAACGCATGTGGCCGGCGCCCTAACCCGAGCAGGGTTTAGCGGCGGCGGCAGGCTGCTGGTGGTGGCCGTGTCCGGGGGACCCGATTCCTCAGCCCTACTTTTCAGCCTGCACCGGTTGATGGAGCAGCATAGCCTGAAGCTCCACGTCGCCCACTTGAACCACGATTTTCGGGGCGAAGAGGCCGACGAGGACGCCAGGTTTGTTGAGGCGATGGCCCATGACCTGGGTCTGCCGTGCACGGTAGACAAGCAGGACCCCATTGAATACCAACGGCAGCGGGGCATCTCCTCCTTCGAGCAGACCGCGCGGGAGATGCGGTATACGTTCCTGGCCGAGGTAGCCAAAGAATTCGGCGCCGCTGCCGTTGCTACCGGCCATACGGCCGACGACCAAGCCGAGACCGTGTTGCTCCACGTTCTGCGGGGGACCGGGCTGAACGGACTCCGGGGAATGGAATTCCTGTCTCAGTGGCCCTGGCCGGGGGCCGAGGCAAATCTGCGCCTGTTTCGCCCTTTGCTGGGGGTTTCCAAGGCCGACACTACGGACTATTGCCGTGCCCTGAGCCGGGACTTCCGCCAGGACAGCGGTAACTATCTGCACCGGTTCACTCGCAACCGAGTCAGGCATCAGCTGCTACCCTTGCTGGCCGCCGAATACAATCCACAGGTTAGCGAGTCGTTGCTTCGGTTGAGCCGGACGGCCGCGCAGACCCTGGAATACATGGACCAAGAAGTGGACCGGGTGTGGCCTCTGGTCGCCCTTCAAGTTGCCAGCCAAATTAGTTTTGACCTGTCCGCCCTGGCATCTTTGCATCCAGCCTTGCAAAAGATGGTGCTGCGGCGGGGCTACGTTCAACTGGTGGGCCACTCCCGCAGGTTGCGGGAAAGCCACATCAACGCCATGGCCGGGTTGGTGGCCGGCGGTGAATCGGGCCGCTCCCTGGACCTGCCCGGCGGTCTGAAGCTCCATCGCTCCTACCGGCAACTCGTCTTGTCTAAAGACCCTGCGGGCGACGACACCTTGCCCAAGCTGGACGGCGAGCACCCAGTATCCCTGCCGGACGGGGAAGGGCAAGAGCGGGTCCACATGGCCGGTGGATGGCGGATTACCCTGCGAACAGACACGTCACCCCATGCACCCTTTACAGCAGCGGGGAAAGGGGGAAGCTTAGAAACAGAGGGCCGGGCAGGGGATTTTTGGTCCCGGCCAACAGGCGCAGGTCCAGCGCAGGAGGTTTCTTGGTCGGAATGGCTGGACCGAGCCTCCTTGGGCGAGCGGCTTGTCGTGCGTACCCGGCGGCCGGGGGACCGGTTTCAGCCCCTGGGTATGGCCCGGGAGAAAAAGCTGCAAGACTTTTTCACCGACGCCAAGGTGCCCCGGGTCTGGCGCGATCGCGTTCCTTTGCTGGTGTCGGACAGGGGCATCGCCTGGGTCGTGGGCTGCCGGATCGCCGATTGGGCCAAAATGACGCCCGGTGATTCCGCCAGTAGCCCCGCTGTGCTGGTTAGGTTCGAGGCTGAGATTTAGCAACTCTCGCAAGTCTTGCCCCGCCTACCAGATTTCCCTGAGCAACTCTTCCAGTTGGGCGGCATCCTCGACGGGACGCAGGTTTCTATGTATGGCGAAATCGGTCATGGAGTCCTGGGCGATCTCGCTGATGCCCTGCTCGGTCACACCCACCTCGCTCAGCCGTGACGGCATCCCCAGACTGAGATAGGTGTCCCCCACCGAAGAGGCAGCGGCTTTCGCCTGTGCCCGTTGGTCCGTCCCTTTGAGGGCCACCCCCAAGAGGGAGGCCAGCCGTGCCTGCCCATCCAGGTTGTACTCCATGTTGAATCGCATTCCCGGAGCGGTGAGGATGGAATAAGCGGCGCCGTGGCTGCATTCCGGGTAGCGGCTATCCAGAGAGTGGGCCAGGGACGTAACAACCGCCAGGGACCCGCTGCCTCCGCTGCTGTCGGAAGCCCGGTTGCTCAAATACGCCGCCGCGCACAGGTTGACGCGGGCGTCAGCGCTGCCGGTTCCCGAGTGCACCACCGGCAGGTTTTCCTGCAGCAGCAGAAGGGCTTGCAACAAGTCTCCTTCGGCCAAGGGATTCGGACGCGCTTTGGATTGCAGGGCGGCTATCACGCCGCTGAAGCAGGAACCCGCGGCGCTGAGGCAAAGGGATGGAGAAGCGGTCTCGAGGGCCGCGGTGTCCCAGAACATGGCTGCGGGCCTGGTCTTGGGATCGAACAACTCCAACCGGTGACCGGTGTCGGGGTCCAATACCGCAGTACCGGCCCGAGTAGCCGCCGTGGTGGGTGTGGTCAGGACGACGAAGTTGGGTATCTTGGGCTTCATCAACCGCGGGCTCACGGGAGGCTGGCCCGGAGGGTACTTGGTGGCATGATCGTGGGCTGTGCCACCCTCCGCCAGTAGAATGACAATTGCCCGGGTGGTCACCACGGCGCTGCCACCGCCCAGGGCAACGATGGCGTCTGCCCCGGCATCGGCCGCCATAGCAACGCCCTGCTCCACCGAAGGAAGGGGCGACGCTGCTTCAGTGCCGTCAAACACCCCGGCCAACCGCTCGCCCAAAGCGTCCCGGACCCGGTCAAGCAGGTCGGTTCGGTGAGCCACCGTCTGTCCGCAAACCACGAACACCCGCTCTACCCGAGCCCGGCCGGCCTCGTCCCCCAGCTGGGCGATGGCGCCGTCTCCGGCGTGGATGCGGATGGGATATCCGGCAAAACGGAAGGGATTTGCAGTAGCCAAGGTCACCCTCCTGCTGACAATGAGGCGGCCACTTGGGCCCGTACCGGTCGTATGTTGCCACCCACGCTAACTTTTGGCAACTCTACGCGGCGATACATTAGGGTCCTTCGATTATCCAAAGCCAAAGCGACATCAACACGCAGATGTCATTCCGAATCCTTCGTAGAAGGGTGAGGAATCTGGGGTGGGGCCGTTCCACCCATCCCCACCCCGATGTCATCGGGGTCCGTGCGGTCGGAATGACATTGGCAGTTTTCAAATTCAATGGATATAAGCCCATCACGGGTTGTGGGCGGTGGCCTGGGATAATCGGATACTATACGGGTCCTCAGATACAGGAGCCAGATGTAGTGGGTTGATCCCAGGCGGGTTATGGTTGACAGCCAGTACCCGCAGACTAGAATTGGGAGCGCTAGCTCCAGTCCAACTCAGCGAGGTGTGCTATGCCGCAAATGAGCGGCTCACAGGCCCTGGTCGGATCCCTGGCGCGTGAAGGCGTTGAGGTGGTGTTCGCCCTGCCCGGGGTCCAGATCATGGATGCTTTCGACGCATTCTTCCACGAACCCAGCATACGTCTGGTGCTGGTTAGACACGAGCAATCGGCGGCGTACATGGCCGATGGTTACGCACGGACCACCGGCCGCCCCGGTGTCGCCCTGGTGGTGCCCGGCCCGGGGGCCCTGAACGCCACCGCCGCCCTGGGGACCGCCTACGCAACCTCATCTCCGGTGCTTTTGGTCTGCGGCCAGATTGAAAGTTACAACCTGGGCAAAAACCGGGGCGCCCTACACGAAATAGGGGAGCAACTGGACATATTCAAGCACCTGACCAAGTGGTGTGACCGCGCTACCCAGGTAGAGGAGATTCCCGGGATGGTCCACAAGGCCATCGAGCACTTGAGCACGGGCAGACCCCGGCCGGTGGAAATAGAGATTCCCTGGGACGTGCTTCCGGCCACCGCCGACACCGACCTGCCTGAGGTTGAAGTGTTCGCTAAACAGGCCCCGGAGCCGTCTCAAATTCGGGACGCTGCCCGGCTCCTGTCGCAAGCCGAGCGTCCTTTGATCTGGGCGGGAGGAGGCGCGCGCGAGGCCGATTTATCCCAGGAGCTGCTAGAACTTGCGCGGGCGCTCAACGCTCCGGTCATCACCACCCCCGAGGGCAAGGGCGCCATCCCCGAAGACGACCCCCACTCCCTGGGCGCCTTTTACTACGGCCACGGGCCGGGATACCTGGCATTGCCTCAGGCCGATGTCATTCTGGCCGTGGGCAGCCGGCTGCACATGAGCCCCAGCGTGCCCTGGTCGTTTCAGCCCCACCAAAAGCTGATTCAGATAGACGCCGACCCAGAAGAGGTGGGACGCAACTTTCCCCTTGCCGTGGGCATTACGGCCGACGGGCGTTTGGGATTGCAAGGGCTTTTGAACGAGCTGGGAGGCAGCATCCATGCCAGCCGGTGGACAAACGCGGAGATGACCTCGATACGGCAGCAGACTGACTCCGAGATAAAAGAGATGGCCCCGTTGCAGGTGGAGATCATCGAAACCATCCGCCGGGAGTTGGACGACGACGCAATCATGGTCGCCGGCACCACGGACATCGGCTACTGGAGCCACCTGGCTTACCCCGTGCTCAAGCCCCGGAGCTATTTGACCCCGAGCTATTTCGCCACATTGGGGTATGCCTTCCCCACCGCATTGGGAGCCAAGGTGGGCAACCCCAACCGCCAGGTGGTAGCCACCATCGGAGACGGCGGCTTCCACTATGCGGCCAGCGAGCTGTCCACCGCGGTCCAGGAAGGGATCAATCTGGTAACTTTGGTTTTCAACAACGGGATGCTGGGCGCGTCCTACAACGACCAGCAAAGCCGTTACGGGGGCCGCACGATCGGCACCGAGCTGCACAACCCCGACTTTGCCCAACTGGCCGAGGTATACGGCGCGTTGGGGATCAAATTGGCCAGCCGTGAGGAGTTGGGCGACGCCCTGCGCAGCGCGCTCAAGGCCCAGCGCCCGGTGGTGATTGAAATTCCCATGCCGGCACCCAAGCCGCCGTTTCAGATTCCTCCCCACGGCTTGGAGGCAGTCACGGGCTAGATTTTGCGCCGACCCCCAATGTTAGAATAAATCGTCATGGCCGAAGACGAAGGAAAACAGGAAGAAAAGTTCGAGTTCACCACCGAGGGTGAGGCCCTGGGCTATATCTCCTTGGACCAGGCCCGCCTTCGGGCCATCCAACATGCCCGGGAGAACACCGACATCTACGGCCCCCGATACTCCCAGGTTGACCTGGTTTGGGAGGTATTGAGCTCGGAAGAAGGAGAGGATTACTACCAGGTCAGGCTCAGTTACCGGCCGGCCCGTGGATTCAAGGGAGATCCCGGTGTCGAACAGTTCACCATCGACAAATCGGGCTCGATTGAGCTTCGTCAGATTCTCAGCGAGCCCCGTCCGCGAACCAGGATGGTCCCGGTGCTGGTGCTGGTGGGGGTAATTGGAGTGGCCTCCGCCGTGGTGGGGACCCTGTTCGTCCTGGGAGTGTTCTC
>JADFFS010000219.1 GCA_022568195.1 Chloroflexota bacterium | reverse complement strand
AGGTCGAGCTCCCGGGCCTTGCTACGGGCGACTTTGAACGCGTCCCGCTCCATTTCCTTGATTTGCTGCCACCTTCCGAAGTCCGACGCGGTCGCCTTGCGGGTTACCGTCAACAGGGGCTCGTCGTCGGGTAGGGACAAGACCAAGTTGCGGGGTTCTCGGACGACCCAGGCAAACTCCTGCCCCTTCTGGGCTTGGACAACCACCTAGTTGTTGCGGCGCAGCTCCATATCCGCGGCGTCCGCGTAGGTTATGGGGTCGGCCTGGCGTCAGCGTATGCCTGTTACCCGCGTCATGTTGCGATTCCCACGCCGGGTAGGTTGAGCATCAAAAGCTCTAATGCCAGCCTGGGGCTGGCGTTGTGATCAAGGGCTTCCAGGGTTTGGTTCAGGGATTTGATGAAGTTCACCACCTGGACGGTGCGCAATTGGGTTGCTTGGAGGCGCAACTCTTCAGTGCAATCAGTGTGGTGGAGGTACTCGTCGGCGCCCTCTTTGACCAACAGCAGGTCCCGCCACCAACGAAGCCATAGGTAAAGCACCTGCCTGGCGGACTCCCTGTCTCTGGAAAACGTGCTGGCCAGGTCGTTGGCGTAGCTGAAACGGTCACTCAACCCCGCCCGGCAGACCTCGGATAACCGGGCCAACTGGTTTTCGCGCTCTTCGAGAATTTCCGGATTTGCCAGGGCGTCCACCGCCCATCCCAGGCAGCCCCGGGAGATGCGGCCCAGGTTCTCCGCCTGATCGGGGTCCGCTTGGTAGTCGTTCACCAGCTTGCTTACCACCAGGTCCTTGGCCACCGGACGCAGCAGTAGCCGTCTGCATCGGGAGCGAACGGTGGGCAGCAAGGCGTCCTCGTCATGGGCCAGCAGCAAAATCATGACCTGATCGGGAGGTTCCTCCAGGGTTTTCAGCAAGGCGTTGGCGGCCTCTTCGCTCATCGATTCGGCGCCGTCGAAGATTACTACGCTACGGGACCCCTCAAACGGTTTCAAGTTCACCTGACGCAGCACCTCTTTTACGTCGTCGATGCCAATTACGGTCCTGGTTGGGCCACCTTCTTCGTTTGATCCAACCGCGACCACCCGAACGTCGGCATGAATTCCCTGAGAGATGCGGGTGCACTGGGCGCAGTTGCCACACGGCGCGCCGGCGCCTTCAAGACAATTTACGGCTTGGGCCAGGTTTATGGCTAGGGCCATTTTGCCCACGTGGGGGGGGCCAACCAGCAGATAAGCGTGAGCCAAACGGCCTTCTGTGAGGCTGGCTTCCAGTTGCCGGATTATATGATCCTGACCGTACACTTGCCACATATTAGAGCACTCAGCCGGCAGCGGCCGGCCGGACGATCGATCAACGAAGGTAGATGACTGCGCCAAACGGTTATATGGGTGTTAAGCCAGGGACAGGACCAAACGAAGCCCTTCGTCCAATGCAGCTAGCCGGTCCGATGGAAGACTTCCCACATGCTGCGTCAGATACTGCTTGTCCAGTGTAATCAACTGGGAAGTATTGACCACCGATTCCCTGGGGAGCCCGCTCTCCTCCGGTGTCAGAGTCAGGTTACCGGGCGCTGCCGCCAAGCGGGTGTTTGACGTGATTACCGCAACGATGACGGTTTGAATGGCGCTCAGATTGAAAGCGTCCGACTGGACCACCACCACCGGACGGCGGAATCCCGGTTCGGAACCCCGAGGAGCTGCGATGCTGGCCCACCAAATTTCGCCTCGGCTTAACACCATTCATCTTTGGGTAACGAGGCCAGCTGCAACTGTTCCAGGAGAGGATCGAGGGACCCGTCCTCGGAGGCCGGGCCGTAAATTTTGTCGAGGGCTTCGGTTACCCCGTCGTCATTGTGCTGCTGAAGGAACGCCTGCAGCGCCCGCTGGAAAAGTTCGCTCCGGGAGAGTCCCAAACGCTTGGCGAGACGTTCCGCCGCCCCAAACAACGGGTCAGGAATCGAGATCGCCGTCTTCATGCATCCAGTATAACCTGGGTTATACTGGTGTCAATGAGATTGGTGGAGGGCATTCGGGTCCGAAGAAAATCTTGGCGGACCGAGCCATTCGAAGCTCACCCAGTAGCAAAAAAGGGGAGCCAGAGTGTCGGAATGCCTCGCCCCAGCCTCTCACACCACGTCGCATAACATCATGTCCTGGTAGCTCTCGCGGCGGCGAATCAAACGGCTCTGGCCGTTGTTGACCAGCACGATGGGCGGCCGGGGGTTCAGGTTGTAGTTGCTGGCCATGGAGGGGCAGTATGCGCCAACGGCCGGAATAGCAAGAACGTCTCCCGCTTCCATCTCGGGCAGCATTATATCCGAGGCCAGCAGGTCCCCCGACTCGCAATATTTGCCGGCGATGGTTACCTTCTCCGTCGGATCTTGGTCCATCTTGCCGGCGGGCACCACCTCGTACACCGCCTGGTACAGGGCCGGCCGGATGTTGTCCCCCATGCCGCCATCGACGCTAACGTACTTGCGTACCCCGGGGATGTCCTTGATGGCCCCGATCCGATACAGGGCTACACCCGCCGGGCCAATGATGGAACGGCCAGGCTCGATTATCAAGCGGGGTTGAGCCATGCCCAGTTCGTCGCAAGTGGACGTCATAGTCGAAACTATGGCCTCGGCGTAGTCGCCAATCGCCGGGGGCTCCTCGTCCCGGGTGTAGGCGATGGCGAAGCCGCCTCCGGGGCTGAACATCTCAAGCTCCAGGCCCTCTTCCCGCAGCCCGGCGGCAAAGCGCAGTACCAAGTCGATAGCCAGCCGGTAGGGCTCCAGCTCGAAAATGGGAGAGCCCAGGTGGAAATGCAAACCCAACAGCTTCAGGTTGGAGGCCGCCACCGCTCGCCGCACGGCTTCGGCGGCATGTCCGGTTTGGATGGAGAAGCCGAACTTGGTGTCCAGGATGCCGGTGGTTGTGTGCACATGGGTATGGGGGTCCACTCCCGGGGAGACGCGGATGAGGATTTCCTGGACCTTGCGCGCGTCGGCCGCAATCCGGTCCAGGAGGTCTAGCTCATAGAAGCTGTCCACCGCCACTATCCCGACGCCATGCTCCACCGCCTGGGCCAGCTCTTCTCGGGATTTGTTGTTGCCATGAAAAGTGACTTTCTCCAGAGGAAAACCCACGCTCTGGGCTATGGCTAGCTCTCCTCCGGAAACTACATCCAGGCCCAACCCTTCTTCCTGGAATATCCTTGCCAGGGCCGGATTGATGTAGGCTTTGGCGGCATAGTCGACGGTGGTCGCCGAGTATCGTTGCTGGAACTCCTGGAGGAAACTGCGGCACCGGGCACGCAGAGTAGCTTCGTCCAAGATGTAAACCGGGGTACCGTACTCTTCCGCCAGCTCCAATGTGTTGCAGCCGCCGATGACCAACTGACCATGTGGGTCAACCAGGGCGGTGTCGGGGAACACCGTTTGGGGGAACATGGTTTCACTCCAGCAATCATGGCTCAGCCGTCAACATTCAGCTATTTGTGCGGCAGCTGACAGGTGTGGGTTGATAGCTACAGCAATGATAGGGCTACCGGTACGAAGGCGCAACTCGAGAGTTCGTTGACTGCCGCATCGGCAGGTTATCTCCGGCACGTGGCTAGCGGAAGAGAGCCCGATTCCATCGGGGCGGGGGAAGTGCGCCTTCTGACCGGGCCTGCGGAGGCTACAAGCGCACTTGGATGACGATGGAGTGCGCTGAAACCGAATAAGGAGTGCGCGAATCGTAACTGAGGATTGGGGAAACATAGGTTGACGTGCATCTTAAGGCCAGCGTATACTGCCACCGCTCCATTGAATTGGGCCGGGATGAGTTGAAATGGGGAGTTCCGGCTTGATCTGAGAAATGCCGGCCTAGATGGGATTAATGGGGGACTGAAGATTTAAGGAGAATCGACATGACATACCTTCGGCTGTCAAGTTCCTGGGCATTTCGAGGCATCTTTGCGCTGACTATCGTGGCCCTCGCGGTAGGGGCGTCCTTGGTCTTCGCGGCACAGAGTGAGGCATCGCACGACGTGATCTGTAGCGAGTTGCCAAGCCATGATGAGCTGAAAAAAGAGCTCTCTGCCGCTCGCAACGATTCTAATGGGAACGGAGGGTTCGATCTTGATATGTGGGGCACCATAGTCAACCGAGACGGTGTAGTGTGTGTGGTAGCTTTTACCGGCGAAGAACGAGGTGACCAGTGGCCGGGCAGCCGAGTGATTTCCGCTCAAAAAGCCAATACCGCCAACTCCTTCAGTTTGAAGGGGCTTGCACTATCCACCGCGAACCTCTTTTCGGCGGTGCAGCCCGGAGGCAGCTTGTTTGGTTTGCAGGCGAGTAATCCTGTAGATACCTCTGTTGCTTATGGCGGTGACCCCTCACGAGCTGGTTTACACAATGACCCTATGGTCGGTGAGAGGATCGGTGGTGTGAATGTTTTTGGTGGTGGCTTAGCCCTTTACAAGATCGATGGGACACTTGTCGGGGCCATAGGAGTGAGCGGCGATTCTTCCTGCGCAGACCATAATATTGCTTGGAAGACGCGCGACGCCCTTGGTTTGGATAACATCCCCGGAGGCGTAAGTGGGACTGGGGACGACAACATAGTTCTTGACCTCACGTTTAGCAAGGTCCTAGGTCACATCGTTAGCCCCGGTGGTTGGGGGCATCCGGAGTGCTCGAAAGCAGCTACGGATATTGCTAAGGAACTTCCAAACACTCACCCAGTTGGATTTTAATTACTATACAAATACCTGCGTACCTTTTGGCCAGAGGGAGGCGTCTAGGTCGGGGTCCACGCCCCGCTAAGCATCGTCCGACCTAGGCGTCTGGCCACAGCATCCCTGGTTGGGGAACACTATTAACCTGAGGTGGGTGCATCTGATGCTCTGATGCCGACCGAGCTATGTTGGGTGACGGGTGATGATCGTTAGAAACAAATAGACGAGGGGAGGCATGCTCATGAGAGCCGTTGTTTATAAAGAGCCGTTCAGAGTGGCTGTCGAGAACGCACCCGACCCAGCAATCAAACACCCGAACGACGCGATCATAAAGATCACATCGTCGTGTATCTGCGGCTCCGACCTGCACATGTACGAGGGTCGGACAGCCGCCGAGCCGGGGATCGTGTTCGGCCACGAAAACATGGGTATCATCCAGGAGGTGGGTCCCGCGGTAAAGGAGCGCAAGGTCGGTGACCGGGTGGTTATGCCCTTCAACGTCGCCTGCGGTTTCTGCAAGAACTGCCTTGGTGGCTTCACAGGATTCTGTACCACGGTTAACCCTGGATTTGCAGGAGGAGCCTATGGGTACGTCGCGATGGG